>DITR01000168.1:0-7692 GCA_002422175.1 Alcaligenaceae bacterium UBA6179
TCGCCAATCGCAAAAGTGGCCACGGGCACGCCACGAGGCATTTGAACAATTGATAACAACGAGTCTTCGCCGCGCAAGTACCGCGATGCAACCGGCACACCAAATATGGGTACGGCTGTTAAAGCAGCCAACATTCCGGGCAAATGGGCTGCACCCCCTGCACCGGCAATAATGGCACGCAAACCTTGGTGCGTTGCCCATGCACCATATTCAGCCATGTCGTGGGGCATACGATGGGCTGACACAACACGAAGGTCATATGGCACATCGAAGGTTTTTAACAAATCGACTGCATGCTGCATGGTTTCCCAGTCGCTGGCTGAACCCATCACCACACCCACTTGGGCGTTGTCGTTAAAAGCAAGGGTTTCTGAGTGTGTGTGGTTCGCAGATGCTGTCATAGGTATTTTTCCAAAAAAAACAATGTTTATGACGATGCCGCGGTGAGCACTGTGCAGGCTTCGCGATACTTGGTCGCTGTTCTGTCAATGATGTCTTGTGGCAAGCGCGGTGCGGGATGTGTTTTAGGCCAAGGCTGAGTTTCAAGCCAATCGCGCACAAACTGCTTGTCGTACGATGGGGGGCTGATACCTTCTTGCCATTGATTGGCGGGCCAGAAACGTGACGAGTCGGGCGTAAGCACTTCGTCCATCAAATGAAGGGTACCTTGGGCGTCAAGACCAAACTCAAATTTTGTGTCGGCGATGATAATACCGCGCTGAGCCGCGTAGGTTGAAGCTTCTTGATAGAGTGTCAAAGTAATTTGACGAATCTGATTTGCAAGCTTTAAACCGATAGCGTTAATCACATATTCAAAATCAACGTTTTCATCATGGGCCCCCATTTCAGCTTTGGCTGCTGGGGTGAATAAAGGCTCAGGCAGTTTACTGGCTTGTTTTAAGCCCATTGGTAAGCGCAAACCGCAAATTTGACCCGTTGCTTGGTAATCTTTCCAGCCTGAACCGATGAGATAACCGCGTGCCACGGCCTCAACCATAATGGGTGTTAAGCGCTTGACCACCATCGCTCGGCCACGAACTTGTTCGCGCTCGTTTGGCGCAACAACTGTTTCGGGATCAATACCGGTGGCATGATTAGGCACGACATGGCTTAGCTTTTTAAGCCAAAATTCTGTCAGCGCTGTTAACACCGCGCCTTTACCAGGAATGGGGTCATCAAGAATAACGTCAAAGGCAGACAACCGGTCTGAAGCCACAATCAGTAACTTATCGTCACCCACTGCGTACATGTCACGCACTTTACCGCGCGCCAAGAGCGGTAAAGAATGAATCGTTGATTGATGAATCACATTCACGAATTAGCCTCGGTATTTATTTAATCACTTGAGCCAAGCGATCAGCGGCGTAATCTGCAGCCATCACAGTTAAGGGTTTGACTTTAATTTTGCTCGCATGGCCCGCCGTACCAAATTCTTGATAACGGGCAACACAAATGGCTTTGGCTGCTTCACGCGCAGGTTTAAGGTATTCGCGGGGGTCAAATTTACCGGGGTTTTCTGCGAAGAATCGGCGAATAGCACCGGTCATCGCCAAACGAATATCGGTGTCAATATTGATTTTACGTACACCAAATTTAATGGCTTCTTGAATTTCTTCAACGGGCACACCGTACGTTTCTTTCATATCGCCACCAAACTGGCGAATTTCAGCCAATAGCTCTTGTGGCACGCTTGAACTGCCATGCATGACCAAGTGCGTGTTGGGTAAACGTGCATGAATTTCTTTAATGCGTGAAATCGACAAAATATCGCCGGTGGGCTTACGACTAAATTTATAAGCACCATGGCTCGTACCAATAGCAATGGCCAAGGCATCAAGCTGTGTGCGACGCACAAAGTCAGCGGCTTGCTCGGGGTCGGTCAGCAGTTGGTCCATGGTGAGTTTGCCATCAGCGCCGTGCCCGTCTTCTTTTTCGCCTTCCATGGTTTCAAGTGAACCCAAACAACCTAACTCGCCCTCAACAGTGATACCTAACTTATGGGCCATATTGACAACTTCAGTCGTGACCTGAACGTTGTAATCGTAATCAGCGATGGTTTTACCGTCTTCTTTTAAAGAGCCGTCCATCATGACGCTTGAAAACCCAAGATCAATGGCGCCTTGACAAATTTTAGGTGACTGACCGTGGTCTTGGTGCATCACGACAGGAATATGTGGATACGACTCAACAGCCGCTTGAATCAAATATTTCAAAAACCCTTCACCTGCGTACTTACGTGCACCGGCCGAAGCCTGCATAATGACTGGGCTGTCAGTTTGATGAGCGGCTTCCATGATGGCCTGTACCTGCTCAAGGTTGTTTACGTTAAACGCGGGAATGCCATAACCATTTTCAGCCGCATGATCGAGCAACTGACGCATTGAAACGATAGCCATTGTTAAAATCCTTGTGACAAATGAGGGGTTAGCCGAATTGAGTAAAATGAATTTTCTATTTTACGGTAGAACGGCATTAATCTGCCTGCCCACAACCATTGAATCAACCTTCGCACCCTAAAAAACCACCTAATATGCCATTTTTAAACTGGCAATCGGGTGATGTCGCGCTTTCTACCCTTTGGCAGAGTCAAGCAGGCTGGAGTCCTCCCAAAAAGAGTGTAGAAGTTGACGACACCATCACAGCTGATAGCGCTTATCGCTTGGCCAGTGAAGGGCAGGGTCTTATTTGGCGCGGTGATTTTCAAAACGCCAAACAATTGCTTCAGGCTCTAAAACGCCGCTTATCGCAACGCCCAGCCATTAGCAACGATTTACCCTTACCTGAGCGCTTTCATCGTATTCGCTTGGCTCGAGCTCAAGCGGCCCGCACACTAGGGCAACTGATTATTTTGGTTGAGCCGGGGTATCAGTTAACGCTTAGACGTGCACCGAGCATTGATGACGCTTGCAAAGCGGCCTACGACTTAGCAAACCAGTCGTTTGCAGTGCCTTTGACTGAGCTTATGGGTGTGTTAAGTGCTTATCAATGGCAAAAAAAGGGGGTACCCGTTGAGTCACTGAGTGCCCATATTTTTCCCCGACATGGGGTCTTTACACCGACACGGCAAGAGTATTTGACCCTCATTAAAAACGCCCCTTTACCCAAGCCATGCCTTAAAGCGTTTGATATTGGCACGGGTACGGGGGTCATTGCTGCGTTATTAGTGAACAAAGGGGCTGCACACGTTGTGGCAACTGACTTAAGCCCTCGCGCCTTGGCCTGCGCACAGTTAAATATTCAACTTTTAGGTCTACAAGACTGCGTTAGTTTTGCAGACGTTGATTTATTCCCGCCGGGTCAGGCTGATTTAATTGTGTGCAACCCACCTTGGTTACCGGGCAAGGTGCATTCTGCCCTTGACAGTGCAATATACGACCCAGAAAGTGTCATGCTCAAGGGTTTTATAGCCGGTGTGGGAGCACACTTAAATTCAAAAGGCGAGGCTTGGTTGGTTTTATCAGACTTGGCTGAACACCTTAAGCTTCGTTCGCGAGACATACTTTTAAGCTGGTTTCAAGCGGCTGGCCTAACAGTCATTGAAAAACACGACCTACGCCCCACTCACGCTAAGGCGCAAGACACCACTGATGCACTTCACGCTGAGCGGGCTCTTGAAGTTACGTCGCTTTGGCGACTTTCGGCCGAAAAGCTTTAACGACTTGCGGGTCGGTTTCTATAAAAGGGCCACCGATCAAATCAATGCAGTAGGGCACAGCTGCAAAAATGCCGGGCACTAAGATTTCGCCGGTATCACTGCGCAAACCCTCAAGCGTTTGCGCAATGGCTTTAGGTTGACCGGGCAAATTCATAACTAGGGCAGCGTGATCGTGGGTCTCACGCAAAACAGCCGTTTGCCTTGATAAAATCGCTGTGGGTACAAATTTGAGGCTGATTTGCCGCATTTGCTCGCCGAACCCTGGCATTTCTCTCGTAGCGGCGGCTAGGGTTGCTTCGGGCGTCACATCGCGTCTTGAGGGGCCGGTGCCACCGGTGGTTAACACTAAGTCGCAGTGATGCACATCAACCAGCTCAATAATGGTGGCGGTGATGGTGGCTTGATCATCAGCGATGAGTTTTTCAAGCAAAACATAAGATGAGGTCAAGGCCCTTGCGAGCCAATCTTTTAAGGCTGGCAGGCCTTGGTCAGTATAGATGCCTGCTGAAGCCCGGTCAGAAATCGAAATAAGACCGACTTTTAGGGGTCGTGAAACGTGTGTAACAGGTGCAACCGGTGTATCAGTATTCATGTTTTGCTTATGTAAATAAAATGAGAGTAATGGTTTTACGCATGCCAAATGGGAATGATGCCCTCTTAACACACTAAAATAGTAGCTTAATACAGAGGGGTCTTGCCCTGCTTTGGGTGAAACTTGAGGTTATAAGTTTCACCAATCGTTTAGTAACAATGTGAAATATGTTGCAATGCAACATTTAATCGTGTGTAATTGTCGTATTGAACTCAAATTTTGCAAAGTGAGCATACTGTGGAAGAAACCAAAAATTTACACCCTGTACCGCTTATGCACCCCGCATTAGAATCAGCGAGTGAATACATAGTTGACGCGTGGCAGCGTAACGTACTGTACACAGACGTGATGCGTCAGCGCGGTAACCAGTACCAGCGGCATATGGCTAAAAAAGCACCCAATGTGTTGAGCATGAAGGCAGAGCTGGTAATAGATGGTCGCACACTAGAGCACCCTGTCAACTACATGTTGACCCTGATTACCCCCCCCAAAGACATGCCTATTGACCCCATCAAACGACCTTTCGTGGTGGTTGACCCGCGTGCCGGCCACGGCCCTGGCATCGCCGGCTTTAAGCCTGAAAGTGAAATTGGCGTTGCCGTTGCAGCCGGTCACCCCTGTTATTTCATTGGTTTTCTTCCCCAACCTGAACCCGAGCAAACCGTTGAAGACGTTGCTATAGCTGAAACCGTATTTTTAGAAGAAGTCATTAAAAGGCACCCCGATGCTGAGGGCAAGCCTGTTGTCATCGGTAATTGCCAGGCCGGTTGGCAAATTATGATGGCCGCTGCCGCTAGACCTGAGCTTTTTGGCCCGATTATTATTGCGGGTGCACCCTTATCTTACTGGGCCGGTTGGCGCGGTAAAAATCCCATGCGTTATTCGGGCGGTTTAGCCGGCGGTTCTTGGCTGACCATGTTGGCCAGTGATTTGGGTGGCGGCAAGTTTGATGGTGCCACGCTTGTTCAAAATTTTGAGGGCCTCAACCCTTCCAACACCTATTGGTCAAAGCAGTACAACCTGTATTCAAACATTGATACCGAAGCCACGCGCTATCTTGGGTTTGAACGCTGGTGGGGTGGTCATGTTTTTTTAAATGGTAAAGAAATTCAGTATATTGTTGATAATTTATTTATTGGCAATCGTCTTTCTTCTGCTCGATTAGTCACCCGCGATGGTGTGCGCCTTGATTTGCGTAATATTAAATCGCCCATTATTGTCTTTTGCTCAAAGGGCGATGACATCACGCCCCCGCCACAAGCTTTGGGATGGATCCTCGATTTATATCGAAACGACAATGAAATTTTGGCGCATGGCCAAACCATTGTTTATGCTGTTCACGAAAGCATTGGTCACTTAGGTATTTTTGTTTCAGGCGCAATTGCTAAAAAAGAACACCGAGAATTTACCTGCAACATTGACATGATTGACCTTTTGCCAGCCGGCATCTATGAGGCTGTGATTCGCGACAAAACACCCGACACCCATAACGCCGATTTAGCATATGGCGACTATGTGATGACTTTTGAACGTCGCCACTTGGCTGACATTGAAAAAATTGTCGAACCCAACATTGAAGATGATCGTCGCTTTGCAACGGTGTCGCGTATTTCACAAGTCAACCAAGGGCTTTACAAAAGTTTTTTACAACCGCTTGTCAAAATGATGGTTACACCTCAATCGACAGAGTGGTTACAAAAAACAAACCGATTACGCTTGCCTTACGAAACCATCTCAGACAAAAACCCGCTCATTGCCAGCATGGCTCCTGTCGCGGTTCAAGTTAAAAATCACCGTCAGGCTGTCGCAGCAGACAACCCTTTTTTACAGCTTGAAAAGCAAATTTCAAAGTCTATTGAATCAACGTTAGATATCTGGGGGCAATGGCGTGATGCCTTGGTTGAACAAACCTTTATGTCGGTCTATGGTTCGCCATTGGTGCAAGACCTTGCTGGGTTAGGCGCTAAAGAAGGTGCACCGCGTGCACACCCAGGCGTTTCACCCGAGCATATTGATTTTGTTAATAGTCGCCGCGATGAACTTCAAAAACTTGTGACTTGTGGCGGTATACGCGAAGCCAGCATTCGTGTACTGATGTACATTTCACAAGCGCAGGGTGGCGTAGACGAGCGTAGTTTTAATTTGATTCGTCGTTTACGTTCAACTGAAGAGCATCGTTTAACTCTTGATGCGTTCAAACGAATTGTGCGTGAACAAGCCATGGTGATGGTGGTTGACCCACACGGTGCCATTGAATCATTGCCTATCTTGCTTGAAAACCATACCCCAGAAGCGCTCCGTCACGCAATAGACTTTACCCAACAGGTTGCTATGGCCAGCGGCACATTAAACGAAGTGGGTCGTGATCGTTTAAAACAGGTTATTGCACTCTTTGATCAAGCGGCTAAAACAGCTGAGCGTCGCGGTAAACAGCCCCAAATGGAATCGGTTTCATTAAGCCGTGTGGTACTAACAGCAGATCAAGCGAAACAACTTGTTATACCTGGGCTCACCCAGCTAACTGAAAATGTTGTGATAAAAGAATCTGTGACGACAGATGCGAAAGAATCTGTAGATGCGTTTGTGAAAGCACTTGTTAAAACTCAGGCCAAAGCACCGGTCAAAGCACCTGTTAAGCCAGCTGTTAAAGTACTTGTCAAAGCACCAGTCAAAGAACCCGTAAAGCCAGTTGTGAATGAGCCCGTCAAAGCACCCGTTAAAGTTAAAGCCCAAGCAAAAGCCTCAACAGCATCTGCTTGGTCGTCGACTGAAAGCACAAAAGCTAAAAAACCAATTAAAAAATAAATAAACTGAGCAAGCGCCTAAACGCATGACGGAAACTTTGTTTAGGCGCGACTTTCAAGTACTTCAACAGCGGGTAAAACTTTACCCTCAAGAAACTCTAAAAAGGCCCCACCACCTGTTGAAATATAGTCGACTTTGTCAGTGATACCAAACTTAGCAATAGCTGCCAATGTATCCCCACCCCCCGCTATTGAGAAACCAGTTGATTCAGCGATGGCTAACGAGACGCCCTGAGTACCCGCAGCAAAAGATTCAAACTCAAATACACCTAAGGGGCCATTCCAGACAATGGTGGCTGCATTTTTTAAAATAGCAGCTAACTTTGCTGTGGTTTGTGGCCCAATATCAAAAATATAATCATCTGCTTCAACGTCTTTGACATCTTTAACTTTTGCGGGCGTGTCAGCAGCAAAGGCTTTACCCACCACGACATCGACTGGTATGGGCACATCAGCCCCTCTTGCCCGCATTTTTTCAATCACAGCACGAGCTTGAGCGACTTGATCGGGTTCAGCTAATGATTTACCAATAGGTAAGCCTGCGGCCAATAAGAACGTATTGGCAATGCCACCGCCCACTATCAGCTGATCAACTTTATCGGCTAAAGACAACAATATAGACAACTTAGTTGATACCTTTG
>DITR01000168.1:7740-7963 GCA_002422175.1 Alcaligenaceae bacterium UBA6179
TATACATCACACAATGCCGCCATTTTGCGCGACAACTCAACATCGTTTTTCTTTTCGCCCTTGTTGGCACGGCAATTTTCAAGTAACAATACTTGACTGGGGCGCAACGAAACACCGTCAACCCAATTAGCTTGTAGCGCTACTGGAAACCCCAACAACTCTTCTAAGCGCTTAGCAATGGGGGCCAAACTATCAGTCGCTTTAAGTTCACCCTCATCAGGAC
>DITR01000071.1 GCA_002422175.1 Alcaligenaceae bacterium UBA6179
GCGATCGCGCATCGTCCATAGCGAATAGAAACTAATTAGTGCGGCCACAATCACCATATATGAAGGGCTTAAATCGTCTTCGAGCCGACTAACGAGCCAAGTTGCAAAAATTGGGGTTAGGCCACCAGCGATACCAAGCGTCACGTTGTAACTCAAACCCGCTGCGGTGCAACGCACATTGGGTGGAATCACTTGAACCATGTAAGAGGGAGCCACACCCAAATACACACCAAGTAACAACGCAAAACCAATTTGCCCGATCATGATGTGCACCAAACTTTCACTATGCATCGCCCAAAAGAGTGGCCAAGCGCAAACAGCTGTTAACCCCGCAGCAATCATCATCATTATTCGTGGGTTGAATTTATCTGACAGTGCACCAGCAATCATCATCACCGGAATCAACACCAGCATACTGCCGGTGTTGATGGCTAATGAGTGGGCTGGGGAAATACCATCAACAAGTTCAAGCCAACTGACCAAATAGACAAAAATCAAATAAAACACAACCGCAGTCATCATTGAAAGCCCCGCTACTTGCGCCATAACACCGCGATGCTTGTTCAGCGCCATCTTAAGAGGGTTGTGCGTGACTTTAGGTAACACAGCCTCGGGTGTAGATTCCTCACGTCGCAAGGCTAAGCCAGCCAAACCTATCACTAGGCCACAGATAAAGGGTACACGCCAACCCCATACCTGCAAAGATTCTTCTGACATAGCCGAGGCCAATAAGGCACCTAAGGCCGACCCGAGAAGAATACCGGCCACTGAACCTACGCAAGCCAAAGAGCCAATTAGGCCACGGTGTTTCGGATTGCAATGCTCAACCATGTAAACGATTGAGGTGGTGTATTCGCCACCCACTGACAGACCCTGCACCATTCTCAAAAGTAGCAATAAAGCGGGGGCAGCCAAACCTATCGCAGCGTAGGTCGGTAACACACCCACCAAAAACGTTGGAATGGCCATCGCAGCGACAGAAATCAGCATTGCTCTTTGGCGGCCATAGCGGTCACCAATAAAGCCTATCAAAATACCGCCTAACGGGCGCATCATAAAACCCACTGCAAAAATACCAAACGCTGCAATGACCTGTGCAACGGGGTCTTCCTTAGGGAAAAAGTTTTTACCAATAATGACGGCAAAAAAACCATACACCGCGAAGTCAAACCACTCCAACATATTGCCGATGATGCCACCTGCTAGCAATTTGGTTGTTGAGACATTTTTATTTTTCATATTATTCTTTGTGAATGAGGTTGCTCTTGTACCCAACAATCAAAAAAGCTAAAACCTAGCATTTAATCACAAACCTAGCTTAATGCACGTCTTATTGCTCATATTAAGCACCAGACTTATTATTTTCTCTATTGGTATCAAATAATATTGAAATACTTTAATATCAAATAGAAATTGCCGGCCAATTAAGTCAGTGGTTCAAATGCGCAATCTGTCATATTCAAGTCAGCACTGACAATTGGAATACCTGCCTTCCAATTTCCAACAATTGTTGACTTGATAATCAGATTTTTATAACGATTCATCTAGTTTATTTCATGACCTTTCCTAATTTGCGCACTGGCCTAAGACAGTTCACGCTTTTATTTGGGATATTGTTCTCGTCGCTGGCCTGGGCTCAATTGCCTGCAGCGGTAGTGGTGAACAATCAACTTCAATCATTACTGCAACAACAGCGGTCGCTCGGGTGCGATGTCATTCAAAATACGTTGCAATCTGTTCTATGTACCGGTCAACTGAAAATTGGTGTTCGAAGTACTTACAAAGGCTTTGGTACAAAAGTCGGCAGTGAATTTTTTGGTTATGAAATTGACTTTGCCCAATACATTGCGAAACAGCTGGGCGTCAAACCCATTTTTGTGCCGGTCAATATCGCCACTCGAACACAAAAGCTTATTGAGGGTGAGACTGATCTTTCTTTAGCGACGATCACCCACACTAAAGAACGCGAAGAAACCGTTCACTTTATTCGCCCTCACTATTACACCTCGCCCACCTCAGTCGTCGGTTTAAAAGGTCGCGAAATTGATGGTTTAGACGATTTACGAAATGTAAGCTTGTGTGCACCCATTGGCTTTTATACCAATGTGGTCTTTAAAGAGGCCCGAGCGCGTATTTTGTTGTTTGACAACCCAGAAAAAATGTTTGATGCGCTCAGATTTGGTGCCTGTGACCTCGTCACCCAAGATCAAGCCCTCATGCTTGTTGAGGTGACGGGCCCATTAGCCCCTGAAGCCATGAAAGATCGTTATGAAGAAAAGTTTTCATTTGGTGATGCCCCTTGGGGCATGGCGATAAGGCTAGGTGAACGAGAAGTATCTTTGGGAAAGGCGCTTGCTTTGATTTCGGCAGAAGCCCATGCAACGGGTTTACTCGAAAAATTCGCTAAGCAGCATGGTGTTCTGGTACCGTTTTTGAGTGTGCAGCACATGATATGGTCAAACACACAATGCTATTTGTTGGGTGGCGAGCTTTCGCCAACCTGTCTAATGGATGCACCCTCGCATGCCGATTCCCCGAGCCCCATTGCACCCCTGATAAAAAGTTTAGAACAGTGGGTAGAAGAGTCTTTTGGTTACAACTTAACCTTACCTATGTTGTCTGGAAGAGAGGGTATGCGTCTATTAGCACGGGGCGCAGTGATCTCTCTCTTGTTGGTCATTAGTGTGATTGTAGCGACTGTATTTTTCGGGTTGGCCTTTTATTTCGCCTCTAATTCTCATTGGCAGATCTTGCGCCTCTCAAGCCAAATTATGCGCTTGATCATCATGAATTCACCCATGATTCTGTTGTTGGTATTAGTCTATCTTGTCATGTCAGGGGTATGGCTTTATACCGGGGTGATGGCACTCATCACCGCGGCCTTGGCCATCGGCTTGAATAACGGAGCAATGGCTGGCGACAGCTTAATTCAAAGCAGCAAAACATTCGCCAAGGGCGCGACCTTATCAGACATCGCTCGAGTATCTGCCACACCGCTCCGAGCGAGCGTGATTAATGCAACCAAGGCGAGTCCTGTTGCCGCTTTTATTGGTACCCCAGAGTTGCTCTCCGTGCTGATTGACGTCACGGCTTACTCAGGCGATCGTATTGTCACGCTTGGTATTTTGACCCTTTTTTACCTTTTGGTTGTTCAATTAGTTGTGGTTTTAAGTGCTCGGGTGGTTAACAAGTTAAACATGTCAGCATCTGGAGACTCACATGCTTGATCACCTTTTGGGCTTTTTGAATGCACTGACTGTGAATCTCAGCATTGGCTTGTTAGCCTTGTTGGTTGGGTTGTGCTTGGGCTTTGTTACAGCGGCTGTGCGGCTTGCCCCCAATCGTCTAGGTGCTCGGGCAATGAATTTTTTTATTGGTATTTTACGTGCCATACCAGCTTATGTATTGATGGTTGTGACGGCAGCTATTCTCACGTCTGCAGACGCATTGGGTATGTTGAGTTCTCAAGCTGCAGCTTTAATTGCGCTTTTTCTGGCTTTATTGGCTGGTACGGTCTCGTCATCCTCAGATGCTTGTTTAACCTTCTTGCAATACCGCGCTCAAGGGCGCATGGAACAGGCTTGGTTAATCGTGCCCAACGCTTTTCAAATATTTATAGTAGCCGTCATGAGTTCTGGTGTGGGCGCGGCCATTGGCGTGCATGAGGCAGTGCACTACACCTTAGCGCTTGCGGAAACATATGAGTCGCGCGAAGATCGTATTGTTTTAGTTTTGGTTGTTATTCTGTTTTTTGCTGCGACACTGGCATTTACTAAATATGTGGTGGCTCGAGCGAGCGCGAGATTATTAGCGCAACGCGCACACTAAACCCGTATGAGCTAACCGCCACTTTAGGTTAATAGTAGAAATTAAAAAAACAAACAACTATAGCGACAAAGGGGGCTATGACGTTTGATCTTTAATAACCGTGTTCTCGCTCGGTGGCACCCAGCCACCGCCTAACGCTCGGTATATGGCGGTTAGTTCGATTGCGACTTCGTATTGGGCGTCGACAATACCTTCGTCAATTTTGGTTAACTCTAGTTGAGCTCGATAAAGCTCAAACTTCGCCCGAAGACCTTTGTTAAACAAGCGAGTTTCTTTTGAGACGATGGCCTGCTGTTTTTTTTGCACATCGTCTAACAGTTCTAGTGCGCCCGTGGCTCCCTGGTAACCAGCAACCGAGTCTTCTACCTCGGCTAAAGCTTGCCGAACAAGTCTTTCGTACTCTAGCTGGTTTTCTTTACTGATCGCTTGAGCCAGTTGAAGGTTCGCCTCTAAATAGCCACCGGTGTAGAAGGGCGCGACGGCTGCAGTGGCGAAATTCCAGATAAAGCTTGCCGGATTAAGTAAGAGATCAAATGTCTTGGTGTTGTAACCAATCGCCAATGGAATGGCAAATTGTGGCAAAAACTCTGCATCAGCGGCTTGAACTTCTGAGAGCGAGGCCAGCATACGCTGTTCTTGAGCGCTGATGTCTGGTCGCTGTTTCAGTAATTGGGAAGGCAAGGTTTGCGGCAGAGGCTTTTTAACGCTTAGCATGGGCCTAGGCTTGCTTAACTGCGCTTCAAGCGCATTGGGGTAGCCGCCCGTCAGGATAGAACTGGTTGTCATCAAGATATCGATGCGTGAGTTCAGAATCGGAATAGCGGTTTTTGCCTGCGTGTATTGGCGCTCCAGGCTGAGCACCGTTTGGGCTGGAACAAGCCCATTTTTAAAAAGATCTTTGGTCAGAGCCAGTTCACGGCCAACCAGTGCAGCGTATTTCTCGGTAAGCAAAAGTTTCTTTTGAACTGCCCTAAGTTGGGCATACACAATCACCATTTCGGCAGTCATGGCCACCATGATGGCTCTGCGATCAGCTTCCAAGGCCGATTGCTCGGCCTGGGCCGCTTGGGCCCTAGCCGCGACTTTGCCGAATACGTCTGGCTCCCATGCAAACTGAGCTTTAAATCCAAACTCGTTGTAAAGACCTAACGGCGGTTGAACCGTCGTGCCATCTTCGCGTCTAGCCAACGACGTGACGCCAGAGATGGTTGGCAAAGCACCAGCCTGAATCATACCCACTTTAGCCATGGCACCTTCAATACGTTCGGCAGCAATTTGCAGATCCCAGTTAGCTAAGATGACTCGATTGACCATGTCGTTCAGAAGTGGATCGTCAAATACAGTCCACCACTGACTCAGTTCAATGGCCAGTTCTTTCGGGCCCTTGTCTTGTAAATTGACCACATTCTGCGATGGCTGTTTAGTCAGACTCTCGTAGTTTTGCGGAAGGTCTTTGGGTGCGTCGGGTCTCTTCGGGGGCGGCGCATGACAGGCCGAAAGGCTTAACACCAGCACGCAGATGGACGTGGTTAAAGGTAAAAAGCGAGCCATCGTAGCAACTTGTCTAAAGAATTTGTGGGCTTCAGTATTTCTTGGGCGGCCTCACCGACCGCCACCGAAGCGGTCATGCCAGCCACCAGGGGTATGCTTTTTGGCATTTCCTCTAAATGCACAATGACGGGGATGCGCTGGGCCAGGCGAACCCAGGCATCGACCGGGTTGACATCCTGCAGACCCTGATAGCCGGGGTTGTTGTTCCGGTTTGCGATCCCTTTGGATAGGCTGATAACCCTGCCACGAAGCGGCTTATCGTACGCCATGAGATCTACAGCCGCCTCGGATCCTAGCTCGACACCAAACAGTTTGGTTTCCTCAAAGTAGGCTTCAACCCAATAGCTGTTTTCGTTTAGAAGAATCATGGCAGGATCACCCGCTCTGGCGAAGTCGCCTACTTGCAGCATCAGGTTTGATACCCAACCATCACTTTGAGCGAAGACTTGGGTGCGATACAGGTTGTAACGCGCAAGATCGAGGTTCGCCTGCGCCTTTCGAACTTGTGCGAGGCTTGTGCGAACCAGCATATTGTATTTTTGTTTATCTTCTAGAGAGACTGCGTCGCCAACATCCCGGCGAGCCGCCGCAAATGCCTGGTTCAGTTCTGCTTCGGCCTTTACAATTTCAAGATCAGCTAAGGCGTATTCAAGTTCAAGTTTGTAACGGGTTGAGTCGATCTCAAAGAGCAAATCACCTGCCTGAACGCGTTGGTTAATATCCACGGCCAGATTAGTCACATAGCCTGAAACTTGTTCGGTTGCGATTTCGACGACATCTACTCGAACAAAGGCATCACGAGTCCATGCGGCACGCATGTATAAATACCAGGTCTCGTAGACCAAAAATGAAGCCAGAATGAGAGCTACTGTCGTAATGAGTACACCAGTCGTTTTGCGAACGACGCTAGGCGATTGGCTCGTTTCGCCTGAGGTCTCATGTGACCGAACTTCAGACATTTTGTCAGATTCATTCATAGGGGCACTAGCAGGGCAAGAAGGGTCACGATGATGGTGTACAGACACAATTCGAAAAAATTTGGGTGCCAAATGAAATTGAATGCACCAAGGCGATACATCACATTTTTTACCAGCAAATAAACGGGTATGCCAAGCATCAAGTAAATGAAGAGGCTAGTGAAAAACATCCCCATGATGTTGATGTCAGGTCGCATAGGTCATTCTTTTCAGGTTCACGGTGTCAAGGCTGATTCGATACCAAGCATCAGCTCGATGCATTTGATCATGCATTCGGAAGTAGGTGGACAAATCGTTAGCAAGGCCGCCTAGATTGGAAAAATCAGTTGAATGGCCCAAGTTTTGAATGCTTTTTAAAAGTTTTTCTTCCGGTTCAGACCCATCAGAGCGTTCGAGCAGGGTCAAATATCGTGCTTCTTCAGCATAACGACGCATGCAGTCATTGAGTGCGGTGAGGTTTGTAGCCGCATCGTTGACCTCTTTGGCTCCATTCAGGCTAGATATCTGATCAAGATGTCGCAGGCGATCAAACTGCCTGTCCTCCCAAAACTCCAATGCATTAAAGTTTCCTTTAGAGATGGCTCTAATGGTTGACTCGAAATCTACCCAAGCCCTTTGCATCAGCATGTTTAAGCGCACTGTGCCTCGCCACGGGTGGGTCGCTGCCATCAACGCGATTGCAGCCAAGACGCTGATCATGTGTGCCACCGCCAAATTAATGTATCGTTGCATATCGTAGTTCATGTGGTTTTGAAATTCGACCAACATGGCACAAAAGAGAAGATAGCCAGCTCCGATACCGACATACTTGTGGCTTGCTTTTAGAAAGCAGCCTGGCAACAACATGATCGAGGCGCTCAATGCCATCCACAAAAATCCATCTGCCATGGGTAAGAGAAAAAATTTGATCGGCAATGTGAGTATGATCGCTAAACACAAACCGATGAACATTTGGATAGCCGTTTTAACTGGCGTGGCTGTCGCTATTTGCAGCATCGATATGGCAACAAACATCATCAGCGATACTGGACCGAGTTTCCATTCAGAGTCAATCCAAAAAAAAGAAAAGATAAGGTAACCGAAAAAGAGACCTAGTCCGAATGTCAAGGCGATGCGGCGATCGACAATCTTGCCAAAGCGTCGCATCGGATGCGACGCTGGATCCACTCTGGTGTGACGGTAAACAGATATTCGTTCGAGCAGTAAACGTAGCGCTGGAATGATGCTCACGATATGCCCGCGCAGCGCCGAGTCGTTTTCTTGTGCCAGCACTCGGCTTAACGATTTCTCAAGTGCTGGGAGGTCGTTGCGGATGGCCATTCGTGCGCATCGTGCGTCTGGTCGAGAGGCAATAGAGTCAAGTAATCTGAGTAATTGAAC
>DITR01000093.1 GCA_002422175.1 Alcaligenaceae bacterium UBA6179
TCATTATGTAGATTATTTCAGCCAAGCTTTAAATCTTTGTATAACTATTTGAAGCATGCACTCAATCGTTGCCCTTTAGCCTCTTCAAATCAATGAAACTCTTCAAGTCGATCACAGCCTCTGGCTTTCAGTTGCTCATATTGTTGATGGCAGCTTTATTTTTAATTTCCTGCAGTTCTGCCAAGCTAGATTCGAGCTTGTTAACAGAACCAAAAGAACCCAAGTCAAACCTAAGTGTGGCTGATTTAAACGGGGAATGGGTTTTATTAGGCTGGGCTTTGCCGACTTCTGCAGAGGGAATAATGCGAAATCGAGAGGTTCCACTTAGCGTCAGTGGAAAACCTGTGAGTATATTTTTTGATTTTAATAAATCTCATTTTTCAGGGTACGCTGGATGCAATCGTTTTTTTTCGTCTCTTGAGTTAAACACCCAAAACATGATCAAGTTGGGGCCGATCGCCAGCACAAAAATGATGTGTACTGAAAATTTGCGCATGAACTTTGAGCACGATTTTGTAAAGGTGTTGGGTAATTCCCATGACTGGGCGCTCAATGGCAATGCGTTACAACTCTTTACCGATGCCGGCGACACGCTTTCTTTCAGTCGTCGTCGTTGATGCAGGTTGTTGTGCGCTGATTATTATGGGGAAATGATAAATAGGGTTGTCAAACCAAAACGACTCTTTTGAACGCATGTCAAACGCCCGAATGAGGCCGTGAGCTTCCCCGTCAATTTAAAGATCAAGCAAACTGCAACTTTGCCAAACGCGCATAGAGCCCACCTTGAGCCATCAATTCTGCATGCTTACCTTGTTCTAAGATTTGACCCTGGTCTAAAACCAGAATGCGATCAGCGCGCAGTACGGTTGCGAGTCGGTGTGCGATAGTTAATGACGTTCTGCCTGGCAAAACGGTATCTAAAGCGCGTTGCACTTCACGCTCAGACTCAGCATCTAAGGCGCTAGTGGCCTCATCGAGTAACAAGATTGCAGGGTTCTTTAAAATGGCCCGTGCGATTGAAATACGTTGCTTTTGTCCACCCGAAAGCCTGACACCACGCTCGCCCAAAAAGCTGGCATAACCTTGTGGTAATGCTGATATAAAGTCGTGTGCGTGAGCGGTCTTAGCCGCTGTTATCACCTCTTCATCGGTGGCATCTAGCCTACCGTAACGAATATTTTCCATCGCGCTTGAAGCAAAAATAACAGGCTCTTGAGGAACAATACCTATTATGCTGCGCAAATTTTCAACGGGCCACTGCTTGATGTCATGACCAAGAATATTGATTTGCCCATGATTGGGTTCATGAAAGCGTAAAAGTAGGGAAAACAGTGTGCTTTTACCTGCTCCCGACGGACCAACTAACGCATACCGCGCGCCCTGTGGAATCGAAAACGTAAGATGATTCATTGCAAAAAAATCAGGTCTTGAGGCATATGCAAAGGTCACCTCTTCAAACGCGATAGCCATGGGCTGATTTATATTTTTGTTTTGGCTATTTTGTTCGAGCCAAGACGCAATAGTCACCTCTTGTTTATCAGCTTGTTGAGTCGCGGGCAAAGCGGGCATGGCCTGCATTAATTCAACCAGCCGTTCAGTTGCACCGGCGGCTCGTTGAAGATCGCCCCAAGTTTCTGACAATGCCCCAATTGAACCGGCAATGAACACGGCATACAACACAAACTGAGTTAGATCACCCAACGACAACTCGCCCGCCGTCACTTGCCGTGCACCCACCCAAAGCACAAAAACAATGACAGCAAAAGCCATCATAATGGTTATGGCCGTTAAGACTGACCGCATAACAATGCGCTTTTTAGCTTGATTAAAAGCACTTTCAACCGCAATTTTGTAGCGTTGCTTTTCATGTTTCTCGCGAACAAAAGCTTGTACCGTCGTCATAGCATTTAAAACTTCGCCTGCCATGGCACTGGTGTCAGCCACTTTGTCTTGACTGGTACGAGACATTTTGCGCACAGAGCGACCTAAGGCCCATATCGGCAGAACCGTCACCAATAGCAACGAGATCATCGTGCCCGCTAGCCACGGGCTAGTAATCAGCATCATGGTGATACCGCCTACCAACATCACGAGGCTGCGCAACGCAATTGACATACTGGAACCCACCAGCGTCTGCACTAAGGTTGTATCACTGGTCAAACGCGATAACACTTCACCTGTTTGTAGTGTTTCAAAATAAGCAGGGCTTTGGCGCAGTACATTTGCAAATACTTGTTCACGAATGTCAGCTACAACCCGTTCACCCAACCATGACATCATATAAAACCGACCCGCCGTCATCATGGCCAATATGGCTGCCAAAATCAGTAGATTAATAAATTGCTGGTTAATTGCCTGGTTTGTTAGACCTGTGTTCACCAAATCTCTAAAGGCCAGCGGAACGGCCAAGGTCGCCATCGCAGCTAAAAGCAAGAACAAGCCCGCTAAAAACCACTGGGTTTTATAGCGGGCAATCACCCGATATTCCCGCAACCAGCGGGTCAAACTGCTTAGTTTTGTAGCCATAGGTTCTCATTTTAATAGAATGAGAACAATATATATTCATTGACATACGCACCAAAAGTTATTGTTGACCGCCGATTACTGTTATGCAACCTTGATTGGGTTTTTCTAAGCTATCCATATCGGTCACGCTTTTGTGAAATCACCAGTCACGTTCAGTGAAATATGCAGCTAAAGCGCTTAACTAATGATTTGACATGGAATCATTTAATAGCCAGGAATNNAGCAGAGCAGCAAAGGAGAAACGAAATGAACCACGCCACGAACAGGTATTCGGCCACCTACAGCAGGAACCATTTTCTGCATGTGAGGCCACAGAGTACCTTGAGGTCTCTGTGCCTACCCTGCGTCGCTACGTTCAATCCGGCAAACTGGTGCCGAGTCACATTGTTGGCCGCAACCAGATGTTCTCCGCCCAGACGTTGCGGGCCTTCAAACGCACCAGAAACTGAGAGCCTAGAATTAATCGCAGCTTCACTATTAGCGCTTAAATCCTGTCTCGCTTATCAAGCTTTTCACACTTGCCACACTTGTCAGGCCAGTATCACTCATGTATCGTTGTGCCCAAGATCATCATTGATTCACCCTTTATGGCTCCGCGCGACCACCCTCTTCTGCAACGTTGCTTTTGTCTCAACCTTATCAAATCGACCTCTCTAAGATCAATGAAAGGGGCGATGTTGGTGGCGTTGTGCTTGCAGTTGGCTCTGTTGATTGGCCTGGGTCCCATCATTGCTAGCGGCGAACACTACCATCAGACCATTAGTCATGGGCTAACGATTGATTCGCATCATCACGCTAACGCGATTGCGCAAGCTGACACGAACGATTTGGGGTCAAATCACGTTCATTTCTCTGATTCATTGCAACTAAACGGTATTGTGCCCGCCGGCTCGTCCGATGCGCCGCATCTCAGACATAAACAGACGTTTATGGGTTATCAAATCGACTTTGTAGATGTTTTCCTTGACGGACTGCTTCGCCCACCACGGGCTTAAGCCATAATAAAAAACGCTCCATGCCTGCGTTCTAGCTCACTCAACCGTTCGAGCGTTAGAGCCACTCGCCATTTCTATTTTTAGGGAAGAATCATGAAGGCTTTTTTATCAGCCCGTTTAGGGCTGATTGTGCTCTGTATATTACCGCTCGTCGCCCTTGCCCATGGCATCAGCGACGAGGACAAGCAACGAATGCTTGAGGGTTCATACCTGCAATATGTTTGGCTAGGTGCCACTCACATGCTGACAGGATATGACCATTTACTGTTTCTATTGGGTGTTGTCTTTTTTCTGACGAACTTCAAAGATGTGGTGCGTTTTGTTACCGTATTCACGATCGGGCACTGCATTACATTGATCTTTGCCACGTATTTTAAAATCACTTGGAACTACTGGCTTGTTGATGCCATCATTGCGGTGAGTGTCGTGTATAAGGGCTTTGACAACAATGGCGGTTTTCAACGTCATTTCAATATCGACTCGCCTAATCTAGTCAAAATGGTGTTTGTATTTGGCTTGCTACACGGCTTTGGTCTTTCGACACGCTTGCAGCAGTTGCCATTGGGCGATGAAGCCGGGCCAATGATCGGACGCATCTTGAGTTTTAACGTCGGGGTAGAGCTTGGGCAGATCGCTGCCTTAAGCGTCATGTTGGCTATTTTGGCCTTGTGGCGTAAGACCCCCTCTTTCAGTCGTTGGAGCTACGCCACGAACGTAGCGATTATGGCGGCGGGAATTTATCTGCTGTTTGCTCAACTGCATGGCTACCAACACGACGTCAATGGCGAAACCTTTCGCTTCCCTGTAGAGGAACACCAACACGCACACGAAGACTTAGAGATTAAAAACACGACTGACAGCAGTCGCAACACCCTTTAATTCAGGAGCATGACATGAACCGATTTTTATTGGTAGCTTTACTGGCTATTCCTACCGCCTTCACAACACCGGCCTGGGCCGATCCGGGCAGCAACTGTCATTTCCATGGCAAAAAGACCGCTGACCAAACAATCATCATGCAGTGCGCTGACCAGCGTAAAGACAAATTGATTGAAGCGGGCAAGCTGGAAAAAAGCTGGGCTGGTGTGCAAAACCAGTCGATCGGTTTGATCGATGGCAAGAAGGGCAAAGAATGGCGAGTGATTTACCAAAACCCGAACGCAACCGACAAAGCAAAATCTTCTCTGTATCTCTTTTTTACGCCCCCGGGTAACTTCATCGCCGCCAATCATACCGGTGAGTAAAATAGCGTAACAGGTAAAGACGTCACTAAAAAAGACGCCACCACAAGCGTTTCTAATCACTCAGTGGTGGCGTAGCGTTCAGCAGGCTTGATGGGTTTGAGCCGCCCACTGACCTCGGGCTGCATGCAATTTTTGGTAACTGTCGAGCAAGCGGTGATGTCTGTCGAGCCCTTCTAGCTTTATGCTGGTTGGCGTTAAGCCGAAGAATTTCACTGTACCGTCTACCGACCCCAGCACAGCGTCCATACGCTCATTGCCAAACATTCGACGGAAATTAACGATGTAGTCATCGAGCGCCAACTCATCGTCAAGCAAAATCTCGAGCACCACATGTAAGGCTTGATAAAACAACCTGCGCTCGACTGTGTTGTCGTTATATTGCAAGAAGGCACCCACTAATTCATGTGCTGGCTCAAAACGCTGCAGGGCGAGTTGAATTAACAGCTTTAACTC
>DITR01000121.1 GCA_002422175.1 Alcaligenaceae bacterium UBA6179
GCATGAATTTGTGCTTTGACAACCCAAACTGGGCCGCCTAACTTTTCGCCTGCTGCAACAGCTTCTTCAACACTGAAAGCGGGAAAGCCACGGGGAACTGCGACGCCAAATTGCTTGAGCAGTTCCTTGCCTTGATGTTCATGGATTTTCATGAGGATCCTGTTTGGTCGATTAATAAATTAAATGGGTCAAATACGTATTATTTAAAACAAAATTAGTTAGCTTAAATCAAACCTAAGCTGATTTAGGAGCGACGTACCACTGCGGGTAAAACTCTTCTACGACAGGGCCATCAAGCCGAAGGGCATGACACCCCTCTAGCTGAAAAGGTCGCTTGTCGGTTTGATCACCTTCAGGTTTGTGCCGCTCGTTTGCCATAGACTGCAACGCAACCGTAGGCAACACACCTGCTAACTCAGTGATGTGCGAACAGCCTTTGGTACGAGCAAAGCGCTCTTTAACGGCTTGCCGAAAGCTTTTTAACAAATTCATGCCAACCAACTCTTGGTAAGCCGGTGCAATGGTAGTGCAATTTTCACCATAAGGTGCGGCATCGTACACGGCTTGGGCAGCTAAAATGGTGTAGCTACGATCGATGGTTATGCGCAAATGCATATGGTGAAATGGCTTGCCTGCGGGGAAAATACTGCCATCGCGCTTATCAAAAGAATAAGATTTATCGTCAATAAGCTCTGCCTCAAGGTCCCATAGGCCATCATCACGCTCAAAAGAATGAACGTTAATGGCACGATTGTGTAGTGGGTTACGTTTATGGGGAGACAAAGGTAGTGGCATAGGGGGCGGTCATTCGCAGTCTGTCGATTGACATATTGGCATAGTTAAATAGTATAACGCGATTTAATTGTGGCTTTGATTTCGTAGCGTGCTGAGTACCTTACGCACTATTTCGGCCTGAAAGCCTCGCGAAATGAGAAAGCGTGCTTGTTTTGCATACCCCTGAGGTGACGAGTCAAGAGGCTTTAAACCAAAGCGCCGTTGCCAAACATCGCATGCCCGGGCATATTCTGTTGGGGCTAAAGTTTGTGAAATGGCTTCAATTAAGGTTTTATCAACCCCCTTTTGGCGCAACGAGTGCTCAATAAGCGCACGCCCTTGGCGCAATGACTTTGCGTTGACCGTATTGGCAACAAAGCGCTCATCTGACTGCCAGCCCTCACGGGCGAGCTGATCAAGTAAGGCATTGATTTTTAAAGAGTCTGGCTCGAAGGGTGATAACTTTTGGGCTAGCTCTGCGCGGCTGTGCTCTCGTCGCGATAAATAAGCAATCGCCCGAGACTTGAGGGAGCGCTCGGGCGATGCTTTCGCTTTGATGATTTGTTGCGGGTTAGAGCTCATCTTCGGTGGCAGCGGCAGCAGTAGCGGCGGCAGCTTTTGCAACAGAGGCCTTCGTCGTGGCAGCGGTAGCCGTAGCTGCGTTGGCAGCTGCCGCAGCACTCGAGGCGGCTTTAGCTGCCGCTGAAGGAGGCATTGCCCCAGCGCGCTGCGCGACACCAAAGTGATCTCTGACGCGGCTTTCAATGTCAGCAGCCATTTGGGGATGCTCACGCAAGTATTCCCGCACGTTATCTTTACCTTGACCAATTCGCTCGCCGTTGTAGCTAAACCAGGAACCGGCTTTATCAACGATGGCTGCTTGCACACCCAGATCAATAATTTCACCTTCGCGTGAGATGCCAGAACCATAGAAAATGTCAAACTCAGCTTGTTTGAAAGGCGGTGCAATTTTGTTTTTAACAACCTTAACGCGGGTTTCGTTACCGACGACCTCATCACCTTTTTTAATCGAGCCAATACGACGAATATCAAGGCGAACCGAGGCGTAAAACTTAAGCGCATTACCCCCTGTGGTGGTTTCAGGGCTGCCAAACATCACACCAATTTTCATACGAATTTGGTTAATGAAGATGACCATGCAGTTACTACGTTTGATAGATGCTGTTAATTTACGTAAGGCTTGGCTCATTAAACGAGCCTGCAAACCGGGCAACGAATCGCCCATTTCACCCTCAATTTCAGCGCGTGGTACTAACGCAGCGACAGAGTCAATCACGATGAGATCAATTGAGCCTGAGCGAACTAAAGCATCGGTAATTTCAAGTGCTTGTTCACCCGTATCGGGTTGTGAAATCAGTAAATCAGTTAAATTCACACCGAGCTTAGAGGCATATTGAACGTCTAAGGCATGCTCGGCATCAATAAAAGCGCACGTGCCACCAATTTTTTGCATTTCAGCAATAACTTGCAAAGTAAGCGTGGTTTTACCTGAAGACTCAGGGCCATACACCTCAACCACTCGCCCGCGCGGTAAACCACCCACCCCTAAGGCAATATCAAGACCCAACGAACCGGTTGAAACAATTTGTATGTCGTGTTCAATTTGGTTGTCGCCATAACGCATGACTGAACCTTTACCAAACTGTTTTTCAATTTGCGACAGAGCAGCAGCAAGCGCCTTGCTTTTCTCTGTGGCAACGCCCTTGGGTGATTTATCTTCCATGAAACTTCCTTGCGAAATGTGATGAGCAATTGATTATGGCATTGACATAGTACTGTATAAATAAACAGTATGACAAGCCCCCCCGCTATTGATCACAATTTTAACGTTTTGAACCTATTATTTCCCTTATTTTTAACTAAAAGAGAATAAGTCGTGCAACATATGCCAGAATTGCATTGCGGGTCTTGTTTCACTTTTAAAGGGTTTACTGGGTCTATGCGTATACTAATTGCCGAAGACGATGCCATTTTGGCCGATGGCCTAACCCAATCACTGAGGCAAAGTGGCTATGCAACTGACGCTGTGAGCGATGGCGCAGCGGCTGATTTAGCACTAAGCGCCCAAGAATTTGACTTACTGATTCTTGATTTAGGCTTACCTAAGGTTTCTGGGCTTGATGTATTGCGCAAGCTCAGAGCTCAAAACTCACGCATTCCTGTCTTAATTCTGACTGCAGCCGACAGCGTTGAACAACGCGTCTTGGGTCTTGATTTGGGTGCTGACGACTACATGGCCAAACCGTTTTCTTTATCAGAGCTTGAGGCACGGGTTCGCGCGCTCACAAGGCGGGGCGCCGGTGGCGGTGCCACAATTTTAAAACACGGTATGCTTGAATTTGACCAAACAGGTCGTGTAGTAGTGGTTAAAGGCCATACCCTTGACCTTTCTGCCCGTGAAATCAGTTTGCTTGAAATATTAATTACGCGTAGCGGTCGTATGGTCAGTAAACATCAAATTGTTGACCATTTATGCGAATGGGGCGATGAAGTTAGCTCAAATGCTATTGAAGTCTACATTCACCGTTTACGTAAAAAAATTGAACCCAGTGGCGCACGCATTATGACTGTTCGTGGCTTGGGCTACTGTTTGCAACGCGACACGTCTACTCAAGCAAGTGGAGGCTAATTTGTCGCTGCCGTTTGTCAAGCAACGCCGCTCTCTTTTGGGCGAAATTCTTGACTGGATGCTAGCCCCTTTGTTTTTATTGTGGCCCATGAGTGTGGCCATTACTTATGTTGTAGCAATCAATTTAGCCGATGCCCCACACGATCAAGCACTCAAGACAGCACTTGCCGTTTTAAGTGATCAAATCAAGACAGAACCCAACGGCGATCGTTCTATTTCATTGTCAAACAGCGCACAGCTCGCTTTACGCACCGAAAGCGAGACAGGTATTTTCTGGAAAATTATCGACCGCCAAAACAATCTGATCGCAGGCGACCCAGCTGTTCCGACCCCATCAGATATTAATTATGAAGAAATTAACCCCAATGCACACTTTAGTGATTACACCTCAGGCGGATTTAGACTGCGTTTAGCCTACAAGTGGTTTATGCCGGCCTCATTAAGCCCTGTCAGTCAGAGCGTAGGCCGTTCAAGTTTAAATACTTTTAATCCAGACCCTCTACCGCTATTTATTGTTGTTGCTGAGGGCATTGAAAGCCGCACTGCACTGGCCAACGACATTATTAAAGGTGTGATCATTCCACAATTCTTAGTGTTACCCGTTGCCGCTTTACTCATTTGGTTTGGTTTGTCTCGTGGGGTAGCACCCATCAATGCCTTGCAAAAAAGGTTGCGAGCTCGCCGTCCTGATGACCTCTCTGAAATTGATATTAAATCAACACCGTCTGAAATCACACCTCTTGTGAGCGCAATGAATGATTTATTGGTGCGTTTATCACGAAATATTCAAACTCAACGGCGTTTTGTAGCGGATGCCGCACACCAACTTAAAACTCCCTTAGCTGGGTTACGCATGCAAGCCGAGTTAGCTTTAAAGTCGGCGCCCAACGAAGAAATTGTCTTAAATCTCAAACAAATTGTGCGGGGTACTGAAAACGCCACACGCCTTATTAATCAACTGTTGCTGCTTGCAACGGCTGAGAAACACGATCAAATTAAACTTGAACCGATTGATTTGCAAGCTTTAGCTGAAACCACCACTCAGCAATGGGTGCCGCAAGCCCTTGCTCAACATATTGACTTGGGTTTCGAGGGGCATGACACAAAGCCTGTTCAAGTCATGGGTCAACCCGTGTTGATTGCTGAACTTCTCAATAACTTAGTTGACAATGCCCTCAGTTATGTTGGTGCGTCGGGGCAAGTCACTGTTTCGGTGCATGTCTCAGGCGCCCATGCGCTACTCACCGTCATTGATAATGGCCCTGGTATACCAAACTTAGAGCGAGAACGTGTGTTCGATCGTTTCTACCGTGTTTTAGGTACAGGTACTCAGGGCAGCGGTTTAGGGTTGGCCATTGTTAAAGAAATTGCGCAGCGACACCAAGCTGACATCACCATCGAAGATGCTCAACCCAATCAAAAACGACCTGGTATAAAAATTACTGTTCGTTTTCATATTTTTCATGTTAAGTAATTTTTGGTTGGATTAAAAAAAGGCTAATGGTTACCAAATTAAAATTAGTTAAGTTAAACTGAGCGCTGATCCCCCGCCGGGCGAGCTTTTTGCTCTACCGGCTTTTATAGACCCCTTCGGGGGTCTTTTTTTCACTTGTAGATAACGCTAAACGCAACCGCTTGAAAAGAAGCCCCAACACCGGAATGTGCTCATACAGCTCGCGCGAGGTGTCCCAGTAGTCACGATGCAAAACAATCAGTCCTTGGTCATTTAATTCAAATACAGTGCTACCTTCAATGTCAAACAAACGCTTTCTCAGACTGAAAGTAAAACGCCAAACCATGCAGGCCTGGTTGTTTGAAACGATTTTACGAATGATAGTGAATCGAGGCTGTTCAAGCGACTTAAACATATGGTGATAAACCGCTTGAATATGCTGTCTTTCATTTACGTGATTAAAGGGATCAATAAAGGTAGATTGCACTGCATAGACTTGATCAATTTGTGCAAGCGTTTGGGGCGATAGATTTTCAAACCAATCGGCTATTTCATCAAATCGTTGTGTTGCGTCAAATGTCATGTTGTGTCGACTATTTAAGAAAGTTGAGTCTTGAACCTTAAGTGCCTAAACTATTCTTACACACTACATGTTTGTCATGCGATGTAAAAGCCAAAAGCGTAATTTATAAGGCAAGTGTGCCACCCATCTTAATGACGTTGCAAACCCTTTGGGAAACGCAATCTCAAACAGCCCTTTCTCAAAACCTGCCCTAATCGCTTGGGCTGCTTGTTCCGGTGTCATTAAAGACGGCATATGAAAATCATTAGCAGCCGTCATAGGCGTCTTAACAAAACCCGGGTTAATTAAATAAACCGATACCCCTTTAGGGGCCAATTCGAAATATAGTGTTTCAGTTAAATTTTTCAATGCCGCTTTGGTTGCGCCATAAACCATGGCTCTGGGTAAACCGGTATAGCCACTTATGCTACTAATAATCGCGACACCACGGTTCGGTTTTTTAAGTAAGTATGGCACTAGCGTGTGCAACCCTGTGTACATACTGATAACGTTTAATTCGTAGCTGGCTTGAACTGTAGCGAGATCAATTTCCCAGCTACGTTGTGGGTCATAACGCGCGGCGCCCAACACAACCAAATCAATTTCACCCAATACTTGCTCAACCTGCGCTAAGGCAATAGGCCAGTCTGCTGCCTGCATCACATCAAAAGCGTGTATGTGTCCGTTAGGATAACCGGCAACAACACCTTTTAAGGTCTCTTCACGACGCGCTGAGACCACGACATGAGCACCCTGAGCCAACAGGTCTTGTGCCAAAGCGGCTCCAATACCACTTGAGGCGCCAACAAGCCATACTCGACAAGCAGACCAGTCTTTAATAGGCGTATTTAAGGGTTTGAATATCATTGCGTTTTGGTCTCAGGCCGTTTCTTGAAAAACAACGTCACTTCGCCCAAATCGAATCCGAACTTAGACATCACTGATCGGTTCATCATGCTTTGATCATCAAGTTGCCACATCCAGTCATCAAAGTTCACGTCGTAAACTTTGCCATCAACAGGCAACTTTAAAACGTATTTCCAATGCAGGGCGTTGCCTGCTACACGCCCAATGGCAATACCTTCCACATCATCGGCAGTGCCGTGCCAGGTTCCATCAGATTGACGTTTGAGTGTCCAGACTCGACGCTGTTTTTCACCATCATCGTAAGTGAAGTATTCATCAAGCTCGCCTTCATCAGCATTCTTCCAGGTTGCAATAATTTCTACGTGAAAACGTCGTACCAACTCGCCGTTACGTTTTTGAAAGATACCCCATGCATCAAGGGTGCCATTAAAATAACGATGCAACTCAAGCTGAGGGGTTTGCTTGGCATAGGTTTCGACATCAACACTGCCACAAGCGGTCAGTAATGCTGCTGAAATACTCGCAATCAAGGCTTTAAATTTCATAATGAAAAATCCTTTAAACGTTTTAAGGTGTGACATGACTTGAGCGCCAAGGTTTGATCACAAATATTGCACATAACTTGAAAGAAATGGGTAAAACGGCATACCAAATGGGTAACGAAGCAGCCGTATTGGGGTTACCGGGTTGATAGCCTAACCACGCCAGTGTTGGTAATGAAACGCCTGCAGCAATCGCTAATGAGAATTTTGCAAGTAAGGCCCAAACGCCAAAATACAAACCCGTACTTGATCGTTGTTGGGGTGGAATCGCGTCAGCCAACATGGCCGGTGGCAAAGCTAAATCAGCGCCTAAGGCCGCGCCCGCAAAGGCACAAATTGTGGCATAGGCCAATACGTCGCCCTGCCCTAACGTGGCGGCCCAAACCAAAGCAAAACTAGCCATGATTGCCCCAAAAGCCCACGCCCTCACTTTACTGACACGGTCAGCCAATTGCACCCATAACGGTAAGGTCAACAAACCCGATAAAAAATAAACAGCTAAAAATAAACCCGTGAGGTCTGGGGTTTGCAAAACATCATCAACGTAAAACAAAATGAGCGTCGCTGGCAGGGCAACTGAGGTCGCATTAAAAAAGTAAAAGACATACAAACGTTTGACGGCCTTGTCTGCAAGCGGTACTTTCCAGCTCGCATGAGTAGGCAAAATAACTGTTGCGGGTCGGGGCGCAAATTTTAAGGTGATAAATGTGGTTACCAACAAAATCACCACAAAGCAATACGCAAACCAGGCATACCCTGTTAAAGCACCTTGCGTGCTGGCCCAGTATGCTGGCAATACAGATGCCAACACGACCCCCACCACACCAACCGCTTCACGCCAAGCGGTGACTCGCGCCCGACCTGCGACCACATCAGTCAAACGTGCACCCCATGCCAGGTAGCAAATATTGATCAGACTGTGTGCGGTGTAAACCACCACGAGACTCAAAGATAACCAAATCAGCAAAGGCACTTCGCCTGTCACAATAGGCATAAACAATGCAATAAAACCGATTGCCAATAACATAGCAGCGCATATGATCAAAACTGACCAACCGTGACGATATCGGCTAAGTGAGTCAACCCAGCGACCAATAAGCGGGTCTTGAAGCGTATCAAACAGGCGCACAATTAATAAACAAATACCTAAGGCAGATAAACTCACGCCCAAGGTGTCGGCATAAAATTTTGGTGCGATCATGTAGACGGGCAACATGGCCATGGCCAAAGGCAATGACAACGCACTGTAACGAGCCAGCGCACCTGAATTCAACATTACTTTGATTCACCAATAAGCGCAGTTCTTAATTCAGGTTCACTGGTTCGCGGATCAAACCATATTGAGAAAAAAGCTTGGGCCAACGAGTCATCTAGACGCCCGGTAAGTTGGTCATTTAAGAAAAAGACTGCTCCCTGCCCTGGCAGATATACGCCTGTCAGTGTGTCACCTTCTTTGACATCAACCAATACTTTATCAAGCTCAGTTCGCCATTGAGGGTTAGCATCAACATCAAAACCCAAATCTTTCAACTCATCAAGAGAGGCCGTGACGATTCGATCTTTTGCAATGGCGCGGGCATAAACAAGTTGCAAGGCAAACGGTTGATTCGGACTAAAACGCCCAGTTGACGTAAAAAACTGTGCATCGTAAATAAGAAAACCGAACCGACGCAGCTCCCCTGAACCAATTGGCTGGGCATCGGGCAAGAGTTTTTGCCAACCAGCCTGCACAGGTGTTGCCCCTAAAGCAAATAAAAAACAACATAGCGTGAGGTATTTGCTTATCGGTTGCGTGACACATTGTGTGACGTAGCGCGAGACACAGCGCTCAAAACGTTGAGTTAGATTTTTTATCAAATTTGGCTTTATAGGGGTCGAGAGAGCGTCCATTGTTTAACATCCGTTCGAGATTCAAGAAATCCAACTTCGCAGTAAACAAGATACATACGCCAAAGTTGAACAAACGATTCGCTAAAACCTTGTGCTCTGATTGAGACAACTTGTGCGTCAAAACGTTCAAGCCAAGTTCGTAAAGTGCGGGCATAATCAAAACCAAAGCTGATTGACGAATCAACCTGTAAACCCGCTTTTTCTGCACCCTGACGTATGTGCGAAGGGCTTGGCAACATACCGCCAGGGAAAATAAATTGCTGAATGAAATCAGTATGGCTTTTATAGTGATCGAAGTATTGATCAGCCATATCAATTACTTGTAAAACGGCACGACCACCGGGTTTAAGACAATTTTTAAGCGTGTCAAAATACGTTTGCCAATGTCGCATGCCGACCGCTTCAAACATTTCGATTGAAACGATGTGGTCAAACTGCCCTTGAATATCTCGATAATCTTGACGTACCAGTTCGACCTGGTGGCTAAGCCCCGCCTTAGATATACGATCTTTTGCCCAGTTTAATTGAGCATCTGAAATGGTCACGCCATAGACATGAAGCCCGCGCTCTGCCGCTCTTTGCGCAAACCCACCCCAACCACAACCAATTTCTAAAACACGATCACCCGATTTGGCCTGCAACGTATCAATGATGTAATCATATTTAGCTTGTTGGCCAACACATAAAGCGTCTGTTGAAATAGCGGCCTCATGGTCAGGTCTTTTGTCTGCGCGGCCAAACCACGCAGACGAATAACTCATGCCAGGATCAAGCCACAATTCATAAAAATGATTACCTAAGTCGTAATGACTAATAATATTTTTGCGACTACCACGACGACTGTTATCACGTAATACCCAATGCACCACACGTTTTAACAATAGCGGCCACCAACGGCCATGAACGGTATCAACATAGCTTTCATTGCGCAATGCAATGATAAACAAGTTGCGCATATCGGGGGTCTTTAACCAACCGCGACTTAACGCTAGGGCGAAACCGACATCACCTTGTCGAATCATCAGCGAAGCTGCTCGCCAATCTAAAATGTGAAGGTCAGCCTTTAATTTAGCATTAGGTTGCCCAAACTCATAAGTTTGACCATCTGGGTCGGTGAAGTGAATCAACCCTTCTTGCGTTTGACTGAGTTCAGCCAACAAAATGCGAGCCATGATAGGTCGATGACTTGTCACGGCAAGCGTCTTTTCGCGATCAGTCGTGCTCAAGGTTGACCCCTTTATTTGTTGTCACAGCATGTTTAGGAAGCGGTGGAGTTGAATGAAACTTGGCACCTTGGCGCCATAATTTAAATGCCTGCCAATGAATTCTCACCATTACACCAAATGTCATCAAAGGCATATGCAGCAAGCGTCTAAGCAGTGCCGCAGTGGTGAAGGTTTGAAACTGAGTGGTGATAGCTGTTAAGACAAGTGCTTGTTCAATCGTTGGATCATCAAAATAATTAATTGAAATCTTTTCGCCCTTCGGTGTTTGCTGTATTGCAAACTTATACTGACCTTGTACAGGGCAAAAAGGCGACACATGAAAAACTTTTTCACATATAAGCGGGCAATCTGCTTGTAACCCGCGCCCTTCTGCGTCAGACAAAACATATTGATGTTTTTGTCCGAAGGTATTATTTACTTCAGCTAACAAAAGACGTAACTGACCTTGTCGGTCGTGCAACATCCAAAAACTCACTGGGTTGAAAACGTACCCAAAAATACGTGGAAAGCATTGCAACCATACTTGGCCATCAGGCATCTCGTGCCCAGACGACTGTAAGGTTTGCTTTAACCAAACCATTAGATCTGAACCATCGCGCTCGCCGTGGTCAGCGTTCATGAAGCTCACCACGCGTTTTTTATTGACACCAAACAACCACGAGCTGAGTTTGCTCAACCCCTCGGGGCTATCGAGCCTAATTTGCAAGCAAAACACGCGATACACGAAACGATGCACAAAAGGTCTCAGCCGTGCATGCATCACAATCGCATCACCCAATTTAATATGTGGCATCGCTTGATGCGAACTAGTCTGCATGAACGACCTGTTGTGGCGAGTCAGTTTTATACGGAGCGGGCGATACCGGTATGAATGTGGCATCAGGTGAGGATGGTGCTGCTTCGACCCAAGGCGCCGTGACCCCAAAAGCTTGCGCAACCGCCATGGCAGATTTCAACCCGTCTTCATGAAACCCATAACCACACCATGCCCCACAAAACCACGTGCGGCGTTGGCCTTGCAAACGGGGCAGTGCTTGTTGAGCAACCATTGCTGCATGGTCCATGACAGGGTGCTCATACTCGAAGGTTTGTATGATGTGAGCGGGGTCTGGTTGTTTGTGTGAATTTAAACTCACAATCACTGGGGTTTTAAACGGTAGGGGTTGTAATAGATTAATAAGATACGACACTGAGGTGGGCCGATCTTGTTGATCACCCCCTGCCATCGCATAATTCCAGGCTGACCAAACAGACTTGCGACGCGGTAATAACTTTTTATCAGTATGCAAAACAGCATAGTTAGTTTGATAGCGAAACCCACCCAAGGCAGCCATTTCATCAGGGTGCGCATCAAGCAATTTAAGCGCGGTAGGGGCATGACAGGCCATCACAACAGCATCAAAGCGTTCATCGTTGACCACGACATGGTCATCAAAACGTTTAATTGTTTTAACAGGTGTTTGAAGTCTTGCATCGGCTAGCTGATCAATAATCGCTTTCACATACATACGTGAGCCCCCTAAAACGGTTCGCCATTGAGGGCGTTGGCTCACTTGCAACAAACGATGATTGATGCAAAAACGTAAAAACGTTGCGGCTGGAAATTCCAAAATATCGCGTACTGAGGATGACCAGATTGCAGCCGCCATTGGCAATAAATACCAGTCTTGCATCGACTGGCCATAGCGATGACGCTGCAACAATTGCCCTAGGGTAAGGGGGTCGAGTAATGACTGGTCAAGATAAGTTTGTGCATGTCGGTTAAAACGTGAAATGTCAGTGAGCATACTTAAAAATGCAGGCCTAAAGACGTT
>DITR01000065.1 GCA_002422175.1 Alcaligenaceae bacterium UBA6179
GTCGTGACACAGATACTCACACCGCGCGAATTGGCTGTGGCAAAGCTGATTCTTGAAGGTTTGCCTAACAAGCGTATTGCAAGTCGTTTAAATATCTCAGGCGGAACAGTCAAGCTTCACCTGCACCACATCTATCAGAAGTTGTCACTCACGGGCCGCATGCCCTTGGTGTTGTATCTACAACAAAACGGCATAGTGCGAGGGTGACCATGATAACTCTTAAATCTAAGTGCCCAAGGGTGGCGCATACAATTCTGACTGGTATTTTGCTTGGTATCAGCTTGTCCGTGCAGGCTCAGAGCTTGCGTGATGCAGTGATGATTTCATTGTCTCAGTACCCAGCAATTTTGGCGACACAATCGCGTGCTGAAGCGGCCGAATCAGATATTACGCGCGCTCAAGCAGCCCATTGGCCACAAGTCAGCTGGCTTGGTACGTATAGCGACTACAACGCGGGTGGTGTCTCAAATACTTGGATTCAGTCACCAACATTGAGCATGAATGTCTGGTCTGGATGGCGCATACAGGCTGACGTTGAGCGATCGCAGGCTATGGCCAGCTCGGCTCGAGAGCAACAGAAAATCACTCGAGACGATATTGCCTTGCAATGCATTGAAGGCTATTTAAACTGGGCGAATCAGCTCGAGATGGTCAAGCTTGCCGAAGAAAATCTGGCGTTTCATCGGCGAGTGTTGGGCTCTACAGAAACCATTTTGCAGGCTGATCAAGGTCGGCGTGTTGACCGCAATCAAGCCATGGTGCGCTACCAAAATGCCAAGTTGATTCTAGCGCAGCGCCAAGGAGATTTGGCACAGGCTGCGGACCGACTCAGTCGCATGTTGCTCGGTGAAATGCCGCAAGAGCCTTCAGGATTGAATGATGAGCCTGGTGTCACCCCAACATCGGTGCAGGTCGCATTGTCTTCTATGGGTGCCAATCACCCAATTTTGGCGCAACAACAAGCGATGGTTGAAGCGAATGAAGCCGCCTTACGTGGTGCACGCTCAGGCCATTCGCCAACAGTCGATTTTACCTATGGTAAGCAGACTTATCAGGGTAGTGGTCAGGGTGACTATGTGGCTCAGGTAGTTGTGTCTGTACCGATCTTTCAGGGTGGTGCCACGATGGGGGCTGTTGGTACGGCTGCTGCCAATTTGGCTGCTACTCAGCAAAACCTGAAAGAAACACGTCTTGTGTTGCGCGAGCGCATTCAGTCGTTCTGGGCGGCACGTCAGTCGGCGATTGAACGGATTGCGGCTAGTCAAACCCAGATCACGACTGCAAAGGCGGTCGTGGTGGCCTATCGCGAGCAGTTTAATGTGGGTCGCCGATCACTACTCGATCTCTTGAATATTCAATCAGATTTGTTCAGTTATCAGACCAATCGGGCTATGGCTCAATACGATGCCAGGGTGGCACGTGCGCGCTTGATGGCCTCGATGGGACAGCTGGCGAGTTTGTACGTCAATAGTCCTCAGCCCAAGATGGATGGAGCACCCATCACAATTTCTAAAGCACCAACAAACGCAGATGATGTCGCGACAGGAACGCCTGTTGTTACTCAGGGCCTGCGTGGTGCCCAGACTGCGACCACCTCGACAAACTGGATGAATTCTAAATGAAAGGAATGACTATGGATACTAAAGCTGAAGGTCTGAATCAGGAAGTGCTGTTTCATGAGACCGAGCGTCAAGCCAATGAGTTTAAGCAGTCTCAGGCTCAGATGGCTGGGCATCTGATTGATGCGATTGTGCATGCATCAGGCGTTTTACTTAAACCCATTCCGGCTCGAGAACTACGAAATGCCGTGGAATTTGACAGTCAGGGTAAATTTATTGACTCTGGCGTGCAAAGCGTGATCAAGCGTCATCGGCTTATGGCGGTTTGGGCTCAAACAGAAATTGAGCAGATTCCCAGTTACTTGATGCCGGCTATTCTCGCGCTAAAGGGTGGTGTTTATTGTGTCATCACTGAAACTAAGGGGGCAAGTTTACGTGTGGCTTGGCCAGGCCAGCAAGGTGAAACCACCATGACGCTGCAAGAGCTGAAGGAGCGGTATGACGGTCAGGCATTGATCGTGCAACACGCACCTGAAACTGCATCGCAGCGGTTGCTGCCACCTAAACATGATGGCCTGCGTTGGTACTGGTCTACCATTTGGGCTTATAGAAGCTACTACTTTGAGGCCATGACGGCAAACGTGGTTGCAAACATCTTAACGGTGGCTGTGGTGTTTTTTGCAATGAATGTGTATGACCGTGTCGTGCCGACACAAGCCTATACATCACTTTGGACTCTGGCTATTGGCACTTCGATTGCGATTTTGCTGGAATTCCTTATGCGTTGGTTCAAGGCCTCGCTCGTCGACGTCGGTGGCAAGAAGGCCGACCTAGCAATCAATTCAGCATTATTACGTGAGATTCTGTCGATACGTTTAGAGCATCGGCCGCAGTCAATCGGCATCTTTGCAAGCTCCATGCGCGACTTTGAAGCGTTGAGAGATTTTTTCTCTTCAGCATCTTTAGTGTTGATCGGCGACCTGCCCTTCATCATCATGTTCATCGCACTCATCTGGATGATCGCTGGGCCTTTAGCGTTGGTGCCCGCTACGATCGTACCGTTGCTCATTATCATCGGGCTACTAGCGCAATACCCACTCATGAAAGCCATGCGCATGAATATGAAAGAGTCGGGTGACAAGCAAAGTGTTTTGGTTGAGTCTCTACTTAACCTTGAATTGATCAAGAGTCATCGGGCTGAAGAATACCTGCAACGTCGCTGGGATTTTTCTAATGGCGCTGCAGCCCAAGCCTATAAGCGAGCCCGCTCACTGACTAATTTTATTATGGGGTTAACCGCCATGCTTCAACAGCTTGTGACGGTTGGCATGATTGTGGCGGGTGTTTATCTAATTGGTCAGAACACCCTCACTCTTGGCGCCTTGATTGCTGCAGTGATTCTGGCCGGTCGCGCGATTTCTCCGCTAGGCAACGTGATGGCGCTTGCTGCACGGTACCAGCAAGCCTTGGCTTCTTTGCATACGCTCGAGCATTTGATGCAACGACCTCGTGATCGTGAAAATAACCGTCACTATGTCTCGCCAGACAAAGTCGATGGTGGCCTTACCTCAGTCGAACTTGAGTTTGCCTATCCTGATGAGCACAAGATTCCGGTCATTAAACGGGTGTCACTTGAGCTAAAGCCGGGCAACCATATGGCGCTACTGGGTCGTGTCGGTTCAGGCAAGAGCACGCTTCTTAGGCTTATGTCAGGGCTCTACACGCCCTTGGGCGGGCACGTGCTTGTGGACGGAATTGATCTTCAGCAGATCGACCCTACCCAGCTTCGAAATCATATTGGCTACGTCGGGCAGGATGCACAGCTCTTTATGGGTACGTTAAGAGACAACCTGGTGCTTTCAGATAACCGTATTACTGACAGCCAAGTGATCGATGTTTTGAAAAAGCTTGATCTCTATGCACTTGTGGCTAACCACCCACGGGGTCTAGATATGCCATTGTCCGAAGCTGGCGGTGGCTTGTCGGGCGGGCAGCGCCAGCTGTTAGC
>DITR01000066.1 GCA_002422175.1 Alcaligenaceae bacterium UBA6179
AAAACTGTTATGAATCAATGCTTAGCACCATTTATTAGATAGCTGATATAACATTTTACATAGGGCTGATGAGGTCATGATTTTTGGTGTGTAGGGGTTCACACCACATGGCAAAAGTCATCACTACTCTTTTAGTTTAAGTCTCATTGATTTTGCTTTGCGCGCGCGCACGTACCACATGACCCAGCCTGACAAGCCGTAGGCAATAAACAAAATAAATAGAACAATGGGTGGGTCGCTTGATATAAAGACAAAGCTGGCGACAAAAACCAACATCACCCAAAACGGCACGCTACGGCCTAAAGCAAAACTTTTGCCACTATAAAAAGGCAAGTTAGTGACCATTGCAATACCCGCATACAGGGTGATGGTGAACATGGTCCACCCTAAAACGGCGGGGTCAATGTTTAAGCGATTATCTTGCACCAACCACACAAAACCAGCGACCAAGGCCCCTGCTGCAGGGCTAGGCAAGCCTTGAAAGAAACGCTTATCAACGACTGCAATGTTGGTGTTAAAACGCGCCAGGCGCAATGCTGCACCGGCAACATATACAAACGCAGCCAACCAACCCCATCGACCTAAATCAACCATGGCAAACTGATACGCCACCAAAGCCGGCGCAACGCCAAATGAGGTCATATCTGACAACGAATCGTATTGCTCACCGAAAGCTGATTGTGTGTTGGTTAATCGTGCGACCCGACCGTCCATACCGTCAAGCACCATGGCCACGAAAATGGCTATTGCCGCCAATTCAAATTTGCCACCCATGGCTTGCACCACTGCAAAAAAACCTGCAAACAAAGCCGCCGTTGTAAATGCATTAGGCAGTAAATAAATACCTCGATTTCTCGGTACAGGGTCGCGAATGGGATCGTTAGGCATCGTATTAAACAGCGACCTTCGTTTGTGAAGATTCAGTATGCGAGCTTTCAGCTTGGATTGACTCGGTTTTTAAAACGTGTTCAGGCAATTCGGCCAATACGGTGCTGGTTGCACTGACTTTATCGCCGATGGTGACACGTGGGCGCGAACCAATAGGCAAGTAAACATCGACGCGTGAACCAAAGCGAATGAAGCCATAGCGTTGACCGCGCGCTAAAGCTTGACCGTCTTTGGCGTAGCACAGTATGCGTTTAGCGACTAAGCCTGCAACCTGAACGGCTGTAACGATATCACCACGAGCCGTTTTAAGAACCATGGCGTTACGCTCATTTTCTAACGAGGCTTTATCAAGCGATGCGTTAAAAAACTTTCCTGGGAAATACTCAACGTGCTGCACCGTACCATCAACAGGCGAACGGTTACTGTGCACGTTAAACACATTCATGAACACGCTTATTTTCAGTGCACGACGGTTGGCGTAGGGGTCATCGACCTCAGCCACGACCACAATTCGACCATCAGCTGGGCTGATGACAGCCAGTGGCGCTGAACTGCCCTGGCGTTGCGGGTCTCTAAAAAACTGCAATACAAATATTGCAATAACCCAAAAGAGAATAGACCAAGCAACAGAAAAATAAGTAACCACTAGGGCAATAGCCACTGCGATCGCTAAAAATGGCCACCCTTCTCGGGCAATGATGGGGTGTGGGTAATGTGGAGTTTGCATATAAGCCAAAGGTTAACCTAAAAAAACGCGCCCCATGGGGCGCGTTTCATACTAAACCAATAAAAGGTTAGCAATTAATAGATTTTTAATGAGTAATCAGTCTGTCAAAACTCAAAAATAACTTAGTTTTTGCTTTGATCAACCAATTTATTCTTCGCTATCCAGGGCATCATGGCGCGTAATTGGCCACCAACTTGCTCAATTTGCGAACTGGCATTAATACGACGACGTGACATCAAGGTTGGTGCACCGGCTTGATTTTCTAAAATAAAGTTCTTGGCATACTCGCCTGTTTGAATGTCAGTTAAACATTTACGCATGGCAGCACGGGTTTCGTCGGTAACAATTTTAGGGCCCGTAACGTACTCACCGTATTCAGCGTTGTTTGAAATTGAGTAATTCATGTTGGCAATACCGCCTTCATAAATCAAGTCAACAATCAACTTAACCTCGTGTAAGCATTCAAAGTATGCCATTTCGGGCGCATAGCCAGCTTCAACCAGCGTATCAAAGCCTGCTTTGATAAGTTCAACAGTGCCGCCGCATAGAACGGCTTGTTCGCCAAATAAGTCGGTTTCGGTTTCTTCACGAAAATTGGTTTCAATAATGCCTGCACGGCCGCTACCAATCGCTGAAGCATAGGATAAGGCCACGTCACGGGCAATGCCTGAGTTATCTTGATGCACTGCGACCAAAGCGGGTACGCCACCACCTTGCGAGTAGGTGCCACGCACAGTGTGACCTGGCGCCTTTGGTGCAACCATGATGACGTCGATATCAGCGCGGGGCACAACTTGGCCGTAATGCACGTTAAAACCATGGGCAAAGGCTAACGCTGCGCCAGCTTTAATGTTGGCGTGCACGTGGTCACGGTAAACGGCACCAATGTTTTCGTCTGGTAGCAACATCATGACGATGTCTGCAGCTTTAACCGCATCACTGACTTCAGCCACTTTAAGGCCTGCATTTTCGGCTTTTTTCCATGACACGCCATCTTTGCGCAAACCAACCACAACTTTTATACCCGATTCGTGCAAATTCAACGCATGAGCATGGCCTTGTGAACCATAACCGATGATGGCAACTGTTTTGCCTTTAATAAGAGACAAGTCACAATCTTTATCATAAAAAACTTTCATGTAGTGCTCCGAATGAATAAGTGCAACGACTATGTTGCATGTCAAATGAATTTAAAAAATTAAAATATTTAAAAGTATTTAAATACGAAGAATACGTTCACCGCGACCAATACCCGATACGCCTGTGCGAACAGTTTCCAGTATGGCACTGCGATCAAGCGCATCAATAAAGGCTTGCGTTTTACTTTGATCGCCCGTTAACTCAATGGTGTAGGCCTTATCGGTAACATCAATGATGCGGCCGCGAAAGATATCAGCCAGGCGTTTGACCTCTTCTCGCTCTTTACCCACTGCACGCACTTTAATCAACATCAGCTCGCGCTCAATATGGGGCCCTTCGCTTAAGTCGACGATTTTAACCACTTCTATAAGGCGATTAAGGTGCTTGGTAATTTGCTCAATCACGCTATCTGAACCAATTGTGGTCAAGGTCAAGCGTGACAAGGTTGGGTCTTCAGTGGGGGCAACGGTTAAGGTTTCAATATTGTAGGCTCGCGCTGAAAATAAGCCCACAACCCGTGACAACGCACCGGGTTCGTTTTCCATTAAGACAGAGATAATATGTTTCATGTTTTTCACCCTTACAAATCTTCAGAGCCGAGCAGCATCTCAGTCAAGCCTTTACCGGCTTTGACCATGGGCCACACGTTTTCTGATTGGTCAGTGATGAAATCCATGAAAACAAGGCTATCTTTCATGGCTAAGGCTTCACGTAGTGCGCCCTCAACATCGCCCGGCTTGTCAATACGAACCCCAACGTGTCCGTAAGCTTGCGCTAAAGCAACAAAGTCGGGTAAAGCATCCATATATGATTCAGCATAGCGTGAGCCGTAATCAATTTCTTGCCACTGACGCACCATACCGAGGTAGCGATTGTTTAAACAGATAATTTTAGGCGTGAGGTGATATTGCTTGCAGGTTGAGAGCTCTTGTATATTCATTTGAATAGACCCTTCACCCGTAATGCAAGCGACGGTAGAGCCTGGGTTAGCCATTTGTACGCCCATGGCATAAGGAAGACCAACACCCATGGTGCCTAAGCCGCCAGAGTTGATCCAGCGCCGGGGGTGATTAAAACCGTAGTACTGAGCGGCCCACATTTGATGCTGACCCACATCAGACGTGATGAAGGCATCACCCGTGGTGAGCTCACACAATTTCTGAACGACGTATTGGGGCTTGATAAGGGTGTCAGACAAGGAAAATTTCATGCATTCTTTGCCGCGCCAGGTGTCAACCTGCTTCCACCAATCTGCCAAGGCTTTTTTGTTTTGTGCATGCTCTGTCGACATCGCTTCGTACTGGGCCATGAAGTCGTTTAACACGTCTTTAACGTCACCCACTATCGGTATGTCAACTTTAACGCGCTTTGAAATAGACGATGGGTCGATATCGATATGAATAATTTTGCGAAAGTTTTGGGCGAAGTGCTTGGGGTTACCAATCACACGGTCATCAAAACGTGCGCCGATGGCAATCAAGACATCGCAGTGCTGCATAGACATGTTGGCTTCATAAGTGCCGTGCATGCCGGGCATACCCACAAACTGGGGGTCATGGGGTGAAAAGGCACCCAAACCCATTAAGGTGTTTGTGCAGGGCGCGCCGACCATCTTGACAAGCTTGGTTAATTCGGCCGACGCGTTCGACAAAATCACACCGCCACCGCTGTAAATCATGGGGCGCTCAGCCTGCAATAACATCTGCACGGCCTTTTTAATTTGCCCTTGATGGCCTTTCATAACCGGCTGGTAAGAACGCATCACGACGGGTTCGCGACTGGGTGCGTATTTAGTGCGAGCAAATGACACGTCTTTTGGAATATCAACCAACACAGGGCCTGGACGGCCACTTTTGGCAATATAGAAAGCTTGGCGCATGGTTTGCGCCAAATCTTTGACATCACGTACTAAAAAATTATGTTTGACACAAGGGCGGGTAATGCCGACCGTGTCACACTCTTGGAACGCGTCTTCACCAATGGCGTGCGTGGGCACCTGACCGCTGATGATCACCATCGGAATGGAGTCCATGTATGCGGTGGCGATGCCGGTGACAGCATTGGTCACACCCGGGCCACTGGTCACTAAACAAACACCCACTTTTTCTGAAGAACGCGAATAAGCATCAGCAGCATGCACAGCAGCTTGCTCGTGGCGAACCAAAATATGTTTGAATTTGTTTTGCTTGTAAATTGCGTCGTAAATATAAAGCACTGCACCGCCTGGGTAACCGAACACGTGTTCGACGCCTTCTTCAGCTATGCAATTGACGACGATATCGGCGCCATTCATTTCAGTCATGATTATTTCCTTTCATTACCGGTTTCATCATGTTGGTTGCTTGTACCTTGGTAAACGTTTTATGGCTTACCAGACCGTGCTAAAGCGAAACACATCATACTTACACGCTCGGCGCTTTCAACCCCACTGGGGCCGGCCACCCGAACGCATAAACACTACAGCGCTGCCTTACCAACCGATTCAACACGCGCCCACCATTGGGCACTAGGGATCGAAACGGAGTTGTCGACCAGACGTTTTTGACGTGGCCAACGACACATTTAACAGTCAGCATACGATTTTTATGTTCAAAAACGTACCTTAACGACCACCCAGATCAAGGTTTTGATACATAGATGGTCGCTTAATGTAGTACTTTCCTGCGTTTGACGCAAATCAAGGTGTTAAATTTCGCTTATGAGTTTACCTTTCAATATGCCTGCATTGCGGCGTTTAATTTACAGCCACCACTTTTTGAGTGGTGCACGTCATGGTTTATGTGTCATCTTTGCTTTTGGGCTGGTCTCTTTTGCTTTAAGCAATACGGGGAGCGGTCTTATAGCGGGCTTAGGCGCGAGTTGCGTCGCAATTATTGACCAGCCCGGGCCTCAAAAACGACGTATTTATGAAATGTTGTGGGGTGTGGTGCTCGGTGGGTTAACTGTCGCGCTCACAGGTTTTGCATCACCCTACCCCTTAACCTTGGCTGGCGTGGTGATTTTGTTGTGTTTTGGCTTGTCAATGTTGCAAGCCTTTGGCCAACGCGGTGGGGTCATCAGCTTGGCTTGTTTATTGTTGATGACAATCACTTTACACACGCCGTTAAGTGTTGTTCAAACACTTATTCACGTTTTCATCACAATGATTGGTGCGGTGATTTATGTGCTGAGCTCTTTGGCGCTGGGTCGCTTGACCAAAGTACAAGAAGAAGAGCAAGCACTCACAGCAGCCCTACTCGCGACTTCAGATTACGTGAAACAACGCGGGCTGATGTATGACCCTGAAACAGATATTGACGAAGGTTACAGCGAATTAATGCAACGACAATCAAAAATGATTGCCAGCCATCAAGCCGTTAGAGATATCTTATTACCCAATTTAAGTGAAAAGAAACTTAATCGATCAAACAAACGCAAAATAACCTGGAATGTTTTTGTAGACATGGTGAGTTTGCTTGATTTATTTATGGGTACACAAACTGATTACAAGTTTTTACATCGCGACATGGGTCAAACTGACTCGCTTGTATTTATGCGTGACGCATTATTTAAATATGCAAACGAAATTGAGCGTATTGCTGTGACGGTTACACGTGGCAATCGTTTTACACATTTCAATCACCATATGGGTGCAAAAGCAGAATTGAGAGCACTCGATTATGAACTTGAAAAAATGCAAAGGCATGGCTTTGATGCGGCACACCCAGAGGCATTTGCTATATGTTTACAAGTTGTAAAAAGGCTTAAAAATATTGAGCTCGTATTATTACGCATGCGTGAACAAGTGGGCTCAAATAGACCAATGGCGGTGCTTGAAGTTGAACATTTACGACACCTTCCATCTGAAATTTTGACTCGACACGAATATAGACTGGCATTATTGGTTGATAATTTACGATGGTCTTCTTCAGTTTTTAGATTTGCGCTTCGGCTCAGCACTGCTGTGGGTGCGGGCATGTTAGTGGCCATGGCCTTCCCATCTTTGCAGCCCCATGCTTACTGGATGTTAATCAGCATTATTGTGATTATGAAGCCCGCCTTTTCAACGACCCATCAGCGTAACAATGGCAGACTGATTGGCACTGTTGCGGGTAGCGGCGTATCACTTTTGATTTTAATGTTTACGCAAGACACCACCATACTGACGGCAATACTCATTGTCAGTTTAATACTTGGGTCAGCACTCATATTATTGAACTACTTGCTTTCAACTTTTTTTATGACAATTTCTGTTTTACTTGTATTGCATTTTTTATTACCTGAATCATTTAATTTGGCAGGCGATCGTGCCATTGAAGCGGTTGTGGGTTCGCTCATCGCTTTTGCTTGTAGCTATCTTTACCCCTGGTGGGAAGCACGTTCCATACCGAAGTTTGCGCAAACAGCCAGAGAAGCGAATGCACAATACTTATTAGGGGTTACCCAATGGTTAAAAGCACATCGTGTTTTTACGACTCCACCTACTTCAGCAGATCATTTGGCAGACTTGCCTCAAGATGATTTAAGTTGGCACTTGGGTCGTAAAAATGTTTACTTGGCGTTGAGTAATTTTACTGACTCGCTTTACCGCATGATGCTTGAACCCAAGACGAAACAAATACATGTAGCCGAATTTAATCATTTGTTAATAGAAAATCATACGCTCGTTTCGCGCACTTCAAACATAATTGAAGTGCTTTACCCTTTAAATCATGTGCCCCTTCGCCTAGTCGGTTATTTAGAAAATATGGCACTCGCAATTCAAACAAGCGACTTAAATCTAGCCCATACTGATTTGCCGGAAGGTATTGAAAGCGAAATGAACGTGCAGGGCGTGGGCTACATACTTAATCAGCTACGTAGCTCGATTGAGCAGATTATTTTAGAAACTCAGTCGATTCGTCAGGTTTAATTTATATTTTTGGGGCGGTTTCAAGCAGAAAGCAAATTGATGTAACGGTCATAGCTGAAACTCCGGTTCTTCTTGTTACCCGTCTTTTCGGTGATCAGGCCTAATTCTTCCAGTGCTTTGACCGCTGCATTTGCTGTTGGGAATGTCGTTCCCAACGCAGTCTTAACTCGCTCAATGTTAAAGCGCGGCATGATCGGCAGCATCTCGAACAGGCGGTATGCAGCCGCTCCTCCCTTGGGCGATTCAAGCAGTTTTCTACGGTCGGAAGCGACGAGCGAGGCGATCTTCACGATGCTCTCCTCCGCCTGGTTGGCTGCGACCTGCACCCCCTCCAGAAAGAACTTGACCCAGGACTCCCAATCGCCTTCCTTTCGGATGGCGGACAACAGGCGATAGTATTCCGTCTGGTGCTGCTTCAAGTAGCCGCTCAGATACATCAGCGGCTCGGGTAACAAGCCCAAGTCCTCCAGCAGTGCAGAAATCAGCAGTCGTCCAATACGGCCGTTACCGTCAAGAAACGGATGAATCGTCTCGAACTGAGCATGGGCAAGAGCGATCACCACTAGAGGTGGAAGACCTTTACCCGTCACCTCCTCCGTCTTTCTAGGGTGGTCATGGATGAACTTTTCAAGGTCGCTCATTAGAATCGGTAACTTGTCTGCAGGCGGAGGTACAAAAACGGCGTTCCCCGGTCTGGTACCACCCAACCAGTTTTGAGAGCGCCTCAAGGCCCCGGGCTGCTTGCCCTTACCCCGCACGCCGTTGAGTAACAACTTGTGAGCCTTGCAGAGCAAGCGGACACTGATGGGGAGTCCCTTAGGGTCACGCAGGTTTTTTCGCACCAAACGGTAGGCCCCAATGTAATTGGTGACTTCCTCCACATCGTCTGTGTTGCTCACAGCCAGACCCGCCTCGTCATCGAAGAGGTCGGTGATCGTGGCCTGAGTGCCTTCGATCTGAGAGGTCAACAGGGCTTCTTTGCGGATGGCGCTGTAAAGCAGCCAATCCACAGAAGGGACCAAGGCCGACACGCCCGACAGACGCGCCAGTGCCATCTCAGCCTTGTGGTTCAGATTTTGATAGGCCTCAAGAGCCAAGGCTGGCTTTTGGGGAGGAAGTGAATGGGGAACGAACGCCTTCACCACCTCCCCAAGGGTGGTGGATTCAACATAAGTTCCAGTTGCCCGCACCATGATCATCATCTCTTTAATTCAATCAATCTATTTTAAAGACTTCTTTAATATAGAGCAACCTAATGAAAATATTCTTTAACAATCGATACCGTAACGGCTCAAGCGTTGGGGATTGCCTGGCAAGCTCGATTGAGCAGATTATTTTAGAAACTCAGTCGATTCGTCAGATTTAATTTGTGTAACTGTAAACATTTCGTTTTAAGATATGACTTCCTCTTACATGTAAGGTCAAATTATGAAAATTGCAGATATTAAAGCCAATGCTTACTCGATGCCATTTGTCAGCCCATCGTTCCCAAAAGGGCCTTATCATTTTGTCAATCGAGAATTTTTGATTATTTCATATCGCACCGATATCGATGCATTACGTGCTGTGGTGCCCGAGCCGCTAAAAGTGGTTGACCCTATTGTTAATTTTGAATTTATTCGTATGCCTGATTCATCAGGCTTTGGTGACTACACAGAGTCTGGCCAAGTCATAGCTGTAATTGACGAGCAAGGCCGACACGCCAGTTATACTCACATGATGTACCTTGACGATGAATCACCGATAGCAGGCGGACGCGAATTATGGGGTTTTCCTAAAAAACTCGCATCACCTAAACTTGAAGTGACATCAGATACATTGTTGGGTACGCTTAATTATGGTCCCATACGTATCGCGAATGGTTCTATGGGCTACAAGTATGAAACGCTTGATACGAAAGTGGAACAAGAAAAAATGGCTTCTACGCCAAACTACCTTCTAAAAATCATTCCGCATATTGATGGCACAGCACGCATTTGTGAGTTGAATCGTTATTACACACAAAACGTCAACGTTAAAGGCGCTTGGACTGGCCCCGCGCGCCTTGAGCTTTTTCATCATGCCTTAGCACCCATTGCTGATTTGCCCGTTTTAGAAATTATTGGTGCAAAACATTTGTTATGTGATTTGTCACTCGGCTACGGTGAAGTGGCATTTGATTATTTAAAAGCTTAATTCGTTTTAGACGTTGTTTGAAGATTGAAAGTGATAAATTGAGAATGATTCACATGACGTTAATGCATTAGTACTAAGAGGTTCGTGATTATTAAAAGGGGCATGTTAATCATTTGATCAACATGCCCCTCTCTATTTTATTGACGTACGGAATGAATTACTTTTTAGTTACAACTTTAGATGCTACTTTAGTCGCGACTCTAGGGGTTGTCTTGACTGCTGNNGTGGCTGGTTTCACAACTGCTTTACTGACACGCGTGGTTGCAGGTTTTGCAACAGCCTTTGGTTCAGCAGACGTTGCTGTAACGCCTTCACCTTCCTTAGCAGGATGATCAAATTGTGTGGTTTCTTCTTTGCTACGAGAATTAAACTGGGTTGACGAATTGCGCTTGTGTGAATGCACGTCAAAAGTAACAAAGTTTTCACCTTCAGCAGGTATATCTAAGCACTGAGGATGAGACAATGTTTCATGCATGTCATGCAAACCTGTTTGCCAATGCATGCGCATAGATTCAGCGCTGAATTGATAGTCTTTGTAATGACCTTCACTTTGCTTGTTTTCGTAAATCAGATGAATCACGTTAAAGCGTGCACCCATCATATGATGAACCATATTGTCAAACCATGGGTCAGCTTCTCGCACTTTCTCGGGTATGCGTTTGACCGTGTCAAGTAACGCTCGGCGCATCGTTTGCGCCAAGTGCACGGCGTTAGTAACAGTACGGGTACGGCTCGAAAATTGAATGTCTTTTAAGCGCTCAGTGACCTGCATGACATCAGTGGGCAAAGGCCCATGAGCGCTCCATACGTCGACCTGGAATGCGAGGGTATCTTTGCGCGGCGAGGTGCCTAAAACATACTCAAGAGGGGTGTTAGAAACGCAACCACCGTCCCAATAATATTCACCTTCAATTTCAGTTGCAGGAAAGCCTGGCGGCAATGAACCTGATGCTAGAAAATGCTTAGGGGTTAGTTTGATATCTTTCGTATCAAAATAGACAAAGTTACCGGTGGCGACATTGGTAGAACCCAATGAAACCCGTGTTTCGCCGCTGTTGATGCGATCAAAGTCGGCAAGTCTTTCAAGCGTTGAAATGAGTGGTGAGGTGTCGTAAAAACTGGTGGTGTCTGGCGCACCGCCACCTGGAGCCAATATACGAGGCTTAAAAAAGCCTTCTTGACCTTTCACCAGGGCATGCATGGCTGCCATTGAACTAAACATTGACTGACCGAACCCTTGCATCATGTCGTTAATAGGCGCCATCATCGAGCCCATTAGGCTTGATGGGTTTTGAAACAGGCTGGCTGATAAGCTTGGGGGGGAACAAATGGTGTCCCAAAAATCATGCAATCGCTCAACGCGCTTTTCTGGAGGGTTACCCGCGATAATGGCGCAATTTAAAGCGCCAATTGAAATGCCCGCAACCCAGTTAGGTTGAATACCGCGTTCGGCAAGGCCTTCATAAACACCCGCTTGATAAGACCCTAAAGCACCGCCACCTTGAAGTAGCAACGCAATATGAGGGTAATTGGGTAAATTGATTTTCTTTGAAGACATCTTAGCGTTCCCTTTAAGTGCTGCGGTGAAAGACGAGTTTATCGATTGTAGACAGCTCTGCCTGATAAACATAGCCTTCAAGGTTGAAGTTTTTTAGATCATCGGGCGTTTTTGCGTGCTTCGCGATTGCAAAACGAGTCATTAAGCCGCGAGCGCGTTTAGCATAAAAGCTAATCACTTTAAACACACCCGCCTGCCCCTCTTTGAATATGCATTGAACCACACGTGCATTTAATGCGCTTAAATCGACTGATTTAAAATATTCTTCAGAAGCTAAATTTATAATAATGGGCGTTTTATCTGCAGCCAGCCGTTTATTTAAATACGGGGCAAGGTGAAGCTTCCAAAACTCATAAAGATTTTTACCTGCGGGGTTATTTAGTTTGGTGCCCATTTCTAATCGATAAGGTTGCATTAAATCAAGTGGTCTCAATATGCCATAAAGGCCGCTCAAAATCACAATATTATTTTGAGCCCATTCTAGGTCTTTTTCATTTAAGGTACTAGCCTCTAGACCCTCGTATACGTCACCATTGAAGGCCAATATGGCAGGTCGTGCATTCTTCTGAGTTGATTCAGGTACCCATTGGGCATAACGGTCAACATTTAGCTGCGCTAGGGTTGGGCTTAACGACATAAGCTTGGCAACTTCAGCCGCTGATTTAGGTTTGAGTTCAGCAATCAGTTGCTTTGATTGATCGACAAATAACGGATCACTATGCAGTTGAGTATGCAATGGTGTGTCGTAATCAAGCTTTTTGGCGGGTGAAAGTAAAAATAGCATGGGGTGAGACCTCGAGCAAGTAAATTGTGACTGTCTAATTTCCTTAGTTTACCGATGATGTGGGTTGAAGGTAAGCAATGGGATGGACACCCCCACCCATAACGGCATCAAATGTGCCAAAGTGGAAGTGTTGTAACTCACCACTTAATTCGATAGGGGCATCCATCATGAAGATTAAAACAATTGGCATTGATTTGGCAAAAGATGTTTTCCAATTACATGGCGTAGATGAGTTTGGCAATATGGTCTTACGTAAACAAGTTAAGCGTGCACAGTTAGCAATATTTTTTTCAAATTTACCCGTTTGTCTTGTAGGTATGGAAGCTTGTTCTGGTGCTCATTACTGGGCGCGTAAACTCCAAAACATGGGTCATACGGTCCGTCTCATGGCACCTCAGTTTGTTAAGCCTTACGTGAAGACCAACAAGAGCGATGCGGCAGATGCGGAGGCAATTTGTGAAGCTGTAACGCGGCCAAATATGCGGTTTGTGCCAGTTAAAAATATCGAACAACAAGCTGTATTGGCTTTACATACTGTTAGGCAAGGGTTTATCAAAGCACGCACCGCACAAGCCAATCAAATCCGGGGACTGCTTTCTGAGTTTGGTTTAATCATACCTAAAGGAATTGGTTATATCGTATCTCGTGTGCCGGATATTTTAGAAGATGCAACCAACGAGTTGCCGGGGGTATTTCGAAACTTGATGCAGCGTTTATTTGATCATTTCAAAGAAATTAGTATGCAAGTTAGAGCGCTAGATATGGAAATACAGCAATGGCATCAAAACAATGAGGCTAGTACTCGATTGGCCCAAATTCCAGGTATTGGGCCAATTTCGGCTACTGCACTTGTCGCCTCGCTGAGTGACGCAAAAAATTTCGATAACGGCCGCCAAGTAGCGGCATGGCTTGGACTTGTCCCTAGACAGCACTCCACGGGAGGTAAAACAAACCTACTAGGAATGAGCAAGCGGGGGGACTCTTATCTACGTACATTGTTAATTCACGGCGCACGTTCGGTTGTATATCGAGCAAGCCTAAAAAAAGATAATGTAAACAGTTGGGTAAACAGCTTGGTAAGTAGACGAAACAAAAATATAGCTGCTGTGGCACTTGCCAATAAAAATATTCGTATTGTGTGGGCCTTGCTGGCACACGACCGAGAGTTCCGACCCGACTATGTGAGCATTAATTCATGCGCATAGTCGGGTCGGCCTGAAGTTGTTCATGTTCATTCTTTAATGAGTTTCAGTATCAAATAACCAACGATTGCGCAGGCAATCATGAAGTGATGGCAAAACAGGTCAGACCGTGATTGGCAAAACCCGAGTCGGATGCAGCACCTAGAGTGCGCGTAAGCAATTGAGGAGCCAATCAGCGTAGCCCATCAGGGACAGCGGAAAAAACCGCAATTAAAGTCCGAATGTACGGGTGCAATCTTT
>DITR01000185.1 GCA_002422175.1 Alcaligenaceae bacterium UBA6179
CACAGGCTCGACCGCGATACGTCTGGTTTACTCATGATTGCCAAGCAAAGAAAAGCTTTGGTGCGCTTGCACGCCATGCTAAGAGAGGGAGGGGGAGACAAGCATTATTTAGCTTTAGTTCAAGGCAATATACCCAATGACCGACAGCACCTTAAACAATCTCTTGCAAAATGGACAACACAAAGTGGCGAACGCCGCGTTAAAGTCGACCCAGAAGGCCAAGTTGCGCATACGGTTATCACCTGTTTGCAAAGATTTGGCGAGTACAGTCTGGTAGATGCTGAATTGAGAACAGGGCGAACCCATCAAATTCGGGTTCATCTCGCTCACTCTGGCCACCCTATTGTAGGTGATGACAAATATGGGCAAGACGACACCCAAGCCTTGTTCAAAGCAAAGTGGGGGTTCGACCGTATGTTTTTGCACGCAGCCAAGTTAACTTTGGCGCACCCTTTGACGGGTGAGGCGCTCACGCTTGAGGCCGCATTGCCCAATTTGTGTGAACGTTTGCTCAAATCATTGGCTAAATGAAGCGATAAAAAAATGTTGAAACCCGAAATGCTTCAAACCGCCCATAACTACCGCCTTGTTATTTTTGATTGGGACGGTACTCTAATGAATTCAACCCCAGATATCGCCCGCGCTATTCAAGCCGCTTGCCGTGACTTAGAGTTGCCTGTGCCAGATGCTGCGGCAGCCAGTTGGGTCATCGGTTTGTCGCTTGAGCGGGCACTGTATTCAGTGGTGCCCAACTTAACTGAAGCCCAGCGACCCCTTTTTATTGATCGATATCGTTACCATTTTTTAAGACGGGACCCCCACATTGAGCTTTTTGATGGGGTACGCGATATGCTAGACACCTTACGTGAACGGTCGTTGACCTTAGCGGTAGCAACAGGCAAGTCTAGAGTTGGGCTTGATCGTACCTTGGCTGCAACAGGCTTAAAAGATTATTTCGCTATCACGCGTTGCGCTGACGAAACCTTTGGTAAACCTCACCCCGCCATGGTGCAAGAAATTATGCAACATGTCTGTATAGAGCCACAAGGCGTGATCATGGTGGGTGACACCTCGCACGATCTCGATATGGCTGCAAACGCACAGGTACATGGTTTGGGTGTTACCTATGGTGCACACCCCATAGAACATTTAAAGAAGTCACCCCATCAAGAAATATTGCACGACGTCGCATCGGTTAAACGTTGGCTGATTGAAAGGACCTAATTGATCTTTATGGCGTTGTATTTATTAAGCGTCAATTCTGAACATTAACATTACAATATTTTATTGTTTTAAGGAATGCCATGCGTTTACTCAAACCTTTTTCAACGCCCCCCTCGTCTGAGATCACACCTGAGTCGGTTTACTTAAGACGGCGCCAAATTTTACAGGTCAGTGCCACACTGGCAGCGGGTTTAGTATTACCAGTCAGCACATCTGTTGCGCAAGCTTCAACAAGCTCCGCGTCGGGTGCATTAGCGGCGCTACCTTCAACACTTAATAAATCTTACGCAATAACCGACGCAATCACACCAGAAAAAGACGCGACAACATATAACAATTTCTATGAGTTCGGTTTTGAAAAGAGCGAACCCGCAGAAAATTCAAAAAATATGAAAACCCGCCCTTGGACAGTCAGCGTTGAGGGCGAGGTCGCTAAACCACAGCAGTTTGACATTGAAAGCTTATTAAAGCTTTCTCCCATGCAAGAGCGCATCTATCGCTTAAGGTGTGTTGAGGGGTGGTCGATGGTCATACCTTGGGTCGGTTATTCGCTATCAGATTTACTTAAGCAGGTTGAACCCACATCAAAGGCTAAGTATGTGGAATTTATAACAGACATGCAACCTGATGCAATGAGAGGTTTGAAATCTAAAGTGCTTGACTGGCCATATCGTGAAGGTTTGCGCCTTGACGAAGCGATGAACCCCCTCACACTCTTGACATTTGGTATGTATGGCAAAGTGTTGCCTAATCAAAATGGTGCGCCGGTTCGTATTATTGTGCCCTGGAAGTATGGTTTTAAATCTGGAAAATCAATCGTCAAAATTCGTTTGACCGAAAGAGAACCCGTTTCAAGCTGGATGGCGTCAGCCCCCTTTGAGTACGGTTTTTATGCCAACGTTAACCCCAACGTGAGTCACCCGCGCTGGTCTCAAGCCACAGAGAGGCGTATTGGTGAAGATGGTTTTTTTGCACGCAAGCGTGAAACGCTGATGTTCAATGGCTATGCTAACGAGGTGGCTAGTCTTTATGCCGGAATGGATCTCAAAAAGAATTTTTAATCAACAATCGTTTTGGGCGAATGTTGCCGCGAAAGGTAAACCCGCGCTATTTATTTTGGGTCTATATCCCCTCGCTCGCTGGTTTTGGTTGGGTTGGCATGACCAACTCACGGCTAACCCCATCGAGTTTTTATCCAGGTCATCGGGCACTTGGGCATTGGTGTGTTTACTGATAACTTTATGTATTTCACCATTGCGTCAAATGACAGGTCATTCTGCATTCATCAGATGGCGACGCATGTGTGGTTTGTTCACTTTTTTCTATGCCTTGCTTCATGCCTTAGCGTGGGCTTGGTGGGACCAAGGTTTTTTTCTGTCCGCTATGGTGCAAGACATCATTAAACGCCCGTTTATTGCAGTCGGTTTTGCAGCTTTTTTAGGGTTGGCGATTTTGGCTTTCACATCAACCCATCGTTCTATGCGGGTTTTAGGCCGTCATTGGCAGCGTTTACATCGCTTGGTGTATGTCATTGCTATCGCGGTAATTGTGCATTATTGGTGGCACAAAGCCGGTAAAAACGACTTTGCCACCGTTTCAATATATGCTGTGATTACGCTTTTTTTGTTGGGTTGGCGCGTACAACATTGGCGCTTAAGGCGGCTTGAAACAAAAACAAAGCAGGCCTATCGTTAACAACAGGTATGGGTTGGTTTGACCATTGTGCAACCGACAGTGTTCGAATTGATTCATTGGGGCCAGTAAGGTCGATTGCGACGCATAACATCGTGTTACCTTTGAGTGACTTAATCAACGTTTCAAACATTGCTACATTGCGATATGGCGTTTCAATTAATAATTGTGTTTGATTTTGTAAAGCAGAAATAGATTCCCACTGTTTGATTTGTTTGGCGCGTTCATCAGGCTTGATGGGGGCGTAGCCGTGAAAGGTAAAGCGCTGTCCCTCTAAACCGCTGGCCATTAAAGCCAGCAAAATAGAAGAAGGCCCAACCCACGGCTTAACTTTTGCGCCCCACTGATGGGCAATAGCTACTGCGCGCGCACCGGGATCAGCTACTGCGGGGCAGCCGGCCTCAGAGACTAAACCCATATCGATACCCAATTTTAGGGGTTCAAGCCAACTTTGTATGGTTGTCGGGTCAATTTTAGAGTTGAGCTCGTGCATCACGATGTCTTGCAAAGCATGTTGCAAAGGCATTGTTTTTAAAAAAGCACGTGCTGTTTTAGCGTTTTCTGCAATGTAATGGGTTAAGAGCCCGGCACAACGTTGTGTCGCTTCAGGTAACCATTGATCGGCCAATGTGGACGACAGCCCTACAGGTATAAGGTGAAGTGTGCCAAATTGTTTTATTTGAATCATATAATTATTGACGTTTAAAGGTTAGAAGCGCTACTATTTTAAGCTTTACTGAAAATCATGCCCTCATCGATTGATTCACAATGGTTTAAAACATGCGAATCGCACTGGGGCAGTGTGCGAGCGTTCAATATATTTGCTGTTGCTGAGCATGCTCAGCATATCCAGGGCGCATTTAGCCTTCATCTGCTAAAACGCGTTATTGAAGATCTACCCGAGCAACCACTTGTTAGAGGTTTGTCGCACAAAACTGAAACAGAGCTCGGTGTGGTCTGGTTTGAGTTGGTTGGCCACACCGATAAGCAAGATCGTATGTGGCTTGATTTACGCATCGTTACTAAAGCATCTTTGGTTTGTCAGCGTTGCTTAGCGCCATTTATTTTTGAGCTAGATGAAAAAGTGACTTTTCATCTAGTGCGACGCCCAAGTCAGGTTGAAAGTGATGCAGACGACATTGATCCAGACGCCCCAGAAAGGCTGTTAGGCTTAGGTCGATTTGACTTAATGAGTTTAATAGAAGATCAAGTTATTCTTGGCTTACCTTATGTTCCTAAACATGATGTGTGTCCGGGTCTAAAGTTTGAGCAAACTGAACCTTTAGCAATTGAAGTTGATATACCCGTAAAAGTTTCACCATTTAATGTGTTAAAAAATCTGAAAAAGAAGCCTTAAAAAGGCATCAATCAGGCTCTTTAAATTACATTAATATCGTTTTAGATGGGCGAAAGCCCAATTTTGAAAAAAATTGTATCGAGCCGGCGTATAATACGCAGCTAATTAGGAGTAATTATGGCCGTTCAGCAAAACAAAAAATCACCCTCAAAGCGTGGCATGCATCGTTCACACGACTTTATCGGTACCCCAGCTACTGCAATTGAGCCCAATACGGGCGAGTTACATTTGCGTCATCACATTAGCCCAAATGGGGTGTATCGTGGTCGTAAAGTACTCAAGACTAAGTCTGACGAATAAGTATCATTAAATGGGTTCAGACGCACTTTCAGCGTCTCACGCCAAAAAAACTGTGGCGCCCGTTACTCGTATTGCGGTTGATTGCATGGGTGGTGATTTCGGTATACCCGTCACCATACCGGCCTCGCTCGAGTTTGCACAACTAAATAGCAATGTTCATTTACTATTGGTCGGCTTACAAACCCCAATAGAACAAGCTTTGGTTGCTGCGTCGGGTCTTTTTCCAACAGTTGGGCCTGATCGCTACACCATTGTTCCTGCAACTGAGGTCGTCACCATGAGCGATTCAGTTGAGGTTGCTTTGCGCCGCAAAAAAGGTTCATCAATGCGCGTTGCTGCGCAAGCGGTTAAAGATGGTCTTGCCGACGCTTGTATATCAGCAGGCAATACAGGCGCCTGGATGGCGATTTCACGTTATGTTATTAAAACCATGCCTGGTATTGATCGTCCAGCTATTGCGGCACCCCTTCCCAATCAAAAAGGTGGTGTAACCACGATGCTTGATTTAGGTGCGAATGTTGACTGCACCGCCGAGCATCTTTTGCAGTTTGCCATCATGGGTTCAGCCCTTGCGCAAGTGCAAGATATGTCTAAACGTCCAACCGTTGGGTTACTTAACATCGGTGAAGAGGCGATTAAAGGCAACGATATTGTTAAAAAAGCGGGTGAGCTATTGCGTAATAGCCAGCTCAATTTTTTTGGTAACGTTGAAGGCAATGATATTTTTAAAGGCACAGTCGATGTTGTGGTGTGTGACGGCTTCGTGGGCAATTCATTGCTTAAAGCGGTCGAAGGCATGTCGTCTATGCTTGCCTCAATGATCAAAGAAGAGTTCACGCGTAGTGTTTTTACGATGGCGTCAGGTTTACTCGTTAAGTCTGTATTGAATCGTTTGCGCAGTCGTGTTGATAATCGTCGGTATAACGGTGCGGCGTTGCTAGGTTTGCAGGGTGTGGTGATTAAAAGTCATGGTTCAGCAGATGCTTTTGCCTTTAGGCATGCTTTGCAACGAGCATATGAAGCTGCGCAAAGTGGTTTAATAGATCGCATAGCAGCTGCCGTCGCCAACATGGCTAGCCCCAGCCTTTCGACTTCAACCGAAACGTCAGCACAAGAGGTAATATGACACTGGCTTCCATTTTTTCTCGTATAACGGGTACGGGTAGTGCGCTACCTGAACGTGTGGTCAGCAATGACGACTTAGCCGCAGATTTAGCCACACGAGGTGTTGAAACCTCCCATCAATGGATACTCGAACGAACCGGTATTCACCAACGTCATATTGCAGAGCCAGGCGTCAATACCAGCGATTTGGCTACTCTCGCCGCTAAACGTGCCATTGAAAAAGCAGGCATACAAGCCAGTGATATTGATTTAATCATTGTTGCAACATCAACACCCGATCACATATTTCCGAGCACAGCCTGTTTAGTTCAGGCTAATTTGGGTAATCATGGTGCAGCGGCATTTGATGTTCAAGCTGTTTGTAGCGGATTTGTTTACGCTATGGTCACGGCAGACTGTTTCATTAAAGCCCAGCGAGCACGTTGCGCCCTTGTTATTGGTGCTGAAGTTTTTTCTCGTATTCTTGACTGGAACGATCGGGGTACCTGTGTGCTTTTTGGCGATGGTGCAGGTGCAGTCATTTTGCAAGATTCAAACGAGCCTGGTATTTTGGCAGCAGGTTTACATGCCGATGGTCGTCAACAAAATATATTGTGTACAGCCGGTCAAGTTTCGCACGGTCAGGTTACTGGCGACCCTTTTTTACGTATGGACGGTCAAGCCGTATTTAAGCAGGCCATCAACGTGCTTGAAAAGTCTGCACATGATGTTCTCAAGCAAGCCGGTTTGTCTGTGAATGATGTTGATTGGTTAATTCCTCATCAAGCAAATCTTCGAATTCTTAGTCTGCTCGCTAAAAAGCTGGGCATCAGTTTAGATAAGGTCGTTGTAACGCTTGATCGTCATGCCAATACCTCTGCTGCGAGCGTGCCCCTTGCACTTGATGTCGCCATGCGTGATGGCCGAGTCAATTCAGGTCAAATTGTTTTATTGCAAGGTGTTGGGGGTGGGTTTACGTGGGGCTCTGTATTGGTAAAAATGTAATATTTTCATTTAGACTATTTATAAAATAAACGCCTGATGCGTTCTTATTGAAAAAGGCTCAATGTATGAAGTTCGCTTTCGTATTTCCTGGTCAAGGCTCTCAGTCGGTTGGCATGCTTGATGCTTGGCAAGGTCACACTGAGGTCGAGCAATTGCTTGTACGTGCCAACGACGCGCTCGGCAGCGACTTGGCCGGCTTGATTGCACACGGTCCCATTGAGTCATTAAATTTAACAACCAACACCCAACCTGCAATGTTGGTTGCCGGTTTGGCAGCCCATAAGGCATGGGTCTCTGCTGGTGGTCCAGTTCCTGCGTTGATGGCCGGGCATAGTTTAGGCGAGTATGCGGCGCTGACAGCATCGGGTTCGCTTAAGCTTGAAGACGCTGTGCGTTTAGTTCGTATTCGAGCCGACGCCATGCAAGCTGCAGTTCCTGTTGGTACGGGGGCCATGGCTGCAATTTTGGGTTTAGATGATGCTGCTGTAAAAGTAGCATGCGATATGGCAGCGCAGGGCCAGGTTGTAGAGGCAGTCAATTTTAATGCCCCTAACCAGGTTGTCATAGCAGGGCACGAGGCCGCGGTTGAGCGCGCTATGGTTGCAGCTAAAGCTGCAGGCGCAAAACGCGCAATACGTTTGCCCGTTTCAGCCCCTTTTCACTCAAGTTTAATTAAGCCCGCTGCAGATGTATTGGCTCAGGCTCTCGCTCAAGTGAACATTGAAGCGCCCACTGTGCCTGTGATTCATAATGTTGATGTGCTGACCCATCAGACGTCTGACGAGATTCAAGCGGCTTTAGTTAGTCAGGCTTGGCATGCTGTGCAGTGGGTGCGAACTGTGCAAGCTATGCGCAATGCAGGTATTACGCATATTATTGAATGTGGTCCCGGAAAAGTACTTGCAGGTTTGGTTAAGCGTATAGACCCTGACTTGATAGGCTTGTCTGTTGCTGACCCTGAATCGTTACAACATGCGCTTGATTCGCTATCGGCCTAATTTTTAATGAAAAAATATAATTGCTTTCAATACAAAGTTAAAGCAAAGCTAAGGTAATTCACTAGGGACGTTTATGTTATGGAATTAAAGGGTAAAACAGCATTGGTAACTGGCGCCTCACGCGGTATTGGGCAAGCCATTGCTCTACTTTTAGCAGAAAAAGGCGCTACCGTTGTGGGTACTGCAACCTCTGAGTCTGGCGCAGCAGCGATCAGCGCTAGCTTGGCCAGCTTGGGTGGCCGGGGCGTTGTTTTAAATGTTAACAACGCACAAGATTGCACTGATTTAATTGAAGCCATGGGTAAAGAGGCCGGTGCAGGTCCCCACATTTTGGTTAATAATGCCGGCATTACGCGCGATAATCTCACTATGCGCATGAAAGACGATGATTGGTCTGCAGTGATTGAAACGAATTTAACAAGTGTTTTTAGGCTTTCTCGCGCAGTATTGCGTGGCATGATGAAGGCCCGTTGGGGTCGCATTATCAATATTACTTCTGTGGTTGGCTCAAGCGGTAACGCGGGCCAAGCTAATTATGCGGCAGCAAAAGCAGGTGTGACAGGTATGTCCCGTGCACTGGCCCGAGAGCTCGGTAGTAGAAATATCACGGTCAATTGTGTTGCACCGGGTTTTATTGCTACTGACATGACTGATACGCTTGATGAATCTCAAAAAACAGCGCTATTGACACAAATTCCTTTGGGTCGCTTAGGCGCACCCCAAGAAATCGCTCAAGCGGTTGCCTTTTTGGCATCTTCTTCAGCAGACTATATTACGGGTACCACTTTGCATGTTAATGGCGGCATGTACATGTAGTAAGGTTTTATTTTTGCCGCTTAGCTATAATCAAATAGAATTTTTTTCCCCACCTGGAGATATGAATGGAAAGCATCGAACAGCGAGTTAAGAAGATTGTCGCTGAACAACTTGGCGTTAACGAGGCCGAGATCAAAAACGAGTCATCTTTTCTTGACGATCTCGGTGCCGACTCGCTCGACATGGTCGAGCTCGTTATGGCTCTTGAAGATGAATTTGAAACTGAAATCCCCGACGAAGAAGCTGAAAAAATCACAACTGTTAAACAGGCTGTTGATTACATCGAATCAAACTCGAAAAAGTAATTTGATTTGTACACGTTAACGTGTGCATCGAGGCGGTTGGGCTTAAGTTAAACCCACACTAGAGAAAATTTAAAGCTCTGGTGCTGGGCGCACCATTGGCCTTAACCGCCTTGGTTTTTTGAACCAAAGGAGCTCGTCTTGAAACGACGCGTGGTAATTACAGGGTTGGGCATTGTCTCGCCCGTTGGAAATGACATTCACACTGCTTGGCAAAATATTGTCGGTGGACAAAGTGGTATTGGGCGAATCACGCGTTTTGATCCAACTGATTTCAATTGCCATATTGCAGGCGAAGTTAAAGATTTTGACATTACGCAATACCTGTCTGCCAAAGAAGCCCGTCAAATGGATACTTTCATTCATTATGGCATTGCAGCAGGCATTCAAGCCTGGAAAGACTCTGGCATCGAATTAACAGATGAATCATCAACACGTGCGGGCGTTATCGTAGGGTCTGGTATTGGCGGTTTACATCGCATTGAAGAAACTCAAACTGAATATCTTGCTAAAGGTCCACGTCGTATTTCGCCTTTCTTTGTGCCGGGATCATTGATCAATTTAGTTTCAGGTCATTTATCAATCATGTTGAATCTTAAAGGCCCATCTTATGCTGTCGTATCAGCATGTACGACAGGTTTGCATTCGATTGGTGATGCAGCACGTTTAATTGAATATGGCGATGCTGATGTTATGGTGGCAGGTGGCACCGAGGCCACGATCTCACCGCTTGGCATTGGTGGCTTTGCCGCGATGCGTGCCTTATCAACTCGCAATGATGACCCGACAACTGCTTCACGCCCTTGGGATATCGACAGAGATGGTTTTGTAATGGGCGAGGGTGCAGGTGTATTGGTGCTAGAAGAATACGAACATGCAAAAAAACGTGGTGCACGCATTTATGGTGAGTTTGTTGGTTACGGTTTAAGTTCAGATGCACATCACATTACTGCGCCTGATTGCGATGGTCCAAGGCGTGGCATTGTCATGGCGTTGAATCATGCGGGTATTAATGTTGAACAAGTGCAGTATGTTAATGCGCACGGTACATCAACGCCAATTGGTGATAAAAACGAAACAGATGCCATCAAGCTTGCTTTTGGCGATCACGCTAAAAAACTTGTTATCAATTCTACGAAATCGATGACTGGCCATTTATTGGGGGCTGCAGGCGGTATTGAGGCAGTGTTTACAACCTTGGCTGTCTACAACCAAATTTCACCCCCTACCATTAATATCTTTAATCAAGACCCTGAATGTGATCTTGACTATTGTGCAAATCAAGCGCGTGACCTTAAAATTGATGTTGCACTTTCTAATTCGTTTGGTTTTGGTGGTACGAATGGATCAATGGCTATTAAAAGAGTTTAAATGTGCCCGAATTAAAGGCGGTTTTACCCGAATTTATGGCGCTAAAAAAGATTGAGGTTAGTTTATCTAAGCCTAAAAGCATTCAATTGATATCTTTACTAGTCACTTTAATGGCTGTGTCAAGTGTGGTTCTAAACACCTATTGGCAAGCGCTTTCGGGTTGGTTTTCGTTTCTAGCCCTGGCCTATTTGGGTTGGTTGTTTTTTATAACTGATAGGCAAGCTAAAAAAACAAAGCTCTCAGTGGGTGTTTTAAAGCATCTATGGTTTGAGCCACAGCACATTTTTGTTAAGGCACAAACGGGCCAAACGTGCCAGTTAATAATCAAATCTGTTTGGTGGCATGCTTGGGGGGTCACTTTGATCGGTACGTTGCAAGACCCTTACTCACAAAATGTATTAACTTACACGCTGACCGTTTGGCGTAGTCAAAACACAGCTCAAAATTACCGTTGGGCCAGCATTTGTTTATCAAATCAAGCGACTTTTCCACATGTTGTTAAGGCCGCTTAGATGTCTGGGTTGAGCGAACGCGATATCGATGCAGCATTGGTTGAACGCGTACAAAAGGGCGACAAAAAAGCCTTTGATCTATTGGTACTTAAGTATCAACGAAAAATCATTCGGTTGTTGTCACGAATGATTCGTGATCAAAATGAAATTGAAGATGTCGCCCAAGAAGCTTTTATTAAAGCTTATAAAGCTTTGCCCCAGTTTCGGGGTGATAGCGCTTTTTATACTTGGCTCTATCGCATTGCAATCAACACCGCACGCAACTGGATGTCTCAAAATAGTCGTCGACCTAGCGCCCCAAATTCAAATGTTACAGATAATGATGAAACTTTTAGCGAAATAGACAACCTAACCGATAGTCATAGTCCAGAAGCAGAGATGGTTACTAGGGAAATTGCAGCGAGTGTCAATGAAACCATTGAGTCATTGCCTGAAGAGTTGCGCCGAGCCATCGTTTTGCGAGAAATTGATGGAATGAGTTATGAAGATATCGCACTGGCTATGAATTGCCCAATTGGCACAGTGAGATCACGTATTTTTAGGGCAAGGGAAGCCATCGCTTCAAAGCTAAGACCCATTATGGGAAATGAAGGCAACCAGAGATGGTAAGGAACGCGCCAAATGAGCAATCAACATAACGGTCAAAAAGACGATCAAATCGTTTATCTAGAGCTTTATAGCCTAGAGCGCTTATCGGCCAACGTAGATGCTGAAGATCTTGAGTTTTTTGATCAAGAGCGTATTGATTTATTGCTTTCACAAAAACAAAATTGGGAAATTTACCATTTGATTGGCGATGTGATGCGTAACCCTGACTTGGCGCTGAACTTATCATCTAACTTAGCACATCAGATTGCTCTCAGAGTTGATCAAGAGCCTGCTTTGGTTATGCCATCCCCCCAAAAGTTAAACCTCAATCCAGCCGCATCACGTTGGCAACGTTTTTGGCCTACGCTTGCCATGGCAGCTGCAGTGGCTTCAGTGGTTTGGGTCGCGCGCCCGGTTATTGAGCAAATGCAAGGTACTCAGACCGCACCTCAATTTGCTCGAGCCAATAATTTTTCTTTAGCCGCTTCTGCACGACTAAATACTTATGTTCGGGCTCACCGTGATTTGTCTGGCCCTGCAGTCGTGCAAGCACGTCCATCAATTGACGAGGTCGTCAAGTGACTCTTTGCTTTTTGAGGCGCTTAGCGTTATGTTTACTGTGTGTATCTGGGTTTCAGGCCAGTGCAACTTTTGCAGCGGCTTTAATTGAACAAAACCCCACACAAACCCATGATGTTTTGAGTCGTGTACAGCTCGCAGCACAGACATTAACTTATCAAGGTTTGTTTGCGTATCAAGAAAATGGCGCCATGCACTCGATGCGCATTATTCATCGTTTCGATGGGAAAAATCAGCAAGAGCGCCTCATTGAGCTTGATGACGCACCGCGTGAATATTTGCGTTTTAACAATGTCGTTCAGTGTTTGATACCCGATAAAAAAACAATCTTAATTGAGCCCGTCGCGGGCCGACGCTTTCCTGATCTGTCAGTGGGTGATATGCATGCAGTCTTAAAAAACTACTCGCTTTGGCTAGATCCTAAGCCTCATCGGGTAGCCGGTCGCTCTTGCCAGCGTTATGACATCAAACCGCGAGACAATTATCGTCGTGCCTATACTATGTGTGTTGACGCTGAAAGCGATCTTTTACTTAAATCTCAAGTTATCAATACACAGGGTCAGGTTATTGAGCAGATTGCATTTAGTGAAATTAAAATAGGTGATCTCATTAGCGACCAAGCCTTTAAACCAAGCGGGTCAACTGAGGGCTGGCAAGTTATTGAAAGCATTCAAAAACCAATTGATTTAAAAGCTTTAGGCTGGAAAGTAGTGCCTGCTGCAGGTTTTGAACAGCAAATGCAAATGAGTCGTATGTTGGTACCTAATGAATGGGTGCATCAGGTTGTGCTGTCTGACGGTCTTGCTGTTGTGTCCATTTTTATTGAACCTTATCGGCCACTTCAGGCTGAGGTAACATCAATGAAGTCAGGGCAAATCGGTTCTGTCAATATGCAGACTAAACAGGTTGAAGATTACTTAATAACCGTTTTGGGTGAAGTGCCCCCAGAAACGATCTCACAAGTCATCCAGTCGATAGAGTTTCAAGCACCCAAAGTTCAACTTGAATCGAAGCGCTAATTTATTATTTTTACCGGAGCAGTTCATGCAAAAATTCAATCATTGGTTGCCTTTTCAAGCCAAGTTTGTGGGTGCTTTACCGCAACCACTCCCTTTTAAGCGCATGTGGGTTGCAAGTGGTGTAACGGCCTGTTTAATCTTTTTGATGTCGAGTTCACTGTCTGTTGCCTCAACAAATGAGCCTGCAACAAACCAAGCGCTCGTTCAAGTGACATTGCCTGATTTCACACAGATCGTTGAAAAAGCTGAAAACGCTGTTGTCAATATTCGTACCACAGCCACAGTACCCGTTCAGTCCGCGGGTGGTAATGGGCAAGATCCATATGAAATGTTTAGACGTTTTTTTGGGCCCGACTTTAATATTCCTGGCATGCCCAACCCAAAAGGTAATCCACATGGCGGTGGGGGAGGCAATGCACCCGCACCTCAAGAGCGAAGCGTACCGCGTGGGGTGGGGTCAGGGTTCTTTATTTCAGCCGACGGTTCAATTTTAACGAATCATCATGTTGTGGCTGATGCGAATGAAATTATTGTGACCTTGACTGATGGTCGTGAATTTAAAGCAAAAGTGATTGGTAGCGACGAGCGAACTGATGTTGCTTTAATTCAAGTTGACACGAAAGATATGGTTACTTTGCCTATCGGTAACCCTGCAACCTTAAAGAAAGGGCAGTGGGTGCTGGCNNATTGGTCGTGAAACAGGCGATTACCTGCCGTTTATTCAAACCGATGTTGCAGTTAATCCAGGTAACTCGGGTGGCCCCTTACTTGATTTGAAGGGTGAAGTAGTCGGTATTAATTCACAAATTGTTTCTCGAAGTGGTGGTTTTATGGGCATCTCGCTTGCCATTCCGATAGATGAAGCAATGAAAGTTGTTGCGCAATTAAAAGAAAGTGGTCGTGTTACCCGTGGCCGTTTAGGTGTTCAAATTGGTGAAGTCAGTCAAGAAGTTGCTCAGGCCAGTGGCTTAAGTAAGGCTGAAGGTGCGATGATTAGCGGTGTCATGCCTGATGGCCCAGCACAAAAAGCGGGTATTGAGCCCGGTGACATCATTCTTAAATTTGATGGTACCGCGATTAAAAAATGGTCTGATTTACCACGAGTTGTTGGTTCGACTAAACCTGACAGTAAAGTAAAGGTTGAGGTTTGGCGCAAAGGAAAGTTGGTAACCTTAACGGCAACCGTTGCAGAAGTGCAAGCGCCGGCAGTGGCCAGTAACTCAGAGAAAGCCTCACCATTGGCTCAAGTTAAGCCTACGACGAGTGCTTTGGGTCTAACGGTTGTTGCTTTATCTGATGAAATAAAAAAAGAACTTAACCTCAAAAATGGGGTTCAAATTACTGCTGCTACGGGTGAGGCAGCAAATGCCGGCATAAACCAAGGTGATGTAATTTTGACGTTGGGTAATACTGATATCACTTCGCCAGAGCAGTTTGTATCGGTTGCTGGCAAGCTTGATCAAACCAAACCTATTGGGGTTATGGTTCGTCGAGGTGAGCAGACTCAATGGGTGCTGTTAAAGCCCACTACGAAGTAAAGCTATAAGGGCTAAAATAGCCCTGTCACCACAAAACTCCGGGGGCGCGATTAAACGCCCCCGGATCATTTGTGGCTCTTGCGCAAAGTATGCGCGTCGTTTTGACTTTTGTTAGGGTGTCATGCAGCACATACGCAACTTTTCTATCATTGCTCACATTGATCA
>DITR01000156.1:0-5578 GCA_002422175.1 Alcaligenaceae bacterium UBA6179
TTGCTTTTTTCCAGTGGGAATTTTCTCTCTCGGTGCTAGCGGGTGTTCTAGCCGTTCTAGGCTATTCAGTTAACGAATCAGTTGTGATTATGGATCGCATTCGTGAAACTTTTCGTAAAGAACGTACGGCTAGCGTTCAAGACGTGATTGACGGTGCCATCACACAAACCATTTCACGTACCATCATCACACATGGTTCCACCCAGATCATGGTGTTAGCCATGTTGATTTTTGGTGGCCCCACGCTGCACTATTTTGCTTTGGCACTCACAATCGGTATTTGGTTCGGCATTTACTCATCTGTTTTTGTGGCAGCCGCTATTGCAATGTGGTTAGGCGTTAAACGTGAAGACTTGGTTAAGCCAATTAAAAAAGACGATACGGTTGAAGAGATCTACACCGAGTAAATGAACGGCTGTCATACAGGCCGTTTAGACGTACTAAATGTAATAAATGTAACAATCTCACTAAACCAATACACTTAACTTTTGTACTCAACGAATTCACTGATTCTTTTTAACCACGCGCTTAACACTCGCCCCCGGTATCAACAACCGTTTCGGCCAAAACCTATGACAACAACTTCTAAAGTGTTCATTCGTACCTTTGGGTGCCAAATGAACGAATATGACTCTGAAAAAATGCTTGACGTTTTGGGTATACAAAACCCTGTCGAGCTCACACAAAACCCCGATGAAGCCGACGTGATCTTGTTCAATACCTGTTCTGTGCGTGAAAAAGCACAAGAAAAGGTTTTTTCAGATCTGGGTCGAGTCAAAGATCTTAAACTTAAAAACCCTAACCTCATCATTGGTGTGGGTGGCTGTGTGGCTAGCCAAGAAGGTGCCACCATTGTTAAACGGGCGCCTTATGTTGACGTCGTATTTGGCCCGCAAACCCTGCATAGATTGCCAGAGCTGATTGAAAAGCGTCGCCGCTTAAATACNNNCCCCCCCGCAAACAAGGTGCCAGTGCTTTTGTGTCTATCATGGAAGGGTGTAGCAAGTATTGTAGTTTTTGCGTTGTGCCCTACACCCGTGGCGAAGAAATCTCGCGCCCCTTTGAAGATGTCTTAACCGAAATTGCTGACTTAGCCGACCAGGGCGTAAAAGAAGTCACCCTTTTAGGGCAAAACGTGAACGCCTACTTGGGCAAAATTGGCCAAAACAACAGCATTGCTGATTTTGCAATGTTGCTTGAATATGTGCACGACTTACCCGGCATTGAGCGTATTCGTTACACCACGTCTCACCCTAAAGAAATGACACAACGACTCATTGATGCCTATGCCAAGTTACCCAAACTGGTTTCATTTCTCCACTTACCTGTTCAAGCCGGTAGCGACCGCGTTCTAGCCGCCATGAAGCGCGGTTACACCACACTTGAATTCAAATCAATTATTAAACGCATACGCCAGGCCAGACCAGGTTTAACGGTGGCATCTGATTTCATTGTGGGCTTTCCCGGAGAAACAGAAGCTGACTTTTTGAAAACGCTGGCGTTAATTGAAGATGTTCAATTCGACACGGCTTATTCATTTGTGTACTCACGCCGCCCAGGAACACCCGCCGCCGATTTAGTTGACGACACTCCACAGACAGTTAAGCTTGAACGTTTGCAGCGCCTGCAGGCTCTCATTAACAAGCAGGCAGCAGAGGTTGCGCACAACATGGTGGGTACCACTCAGCGTATTCTGGTTGAAGGGCACGCCAAACGTGACATCACTGAACTAATGGGCCGTACTGAAAATAATCGAGCAGTCAATTTTGTTGGCCACGAACGCTTAATCGGTCATATGATTGATGTCACCATTACTGAAGCCCGAGCAAATACTTTTAGGGCTGATGTTGTGCACATCACGGAATCAAATGAATCAATGAGTCAATGAACCAATAAACAATGGCCACTGCTAAAACCAAAACACCCCATCGGCAACGCGTTGAACTTTCGGGTGATTCAACTCACTTAGCAAATCTGTGTGGGCCACTAGACGAAAATATTCGACAAATTGCCCAAGCGCTTGATGTCACCATCGCGCATCGTGGCAGTCATTTTGAAATTAAAGGTGCGCAAGCTGAAACCGCCATGGCATTGCTACTGCGGTTTCATCAGCAATCGCGCCACGCCCCCTTATCTATTGAATCGGTCCAACTTGGCATTGTTGAAAAACGCTCTGAACCTTTAGTGCCGAGCCCTGACAGCCCTGCGGTGGCAACCCTGCACGACGGTGCTTTATTACGAACGCGGCGCAGTGATCTCAAACCGCGTACCCCACGCCAAGCAGAATACATTGACAACATACTGAAACACGACATCACCTTTGGTACCGGCCCGGCTGGCACGGGTAAAACATGGCTTGCCGTGGCGTGTGCGATTGACGCGCTAGAGCGCGATGTGGTGCAACGTATTATTTTGACTCGCCCAGCGGTTGAAGCCGGTGAACGCTTAGGTTTTTTACCAGGCGATTTAGCCCAAAAAGTCGACCCCTATTTGCGGCCCCTTTACGATGCACTTTACGACTTGATGGGGTTTGAAAAAGTACAAAAACTTTTTGAAAAGCAAACCATTGAAATTGCACCACTGGCGTATATGCGGGGTCGCACGCTAAACAATGCTTTCATCATTCTTGATGAAGCGCAAAACACTACCCCTGAGCAAATGAAAATGTTTCTCACGCGCATTGGGTTTGGTAGCAAGGCAGTGATCACAGGCGACCCATCACAAGTTGACTTACCCAAAAGCCAACCCAGCGGCTTAAAAAATGCCTTGGGCGTCTTGCACGAGGTGCAGGGTATTGCCATGACTGCTTTCACCAGTCGTGACGTGGTGCGTCACCCCTTGGTCGCCCGCATTGTCGAAGCCTATGAAAAAGCCCAATAAAATTAAACTGCACTCGCACGCTTTACAAACCGCTGAACAAATCACAATCAAACCGACCTTACAGTTAAGCGTTCAGTTTGCTGTGCCTGCTCAAGACTTAACACGTCAGCGTATAAGAAGTTGGGTTAAACGTGCAATAGATAATGCTTGGCAAGCCTATGCACTTGAAGCGCAAGGCTTGCAAGTGCATTTAAGGTTTGTTGATCAAGCTGAAGGGCAAGCCCTCAATACCCAATATAGGCAGAAGCCCAAAGCCACCAACGTATTAACCTTTGCCTACGGCCCGCAAGAAGAAAGCATGTTGACAGCAGATGTGATCATTTGCGTACCCGTTTTAACAAAAGAAGCAAAAGATCAAAACAAAACGTTTGATCACCATGCTGCACATTTAATTGTGCATGGCACCTTACATGCTCTAGGTTTTGATCATATTGATGACGATCAAGCGCAAGAGATGGAAGCTTTAGAAGCGACCATACTGGGTCAAATGAAGATTAAAAATCCTTATCTGACCTCAAATTAAACAACCACTCTTCGTACAAACCATTCAGCACATCTAAATCATTTGATCGGTGCGAGGTAAATAGTTGATCAATGTAGAGATAAAAAGCCAAATGTGTTGTCACATTAGTACCCAAGCTAATTTTTATCAGGGTTGCCCCGTATTGATGTTTCCGTTTTAAACGCTCAGTTTAGGTTATCCTATTTAGGTCAAAACTTCTTTTCTTCTTCAATGTCAGACCCACACTCTACTTCGCCTGGCTCACCGTCAGGCAAAAAAAACAATTTAATCAAACGGTTACTGTCTCGCGTTAGGCGCGAACCAGAAGATCGGGAAGGTATTCTTACCGTCATTGATGCTGCGCGCGCACGAAATTTAATTGACTCTAACGCCTACTCAATGCTTAAAGGTGCCTTAGCCGTTTCAGATATGACGGCCGCTGAAATTATGGTGCCCCGCGCCCAAATGGATCTTCTCGACGTCAACGTACCCCTTAAGAATTTGGTACCACGCATTTTAGAAATGGCGCACTCACGGTTTCCGGTATTTGATGAAGATCGCGATAATCTCATTGGCATTTTCATGACCAAAGATTTATTACGTTATGTCATGAACCCCTCTTTGACGCTTCGTGACTTAATTCGTCCTGCAGTATTTATTCCAGAAACCAAACGCGTAAATGTCTTACTGCAAGCTTTCCGGCAACAACGCAATCACATTGCAATTGTGATTGATGAACACGGTGGCGTCACAGGCTTAGTCACCTTAGAAGACGTCTTAGAACAAATTGTCGGTGCCATTGAAGATGAGTTTGACGACAGCGAACAAACTATTTTTGCTGATGGTCTACAAACATGGCGTGTCATGGCGACAACCGAAATAGACACTTTAAACGAAGCGCTTACTTGCGCTCTACCTGAAGGTGATTACGAAACTGTAGGTGGCTGGTTTGCACACGCTTTGGGGCGCATACCCAAGCGGGGTGACCGTTTACAACTCAATCACACGCAGTTCGAAGTGTTAAGAGCTGACGCAAGACGTGCATTATGGGTTCGTATACGTAAGCTTCCCGACACGCACAATATCGTTACACCATCCACAAGCGATTAATACCTCTGTGATCACTCTTCGTAGCCACCCTCGCGATTGGCTTGCCGCAGTTTTAGCCGGTGTGTTCTATAGCTTAACGTTTGCACCCGGCCCACTGCCACAATGGTTGCTACCGGCTGTGCAGCTTGGTGTGTTGGCTTGGCTCGCCCGCACCACTTTACATGCCCCGACCGCTCAGCATGCCGCTTGGCGAGGCTGGTTTTTTGGTTTAGGCACTTTTACGGTGGGCTTGTACTGGTTAACGATAAGCATGAGTCTTTATGGCGGTATGCCATGGGTTTTGTCTGCGGCCGCATTGCTACTACTGAGTGCCTATTTAGCGCTTTTTCCAGCGTTGGCGTTGTGGTTCACGCGCTTGATCAGTCTACCCAAATCAGCTTTGGCTCCGCTAGGTTTCATCTTCATATGGGCCTCAAGCTGGACACTAGCCGAATGGCTTCGAGGCACATTATTCACGGGCTTCCCTTGGCTCAATACAGCGTATGGCCAGGTTGACAGCTGGTTAGCAGGCTGGTCAATTATTGGGGGCACCTACGGTGTCGTTTGGGTCACCGCGCTGATGGCGGCCGCGTTAATGGTGACCATTGATGCGAAGGGTTCAAATAAAAAAGTCGGGCCGCTCATTGTCGTCATCGTGACAATTGTGGGCGCATTATTGGGCACGTTGCAAATGACCCAACCTTTTGGTGAGCCACTTCGCGTGCGCTTAATTCAAGGCAATATTGATCAAGGTGAAAAATTTACGCCTACTCAGTGGCGTATTGCGGTGCAACGTTATCTCGATCTGGCACAACATAAAATGCCTGATCAAACGCTCACCCCGCAATTAATCATGATGCCTGAAACCATGATGGTTAAATTTCCCCAAGATATTGACCCCTCAATTTGGCAAAGTTTGATCGATATTGCTCAAAAAGATCAAGCCACCCTTTTGCTCGGGTCTCCCTTACTGAATACTCAAACACGTCAATATACCAACAGTATCATTGCTGTCACAGGCCAGCTCACGCCCCAAGAGTTGATATTATTTAGCAAGGGTTTAGTTAACAATACCCAAACGACCAACGGGCGTTATGACAAACAACA
>DITR01000156.1:5618-7384 GCA_002422175.1 Alcaligenaceae bacterium UBA6179
ATGCATATACCGCTAGGTGACTTTACGTCGGGTGTTGCACCTCAAATGCCTTTTACTGTCGGTCAACAACGCATCGCGGCTAATATTTGTTATGAAGATATTTTTGGGGAAGAACTGCTTGCGCCCATTCGCAATCAATCCGACCCGACACAAGGCGCGACAATTTTGGCAAACTTTAGTAATTTAGGCTGGTTTGGCGATACTTGGGCATTACGCCAACATTGGCAAATGGCTCGTTTACGCGCCATTGAAACCGCCCGTCCTGTGGTTCGTGCAACCAATACAGGCATGACGGGTGCAATTGATCACTATGGTCGCACTGTGGCCTTTTTGAAGCCTATGCAAGGCGGTTATTTAGACGTGACCGTGCAAGGTCAAACGGGCATGACGCCCTACACAGTATGGGGTGATATACCTGCATTAGCCTTGGCAGGGTTTATCTTACTGGGTGCAGGCATTTCAACGCGACGTCGCAACCGAAAACAAAATATACGCCATGACCCAACAACCTGAACTTCAGGTACAAGCTTTTGATCGTATTGATGACATTGACGCTCAGGTGTGGAATGACCTGAATGCAGTCGCACACTCTAGTCTCATTGGCTCGTGCTTGTTAAGCCATGCCTTTTTAAGTGCTTTTGAACAGTCAAATAGCGTCAATAGTCAAACCGGTTGGCAACCCCAGCACCTGTTGATTTCTCAAGCAGATCAAGTTGTTGCAGCCATTCCGCTTTATGCAAAAGGTCATTCGTATGGCGAGTTTGTATTCGATTGGGCATGGGCTGATGCCTACCAACGCAATGGTCTAGAGTATTACCCAAAATGGCTTGTTGGTGTGCCCTTCACCCCTGTCAGTGGTGTGCGGTTACTCTGCGCGCCACAACATAAAACGCTTGCCGCGCAAGCTTTAATGGCTTGGGTCAAGCGTAGCAACCTGTCATCTTTACATGTTTTATTTACTGAAGCGGCTGATCAACAAGCGCTTCAAGCTGTCGGTTGCTTAACCCGGCAGCACACCCAGTTTCATTGGTTTAACCATGCCTGGGCAGACTTTGAAGCGTATTTAGCCAGCTTGACACAACCCAAACGAAAAAAAATTCGCGCCGAACGACGTAAAGTTGCGCAAGCAGGCGTTCATACGCGTGTGGTTAAAGGGGCTGACATCACTGCAGATGAATGGCAATTCTTTTATCGCTGCTATGCCAACACNNCGTGATGGTCATTGCCCAGCAATCAAACAATCAACAAGATATTGCCAGCGCGTTACTTTGGCGCGACTGCACGCCTGACGGTAAAACACGTTTATATGGTCGATACTGGGGTGCACTTACACATGTAGACTGCCTTCATTTTGAAGTGGCCTACTACGCACCCATTGAGTGGGCTATCGCAAACGGAATAGACATCATAGAAGGCGGCGCACAGGGCGAGCATAAGCTTGCTCGTGGCTTTACCCCTATCACCACCCAATCGGCGCACTGGCTGGCTCATCCNNGGCTTTGCAGATGCCATCGAGCAATACCTTGACCGTGAACGCGCAGGCGTTGCGGCTTATACAGAAGGTTTAAGGTCACCCTTTCGTCATGAAGCGCTTGATTAGCGTTCGTGCAAAGTTCGCACAAATTGACTCAGATGAAACCGATTTGCGGAAAACGCGTATTTGTTGCATAATTTCGTTCTTCGTTGCAACTCACTCAATCGGTTTATTGATCGGGCCGCGCACAAGGTTTTAAACTTGTATGTCGGGGGTATAGCTCAGCTGGGAG
>DITR01000008.1 GCA_002422175.1 Alcaligenaceae bacterium UBA6179
TAATGCCTTCTGTGCCTAGAACGCCGGGTTTAGATGACTTCAACCATTTAAAAAAAGGATCAGCGTCTTGACCATTTACATCAACTTTTGCAAACATAGGAAATGTAACGGCATAGTTTGTTTCACAAAAGTTTTTAATATTTGCTTCATCACCCGGCTCTTGGCTACCAAACTGATTGCATGGAAAGCCCAATACACTAAAACCTTGCTCTTTGTATTTCTCATAAAGGGCTTGTAACCCTTTGTACTGGTTGGTAAAACCGCAACGTGAAGCCACATTAACAACCAGCAGAACGTGTCCTTGGTATTGCAACAAGGGTTGAGTTTGATGGTCGATCGTTTGTAATAATAATGAAGGAAGAGTCATGATTTGAATATTAAAATAGTTAAATTTCTAAATATAATCAATTAGTTAAAATAAAATTATAAGGTTATTTATTAAGTTTTATGTTTGGTCTTGAAAGAATAAGAAAAAAGGTCAGAAGTTAAGTCATTGCTAAGTCATCGCTAAATCATCGCTAAGTCATCGTTAAGTATTCACTAAGCATTCGTACTCAATAACCGTTCATAAGATATTTATAGACTGCTTTTTAAATGTTTTTTAAAAGTTTCAATGGCTCGAACCCGGCTTGATTTCAAATCAACGATTGCCAGAGGGTAGTTAAGACTTTGACGCTGCAAAGGTGACGGGTCGTGAATAGAGGCATTGTCTAGGCTGGCCAGTTCAGGTAACCACTGTTTAATAAAAACGCCCTCTGGGTCAAACTTAGCTGACTGGCTGACTGGGTTAAAAATACGAAAGTAGGGTGCAGAATCAGCACCGGTCGATGCGCTCCATTGCCAGCCACCGTTGTTGGCCGCTAAGTCGCCATCAATAAGGTGTTGCATAAAGAAAGTTTCGCCTTTGTGCCAGTCAATCAATAAATTTTTAGTTAAAAACATAGCCACAATCATGCGCAGGCGGTTGTGCATCCAGCCCAAGCTGACCAATTGACGCATCGCGGCATCAACAATCGGTATGCCCGTTTTACCTTCGCACCAAGCCTTAAATTCTTCAGGTTCATCGCGCCAGACAATGCCTAGGGTGTCGTCACGCAAGGGTTTGTGCATTGAAAGTTTTGGGTAGCCATGCAGCAGATGCTGGTAAAACTCGCGCCAAAGTATTTCGTTGACCCAAGTGTGCACACCCTCGACGGTTTTTTCAATGTCAACGGAGTTGTTTTTAAGTGCTTTATACAAACACATTCGGGCTGACACTAAACCCGACGCTAAATAAGGAGAAAGTTGACTGGTGCCTGGCTGTGCGGGCAAGTCACGTAGTGCTTTGTATTGGTTGATGGGTTCTTGCGTAAAAGCGTCTAAACGTGCGCTGACATCTTCTGAATGAGCAGGCCACCATTGAGTCAAGTTCTTACGCTGCTCGTCACTCAGACCCATTGCTGCCTCTGACTCAGGCCAGTGTATAGAAAGGACGTCTGCAACCATAGGTTCGGGTAACGCTTGAGCAGGCAAATGACTCAGTGGCGTTAAATGTGTGGCTAATGCAGCTTTAAGCTTGGTTCGGCAGGCTTTTGAAAAGGGTGTGAAAACCCGATAATAATCATCGTTACCAGTTTTTACTGTTCCAGGGGGCAAGAGTGTGTTGCCGTCATGGCCCACTAAGTCAATGCCCGACAGGGCTAAAGTTTTGTAAGTCGATTGGTCTCGCCGACGCTCGTATAAACCATGTTCGCGGTTGCAATGCACTGTGTCAACTTGAAGAGTTTGACAAAGATTGCTCAGCGCATCAGGTACCTCTTGCCACGTTTTAACCCGTAAAAACTTTAGCGCAACCCCAATACGCTCGAGCTCTGGCACCAGATTTTCGAGCGTGCGCCACCAAAAATGAATTTTTGCCGGTGCATCTTGATGAATGCGCCATTGCTCTGGTGCCAAGACAAATACGCCATATGCTGGACCTGATTGCAAAGCCGCTGAGAGAGCAGGGTTATCTAAGATGCGTAAATCAGTGCGAAACCAACATAAAGCTGTCATTTTGGATTTTGGGCTTTTGAGTAAGCTTGAACGGCTGCCAAGGTGCGTTTAACGTGTTGTTCGGGACTGACACCTTCGTACATGGCATAAATTTTCTTGTCAGGCGTAATGACATACGAAATACGGTCTGCTACACCTGGCCATACTTTAAGAGCAGCATCATACTTTTTAATAATGGCTTGGTTTTCGTCAGCAGCAACAATAAACTTACCTGCACAGGGCCCAGACGAGAACTTCTTTAGTGTTGTCAGGTTGTCAGCTGACATGCCCACAACGGTTGCTTGACTGGCTTTAAAGTCGTTAATTGATTCAGCAAATAGTTGCGCCTCAATGGTGCAACCACTTGTAAAGGCTTTTGGATAAAAGTACAGTACGACAGGCCCTTTTTTAAGGGTTTCATCTAAGTTAAATTCAACGGCTTGGCCCGCTAATGCACCCGGTGCTTTAAAAGAGGGGGCTGCATCACCCACTTTAAGTTGAGCATGGGACAATCCGGCAAAGCAAAAAAAACCGATTAAAAACAGTGTTTTAAGCCAAAAAGTAGGGTGAAAATGTCGGTTAATCATCAAGACACCTCAGGTTCGTGTATCGTAGTTGTAATCTCATAACGATAGGTTAGATGATCATGATGAATACGTCTATGTTCACCCTGTTACGGGCTCGGTTGATTTGCGGCATAAAGACGATGAGTTTTGTAGGTTTATTGGGGCTTAATTTGGCGCTAATCAGCGCTCAAGCCCACGCTCAAGCCGTTCCTATTCCTGTTGCTCCGCCTCAAGTGGTTAAACCTTCGCCGCAAACCACATTACAAAACAATCAAGCGCCTGATTCCACTCAGTTGAACAAGCCTACCAATCAAGTCACAGCTGTAGAACCTGTTACAAGTGGTGTGATTGACGATGCTGCTCGCGCAGAAATTTTAAAGACATTTCAACGAGAAGCCCGTGCTGCCTATGCTGAAGCGCAGACAGCATGCAAAGATCTTAGACAAGATCAGCAAGCTGTCTGTTTAGCTAAAGCGCGTATTCAGTTCGACGAAGACATGCAATATGCACAAAAACGCGCCAACATGGGTTTTTAAAACGGTATTTACCCTAAATCGATAGGGCTGAGGTGTTCAACAACAGGTGGGGCTGCAAAATGACCGCCCACTAATGCGCGCCATTGAACATAACCATCTGATTGACGAAAATCAACCATATGGTTTTCTATTGTTTCCCACTGCACATGCAACTCGTATTGATTGGGGTGCTCAATGCAGCGATGCAAGCTTACGCCATGAAAACCTTTTGCTGCCATAAAGTAAGGCTTTGCTTTAGCCACTTGTTGCTCAAACTGTTTTTCTTCACCCGCTTTAATATTGATGTGTGCAATTTCAGTAATCATACGTTTTCTCTTTTTAATGGAATCGGTTTTAATCTTAAAAGCGGATAGGGATTTATTGCAAACGAAAGATCATTATTTATCGCATAATGTATATTATGTAAAGTGAACTTAAACTAATCGTGCCGCAATAGCTGAGCCAACATCGTTTGTTTTAGCGGTTCCACCTAAATCAGGTGTCATGGGGCCAGATAAAATCGTGTCTTCAATGGCTTTAACGATTGCATCGTGGGCATCAAGGTAAGGTTTCTGTGCCGCGCCTTCTAAGCCCTGACCCAAAAACTGCAGCATCATGGCGCCAGACCAAATCATGGCGATCGGGTTGGCAATACCTTTACCGTAAATATCAGGTGCTGACCCATGTACCGGTTCAAATAATGAGGGAAAATGACGTTCTGGGTTCAAGTTAGCTGAGGGTGCTAAGCCGATGGTACCGGTACAAGCTGGCCCCAAGTCTGACAATATGTCACCAAATAAGTTTGAAGCGACCACCACATCAAAGCGATCAGGCGACAAGACAAAACGGGCACATAAAATATCTATGTGTTGTTTGTCAGTTGTGATGTCTGGGTACTGTGCACCCATTAATGCTGCGCGCTCGTCCCAATAGGGCATGCTTATAGAAATACCGTTTGATTTGGTCGCAATGGTGACATGTTTGCGTGATCGTTGACGGGCAAGTTCAAAGGCGAACTTTAAAACACGATCGGTACCGATGCGACTAAATACTGATTCTTGAATCACAATTTCTCGGTCGGTACCTGCAAACATGATGCCACCAAGAGCGGTGTATTCACCTTCTGTATTTTCACGAACAACATAAAAATCAATGTCACCCGGTTTGCGATTAGCCAAAGGGCAGCTCACACCTTCAAACAAGCGTATGGGACGCAAATTTATATATTGATCAAATTCACGCCTAAATTTTAGCAATGAGCCCCAAAGTGAAATATGGTCAGGCACTGTTTCAGGCCACCCGGCAGCACCGTAGAGCAATGCATCGCAAGAACCCACCTGCTCTTTCCAATTATCTGGCATCATCTGGCCGTGCTGCGCATAGTGGTCACAAGAGGCCCAGGCATGGTGTTCAAAAGAAATATTTAAACCAAACTTTTTAATGGCGGCTTCAATAACCTTTAGACCTTCCGGCATAACCTCTTTACCAATGCCATCACCGGCTAAAACTGCGACACGAAAAGGTTTGCTCATGGTGGATCCTGTTTAAAAATTTGAATTCAAATATAACTGCATAAACAACTAACCGAATAATTTACCCAGTTCACCTGCCCTTTTATGAGCAGCTTGCATGGCTTGTTGAATCGTTTCATAAAAATGGTTCTCGGCTAAAACATCAAGGGCGGCGGCTGTAGTTCCCCCTTTTGAGGTCACCTGTTCGCGCAACGTGGCAAGCGGCTCATCTGAGGCTTGAGCAAGTTGGGTGGCCCCAGACAAGGTCGCTAACGCTAATGAACGGGCATGTTCAGGCGATAAGCCTAATTTGACCCCACCGTCTATTAGGGCTTCAATAAATCTAAAAACATACGCTGGACCACTACCCGATAGCGCAGTCACGGCATCAATCTCACTATCAGAAGCCACCCACACAACCACACCAACCGACTCCATAATGGCATGTGCAGATTGTTTTTGTGACGCTGTTACAGAGCTCAAAGCGGTCAACCCCATGGCTCCCGCACCAATTAATGCGGGCGTATTGGGCATACAGCGGACAACATATGGCCACGGATCAGCGCCCTCGCCTAGCCATTGACTGATTGAGGCCATGGGAATGCCTGCAGCAATGCTCAATATGAGTGTTTGATCTTTTGTAAAGGGTTTGACTTGTGCCATAACCTCGGACATGACTTGGGGTTTTACTGCTAAAACCCAGATATCACATTCCGTTAGAGCGTTATCAGGTGATGCGCGCGCGCTGATGCCTTGGGCATGCCACGCTGCCAAGCTGTCTGGGTTTACTTCAACAATGTGAATTGAGCTTTTAGGCAAACCATTGGAAAGCAAACCTTTGGCTAAGGCTTGCGCCATGTTGCCACCACCAATAAAACCGATTTTATGTTGTTCAAGCATGGTTCACTCTGTTGATTGAATTAAAACGAAAAAAATTAAAACTAAATAACGGGTTTTGACCAGTCATTAAATCGCGTTGTATTTCGCAATTTAATTCACCCTTATTAAATGAAATGAGAACCAAAAGTCAGATAAACCCATTGCCCTAAAAAGATAACCCCACCCAGCATATTATTGTTTTTGAAGGCTCTAAAACAAGGGTCTCGCTCGCGGTGGCGAATCATCACCACATGGCTTACAGCAATGGCTGCTGCAATCAACAAGCCTGCATAATAAGGCCAGCCATACGCCAGCATATGACCACACCAAGCCAATAAAAACAAGGTGATGGCATAACACAGCGCGACGATGGTGACGTCATACTGACCAAATGTAATGGCTGACGTTTTAAGGCCCAGTTTTAAATCGTCATCGCGATCGACCATGGCGTATTCAGTATCGTACGCCATGGCCCAAAAAATATTGGCAACAAGCATTATCCACGCGACGAGAGGTATTGTGCCGGTCACCGCAGCAAACCCCATCGGAATACCAAACCCAAATGCAATACCCAAATAGGCTTGTGGAATAGCAAAGAAACGCTTGAATAACGGGTAAGTCACGGCTAAAAAAGCGCCAATAAAAGCCAAGCCGATGGTGAGCACATTCAGCGTCAAAACCAGTAAAAATGCTATGGCACCTAAAGAGGCGGCAACATATAGGGCTTCTTTTGGGGTGATTTTGCCCGACGTTAATACGCGGTTTTGAGTGCGTTTAACAAACTGATCAACGTCACGGTCAAAATAGTCATTCATCGCGCATCCGGCGGCACGCATTAAAAATGTGCCCAGAACGAATACAACCATGATGTGCAAGTCAGGCTGGCCTTGACTGGCTGCGAAAATAGCCCAGAGCGTGGGCCATAGCAAAAGCAAGGTACCAATCGGTTTGTCTAAGCGCACAAGCTGGGCGTAAAGCCCAAGCTTGTGGGTGACTTTATTGAAGCAAACTGCGTAGCATCCAGGCATTTTTCTCGTGAATGTCAAGACGTTGAGTTAACAAATCAGCAGAGGGTTGATCGTCAGCTTTACTGGCTTTTTGAAATGCGGCGCGCGCTGTTTTGGCGACGGCCTCATTACCAACAACTAACATACGTACCATTTCTAACGCTTCAGGTACGGATTTAGGCTCGGCAATACTTGAAAGCTTTGCATACTCGGTATAAGTGCCGGGTGCATAGTGCCCCAAAGCACGAATGCGCTCTGCAATGGCATCAAGCGCTGTCCATTCTTCAGTGTATTGACCCATAAACATCTGATGCAGGGTATTAAACATTGGGCCTGTCACATTCCAGTGAAAGTTGTGCGTCATCAGATACAAGGTATAAGAGTCAGCCAACATTTTCGATAACTCACCAGCAACTTCGGCACGGTTTTTACTTGAAATGCCAATATCGATTGGTGTTATATCTTCAACAACTTTAGATTTTTTCATACTTAACGCTCCAAAAAAATCAGTGGGGTAAATCTACTACTCAAGCATAACACTTCATTTTGAAGCGAATAGTTAAAAGGGTCGGTTAACTTCAGCTTTTAGAGCGTAGAGCTTGCCAGCAGGCGCACACCTTCAAGACCAGAGTCTTGAACCGCTTTAACCAAGGAATCGATTGCTGCTGTTCGCGGAAAACTTTTACGCCAAGCTAGCACAACGCGTCGATCAGGTATGGGTTCATCAAAGGGTAAGTATTTTATTAAGCCACCATCGGTTTGGTCTGAGCCGTTCACAGCTGAAATGGGCATCACTGTAATGCCCACACCTGCAGCGACCATATGGCGAATGGTTTCAAGCGATGAACCCTCAAATGTACGTTGAATACCTTCCGTTGCATCAGCAAACCGTGACAACTCAGGGCATACATCAAGGACTTGGTCTCTGAAACAGTGGCCCGAACCCAACAACAACATTTGCTGATGTTTAAGATCTGATGATGAGATAGATTGTCGTGATGCCCATGGGTGAGAACTGGGCATGGCGACAACAAAGGGCTCGTCATAAAGAGGAATCATGGAAAGCCCTGTTTCAGGTAATGGTAGCGCCATGATGGCGCAATCGATTTCACCTTGTCTAAGCAATTCCAATAATTTAACCGTAAAATTTTCTTGCAAAATCAAAGGCATTTGAGGCGTACGTTTAATTTGCAAGGGTACTAATTTCGGTAATAAATAGGGACCAATGGTGTAAATCACTCCGACCCTGAGGGGGCCGACCAAGGGGTTATGCCCAACCCGGGCGATTTCTTTCATGTTGGCACTTTCTTCGAGCACTTTGTGCGCTTGAGCCACCAGTTGAGCCCCTACTGGCGTGACACCCACTTCAACACCACCGCGTTCGAATATTGACACACCCAACTCATCTTCAAGCTTTTTGATTGCAACTGAAAGAGTGGGTTGGCTCACAAAACAAGCCAATGCAGCACGACCAAAGTGCCTTTCACGTGCCACAGCAACAATGTATTTAAGTTCAGTTAAAGTCATTTTTACGCCCTTGTACCCTATTCATAAACAGTTAACTTAAAAGATAATCTTGTCGGTTTTTCATCCAACGATTGATATGTGCAGCAGCCGTATCAGGATGATCACGTCTGAGTATCACTGCTGTATCGCGAGCACGTTCAACCCAAAGCGCATCGGCTTGATAATCAGCAAAACGTAAGAGCGCAACCCCTGATTGTCGTGCTCCTAAAAACTCACCCGGGCCGCGCAGCGATAAATCGCGTTGTGCAATCACAAAACCATCTTGCGTTTCATACAAAGCCTTAAGACGTTCACGAGCAATAGCAGATAAACGATCTTCGTAAAGTAATACACAAATTGAATCGCGTTCTCCTCGCCCTACCCGACCCCGCAATTGATGTAGTTGCGCTAAACCGAAGCGCTCAGCATGTTCAATCACCATCATCGATGCATTGGGTACATCAACACCGACTTCAATGACGGTAGTGGCAACTAAAAGTTGAATGAGCCCTACCTTAAAAGCCGCCATCACGCGGGTTTTTTCATCATTAGATAGTTTGCCATGCACCAAACCCACTTTTAGGTTTGTAAGGGCTAATTGCAAAGCTTCAAAGGTGTCGACCGCTGTTTGTAGTTCAAGCGCTTCACTTTCCTGCACCAGTGGGCAAACCCAGTAGGCTTGACCGCCTTCTTGAATGGCTGAGGCAACGGCTGCCAATACCTCTTCGCGCCGATGGGCTTTAACGAGTTTAGTCACAATCGGTTTACGGCCTGGCGGCAGTTCGTCGATTACTGACACATCAAGATCAGCAAAAAAAGTCATGGCAAGCGTTCGCGGAATAGGTGTCGCACTCATACTCAGCTGATGTGGGCTGGTTTGTAAGCCCTTTAAATTGAGAGCAAGACGTTGACCGACACCGAATCGATGTTGTTCATCGACAATCACCAAACTTAGATTGGCAAAATTTACCGCCTCTTGAATGAGCGCTTGAGTGCCCACAACAATTTGTGCTTCACCTGAAGCTATGGCAGCGTTGATTTCACGCCGTTGCTTAACCGTGGCACTGCCTGTCAACACCACACATGTCACACCCACAGATTCAGACCATTGATTAAATTTTTCAAAGTGTTGTGTGGCCAGTATTTCTGTTGGCGCCATGACGGCGACTTGCTGACCCGTTTCAACCGCTTGTAAGGCAGCTAACATCGCAACGATTGTTTTACCGCTACCGACATCGCCTTGCAGTAAACGGTGCATAGGAAAATGTCGATTTAAATCATGCGCAATTTCATCGCTGGCACGTCGCTGTGCTGCGGTTAGCTTGAATGGTAAGGTTTTCAGTAATTGTGCAACAAGACCTTGCTTTGGTTTACTGTGTGGCAGAGGAATAGCTTGTTTATTTTGACGGGCTTGCCGGGCAGCGGCAAGAGACAATTGTTGCGCAAGCAGTTCATCAAATTTGAGCCTGACCCAAGCGGGGTGAGTGCGTTCAAGCAAAGCGTTTTCATCATCATTTGGGGTGGGGTGATGTAT
>DITR01000186.1:0-4007 GCA_002422175.1 Alcaligenaceae bacterium UBA6179
TCATAACTCATTATTTTGCGTAAGCGTCGATCAAAATTTTACCGTCTGGTCCAGACTGATTAAGCCAATCGACCAGCATTTTTTTTCCCACTTCATTTAAACCCTCCGTTAATTGAGCGCTTGGCTTTTCAATTTTCATACCGTTATTTGCTAGCTCGTTAACATAAAAAGTCGTTTTTTCTTCTGACATTTTCCAACCCCGAACTTCAGCCTTCGCAGCGGCATTAAATAGGGCTGCTTGAGTTCTTTTATCAAGCGAATCAAATGCCTTTTTATTCATAATTAATGCATTTTTAGGAAACCATGCTTGGGTATCGTAAAAGCGTTTAACGTATACCCATGCTTTTGTGTCATAGCCTATTGAAGCGGATGATATAAAAGCATTCACTAGGCCTGAAGACATTGCTTGGGCTAGATCAACGGCTTGAACCGTAACGGGTTGGGCACCTATCAACTCTACAAAACGTGTGGTTGCAGGGCTGTAAGAGCCCCACTTAAGGCCTTTTATATCTGCAACGGTATTGAGTTCTCGATCTGTATATATGCCCTGTGGGGACCATGGCACAGAGTACAGCAACATCATGCCTTGAGTGGCTAGTTTCTTTTCAAGCAAAGGTTTCTGAGCAGCATAGAGCTTGCGCGCACCATCAAAACTCGTTGCTAAGAATGGAATACCCTCTACTTCAAATACAGGGTCTTCACTTGCATATGCTGCTAATAAAATGTCACCTAATTGGGCTTGATTAGCCTCAACAGCAGTCTTGATCTCTAAGGCTTGATGAAGTGATACATCAGAATGCATCGTAATAACGAGCTTACCTTTCGTCATATTGTTAACATCTTTAACAAACTGACGTAAATTTTGAGTATGAAAATTATTTTCAGAATAAGCGCTGGAAAGGACCCATTGCATTTGAGCTGACACGTCAACTGAGGTGGCTATTGCCAAGCCAGCCAGTACAGCTAAAAGAAGTCGCGGCATAGATCATTCCTATAAGTGCGTGACCTTTTAATATTAGATTCCCCGAGCACGATTGAGTACTTGTTCACACGCTAAACCAACCTCTAATAAATGAGCATGTTGACCTGACCGAGTAGACAACATCAAACCGACAGGGGCTTGACTCACTACATGGCAGGGTAGAGTCAATGAACAGGCATCAAAATAGTTCATGATGGCGGTATTGCGTAAAACCAGTGCATTCGTTTCACTATATAGCGCATCGCTTTCAATTAATGGTGCCAGTAACGGAGCAATGACTGCTACGGTGGGGTAAATCAAAGCATCAAACGCATGTGTACGGGCATTTAAACGATTGATCCAATCTTGTCGTCGATTGAGTGCTTCAATGTAGGTACCTGCTTGGATATGCTCACCTATCAATATTCTACTCAACACCCGTGGGTCATACCGATCACTTTTCTCAGCCACTAAATGCTGATGCCAAGCCCAAGCCTCAGCGGCAACAAGACCACTTTTGGCATGTATTGATTGCCATTCGCTGAATTCAGGTATATCAATTTCTACAATTTTGGCCCCTGCTTGTTGCAAAACCTCACAAGCTTGCACAAATGTTTGTAAAACAGTGGGCTCAACATCATCAAACACAACCTGTTTAGGTTTAGCTAAGACTAACGATGAAACAGATCGCGCGTGAGGGGTTGAAATAGGTTCACCACTCATGACGGCATCAAGCCAAGCACAACACGTGACACGATGACCTAAGGGGCCAATTGAGTCTAATGAGGTTGACAAAGGGACTGTACCTTGCTTGGGTATACGCTGAGATGAGGGCTTAAAGCCCACTAAGCCACCAAAGGCTGATGGAATACGCACTGAGCCACCGGTATCGGTACCAATTGCCGCTGCTGCCATACCGTCAGTGACTGACACGGCAGCACCACTAGAAGAGCCGCCTGGAATTCTACCTGCAGTGCGTTCATAAGCGCCTAAGGGTGTGCCGTAATGCGGGTTAAGACCTAACCCAGAGAACGCAAACTCAGTCATGTTAGTGGTACCTAAAACGATGGCACCTGCTGCACGTAAACGTGAAACAACAACCGCATCACTTGTTGCCAAGGGAGCGTCAGCCAATACGGTTGAACCGGCTCGGGTAACATAGCCTGACACATCAAATAAATCTTTAATAGAAATAACAATGCCATCTAATTCAGAGCGTTTCAAACCTGCCCTTCGCAGCAAATCACTGGCTCGCGCGGCATCAAGCGCTTGCGCTTCAAACAACTGGGTATACACTCGCAAGCCTTGACCTGTGACATCATGGACCTGAGCCAGGGCATCTTCAACTAAAGCTACCGAAGTGACAGACCCGTTCTCAAGCGATTGCGCTAAAGTTTCAAGTGGCTGAATGTTTAAAGCAGTCGTCATGAGGTTCCTTCCTTATAAAGCATTTCAAGTGTGCATCACGGGTATCATTTCACACTTAATGCCCACTCAGTTCAATCATTTTCGGAGTTTTGGTTATGAAAGGCCCATTGTTAGTCGCTAACACCCGCTCGAGCGCTTTAGCGACTAATGCGTTAAGCGGCATTATGTTGCTGTTTTTGTCTGGCTGGATACTATCTGGCCTCGATGCGAGTGGTAAATGGTTGTTAGCTGTGGGTACGCCACTTATTCTTTTGGCTTGGGTTAGATATTTTGTTCATTTTGTCTTGATTGCGTCTTTGTTATACCCCAAGCACAAGTTCAAATACTTTAAAAGTAACTCACTTAAATTTCAGCTTTTGCGTGCACTGACCATGCTGATGGCTACGTTACTGTTCTTCACAACACTTTCTTATTTGCCACAAGCTGAGGCCACTTCAATTATTTTTCTAGCACCCCTAATGATTTTGGCTGCATCGCCTTGGTTACTGGGTGAAGCACCTCGCCTGTCAAGGTGGGTTGCAGCACTCATCGCCTTTATCGGTGTCTTAATTGTGATTCGCCCCAGTTCGGGTTTAGACCCCACTGGCGTCATATTCGGACTCATCACGGCAGTGGCATTTGCTAGCCAACACATCATGACACGACGTGTAGCGATAGACCACGCGTTCACAACACTCATCTGGAGCGGTCTTGCTGGTACATTAGTGCTCTCTGCATTGTTACCATTTGTTTGGTCCCAAGCAATTGAAATACTCGTGACGATGCGAGTCCTTGATATGTTTATACTGGTTTCAATAGGCATAACGGGTGCGTTCGGGCACTTAATTCAAATACAAGCTTATCGTTTGGCACCTGCGTCAGTGCTAGCTCCTTTCATATACATGCAGATAATCGCTGCGGCCACAATTGGGTGGCTTATATGGGGTGACTTTCCTGATACAACCACTTGGTTGGGTATTGGTGTTATTTGTGCCAGCGGGGCTGGTATTGGCTGGTACGAGTGGCACAATCAGGCGGCCAAGAGCTCACCGGCTTGAATGTGAATGGTTTTATCACAACGTTGCGCCAGCGAGGCGTCATGTGTGACTAATATTAAAGTCGTACCATAAGTTTTGTGCAAATCAAACATTAAATCAATAATCTTTGCGCCCGTCACCACGTCTAGGCTACCCGTGGGTTCATCAGCAAAAAGCAGTGCCGGTTTAACAATAAAAGCACGCGCTATCGAAACCCTTTGCTGTTCACCCCCTGAAAGGGTTGCTGGGTAATGATTAATACGATGCGCAAGCCCCACTGCCTCTAGAACTGATAAAGCAGCCTGTCGAGCAGGTTGTCCGGCTAGCTCAAGTGGCAACATCACGTTTTCAAGTGCTGTCAGGTGAGGTAGTAAATGAAAAGACTGGAAAATGAACCCAACATGTTGAGCACGAAAATGTGCACGACCATCTTCATCTAATTTAAAAATAGATTGCCCGAGTAATTCCACAGAACCTGAAGTGGGAACATCTAAGCCAGCTAAAAGTCCGAGTAAAGTTGACTTTCCTGAACCTGAGGCACCCGCAATAGCCATTGAAACGCCTGCCGGCACGTCAAAACTAATATTGTTTAGAATGACAAG
>DITR01000186.1:4036-20260 GCA_002422175.1 Alcaligenaceae bacterium UBA6179
TAGCCTTGCTGTATTAAATTTAAGGTTGTTATCAATAAGGCATTGAGCAGTCAGTATTGAACGGTAATTTTTTCGATTGAATATCTTATAAAACTTTTTAACGCATTTCTATTTTGGCATGACATGAATATTTTTCTGCAAAAACCCTATCAAATGGTTCGTCTGACTTTCGTATGCCTATGGTTGGCATTTAGCTTTACGACACATGCATGGGCTACATCAAATTCATCTGCAGCACCGGTGTCATCTGCCGTACCTTCAGCGACCTCTGTGCAAGAAATCAAGATTTTAATTGTGGGTGATAGCCTTTCGTCAGAGTACGGCATTGTGCGCAACACGGGTTGGGTACAACTGTTGCGCGCAAAGTTAGCACAGCAACAAATCAACGCCTTGGTGATTAACGCCAGTATTAGCGGTGAAACGACCAGTGGTGGTTTAACTCGCCTACCCGCCTTACTTAAACAACATCAACCCAGTGTAGTTTTGATTGAATTAGGCGGTAATGATGCCTTACGCGGCTTATCTTTGTTAGTAAGCGAACAAAATTTAACAGACATGATTAAACTCGCCCAAGCCGAGGGTGCAAAAGTTGTTTTGGCGGGTATGCAAATACCCCCTAATTACGGTCAACAGTACACAAGTCAGTTTAAAAAAATGTATGAGACTATTTCTCAAAATACACAAACCGCTTTGATACCCTTCTTTTTAGCAGGCTTAGAAACCCGCTCTGACCTGTTTTTAAGTGACAACATTCACCCTAACGAGGATGCACAAGAAATCATACTTAACAATGTATGGCCGACTTTAATTAAGGTGATTAATTAAAGTGATCAATGAACCCTAGTCACCTTTAATCAGAACTGCCGCTTCAGGTTTAAGTTTGACACCATATTGTTCGCGCAGCACACTTAAAGCAGCACGTTCTTGGGCATTACCCCAAGCTTGTGAAAGTTGTTGCCTAAATTGATTAATTTGAGATGCGTCGGCTTGTGGGCCGGGTGAAACACCCGTAATTTCAATAATTCGGTAACCATCTAATGCATCGATTCCAACAAAAACAGGTAACGTATTAAGACTTGCTGACATCACAGTAGCCAATTCATTGGCTGAAAAATTAAGTGGATTTTGACGTGACACAGTTTGAGTGGGCCCAAAGCCCTCTGGTTTATCTTTAGAAGACTTTAGCGCGGCCAAAACACTTTCACCCTGTGTCTGAGCTAATTTAACAGCCGTTTCTTGCTTGATAATCAGACGAACCTTTTCTGCCAACTGAGCCAAAGGCGGAACGGCTGACGCTTGAACTGCTGTGACATGAATGGCCATCAGCGTGTCAGATGAAATTTCAATCACACCCGAAGTTAGACGGTCTTTTAAGACCTCATTCGAGAAAGCGGCTTGTCGAACTTTAGGTTGATCTAGTAATTCACGTTGTTTGATATCAACGGTTGGTGTGCCAGGCGGTAAAAGATCGCTGCGTAAAACGCCTTCCTTTGATAAACCCGTCGCTTGGCGAAGTGTTAAACCAAGTGATTTAGCAATAGGAGCCAAACTATCACGTTGGTCGTAAACAGCGCTACTTAGCTTAGTGGCTAAATCAGCAAAGCGTTCCGAAGCCATTTGACGTCTCACTTCATTTTCAATATCACCACGCACTTGTTCGAATGGTTTGGTGGTGGCAGCTTGAATATCAGTGACATAAATGACATGGTTACCAAACGGGCTTTCTACCACACCGCCAATATCGCCCTTATTAAGCTTAAAAACAGCGTCTTCAACTTCGGGAATTAATGTTGATTTTGATATCCAGCCTAAGTCACCCCCCTGTTGAGCTGAGCCGGGGTCTTGTGAATTGTCGCGTGCAAGCTGTGCAAAAAGACTCGGGTCTGCTTTGGCTTGTAACAACAAATCATTTGCTCTTGTTAATGCAGCTTGACGTTTAATCGCATCAGCATCAGGTGCGATTTCAATCAAAATATGGCTGACACGACGTCGTTCTGGTTGTGAATAACGCGCTTGGTTTTGTGCATAATAATGTTCGATGTCAGCCACTGACAACACCACATCTTTCGATGCGGCGTCTTCGTCTAAAACAATATAATCTAGGCTGACGTATTCTGGGACTATGAGCGTTTGGGCATTTTGGTCATACCAAGCTTTGACTTGTTCGTCAGAAATATCAATTGTGTTGGCAAATTGTTCCGCTTTGAAATCACGAATCGCTACGGTGCGTGTTTGTGAAACCACACTCATTAATTTTGTGGTCACATCAAGTGGAGCTGTCGCTGTCACACCAATAGGGCCCAAGACTTGTCGCAAGACTAAATCGCGCCGAAGACCCAGTTCAAAATCGTTAGGCGTTAGACCTTGTGAAGCCAAAACTTGCCGATAACGCTCTGGTGAAAACTGACCATTAACCTGTACAGCGGGTATCGCAGCAATTGTGTTGCGTAGCGCATCATCTGAAACACTATAGCGACCTTTAGTAGCAGCCGCTGCTAAAACACCTTGGTCAATCAACGTGTTGAGTAGGTCTTGTCTAAAAGCAGGGGTATCAATTGCGGCAGGGTCAAATTGGCTACCCAACATTCGACGATATTGTTCAAGTTGATCACGTCGGGCAACATCAAACTGCCCTAAAGTAATCGGTTTACCATCAACTTCGGCAATATCTGGTTCACTCGACATAAAACTCGAGTAACCTTCAACACCAAAAAACATAAATGAAGGTACGATCAACAGAAGCAGAACAAACTGCATCCAGCGTTTGTGGTTGCGAATAAGATCAAACATATGTGTGGCATTAACCCCTAGAATATTACCGGCAAAGTGTACCATTTGCACAGTTAAATCGAGGTGATCAATTCACCTAAACCTTTCTTCACATCAATCTCGGAGCATCTGCTTGTTTAGTTACCGCCACGGATTCCACGCCGGCAATCATGCCGATGTACTCAAACATATCGTTTTGAGCCAAATTATTGAATATTTTAACGAAAAACCAGGCCCTTACTGGTACGTTGATACCCACGCTGGTGCGGGGGTGTATGACTTGACGGGCAACTGGGCCAATGCCAGGCAAGAGTACTTGGGTGGCATTACCCGCGTGATGGCTGAAAAAAAGATGCCTGACGCAATCAAAAGTTATATTGAAGTGATAAAAGGGCTAAACCCTGACAATACATTATCGTTTTACCCCGGTTCACCCTGGGTTGCCATGAGTTTGATTCGGCCCATTGATCGCATTAAGTTATTTGAAATGTTGCCTGTTGAAGCCGATATTTTGAAACGTAATTTATCTAAAGTGGCCACACTGAGGCCTCGCCAGCTACATGTATCGATCGAAGATGGGTTTTTAGCACTCAAAGCGCTCATGCCCCCGACTTCACGACGCGCCATCACCTTAATTGACCCGTCCTACGAAAACAAACAAGACTATCGTTACGTATTGAACACCGTCAAAGATGCGGTGATGCGATTTCCGACAGGTTGTTTTATGGTTTGGTACCCGATCGTGCAACGTTTAGATGCGCAACAATTACCTAAACATTTAGCCAAAGTATGCCCTGATAATTGGCTTGATATGAGCCTTGTGATCTCAAAGCCGCCCAAAGAAGGCCTAGGGTTATATGGCAGTGGTGTGATCGTTATCAACCCACCTTGGACACTGCGAGCAGCGATGCAAAAAGTCTTGCCATGGTTGCGAGATACGTTAGCGGTTGACGAATCAGCGACCTACAGCATAAACGGTCAATCAAAATGATTCATCGGCCCTTAAATACCGCCAGCAACCGGGCTCAAGATCAGCTAAAACAACGCGCCCAATTCGCACGCGCTTAAGGCCCACAACTTTAAGGCCGACCATTTCACACATTCGGCGTATTTGCCTTTTACGCCCTTCCTTCAAGATGAATTTAAGCTGGTCTTGATTTTGCCAAGAAACATGGGCGGGCTTGAGGGCACGCCCATCTAGCGACAGGCCATGGTTCAACCGCTTTAGATCTTGATCACTTAAATGGCCATCAACACGAACGAGATATTCTTTCTCAACGATTGATTGGTCGCCAATTAAGGTGCGGGCGATACGACCGTCTTGTGTCAGCACAAGTAAGCCCGTTGAATCAATGTCAAGGCGCCCTGCCACAGCCAAGCCATTTAAATGGTTGCGGGCAAATTTAAGGCCAGACTTATCAACCCCAGACTGGGTTTGGCGACTGATTAAACTCACAGCAGGTTGATAGCCGTCTTCGGCTTGGCTCGACACAATACCCATCGGTTTATGCATGAGTATGGTGACCCGAGTTGACTGCTCTTGTTGGCCTGATTGCAGCAAAGTAATTTGTTGCGTTGGCAGCGCTCGCTCACCCACAACGGCTGTTTGACCATCAACCAAGACCCACCCACGCTCAAGGTAAACGTCTGCTTCACGCCGTGAGCACATACCACGTTGCGCCATGATCTTAGATATACGTTCTTTTTCCATAGGTTTAAGATCATACACAACCTAATATGTAATTGGCCTAAACTTCCAACTTCAAATTTAATTCAAACCTATTTATTGGGTTTGATTTCACCGGTTTCAAACATGATCGATCACCTCAATCGTATTTCTCATCACAACGGGCGTGTGTTAACGACCGCACAAGCACTGGGTGGGGCTAGCCCTGCCATTGTGGTGTCATTGGGTGGTTTAGTTGGTCAACAGCTGGCAACCAACCCTGCTTTGTCTACTTTACCCATCAGCGTGTTTAACTTGGGCATGGCCATAGGCACCTTGCCTGCAGCCTACATCATGCGTCGTTATGGTCGACGGGCTGGCTATACGCTTGGGGCTGTTTTGGGTACGGTTGGGGGTTTAGTGGCGGCGAGTGGTATTTATAAAGAAATTTTTTATTTGTTTTGTATCGGCACTCTTATTGCTGGGTTTTATGCCTCTTATGTACAAAGCTATCGCTTTGCAGTAACCGATGGCGCCCCAGACGCGATCAAGGCTAGACTGATATCGTGGGTGATGTTGGGCGGTTTAGGCGCTGCCATTATTGGTCCACAAACGGTCATCTGGACACGTGACGCAATCGTCACGGCACCCTTCGCAGGAAGTTTTCTTGCGATGTCCTTACTGGCTTTTCTTGCGCTACCGGTACTTTGGTTTTTAAGAAAACCGCCCGAATCAAATCATCAGCACTTAAATGTGACACAACCAGCAGGGCAAACTTCTCAATTAAATCTTGAGGTGGCGCCACCCCGATCACTTAAAGAGATTGCTAAACAACCCAAGTTTATTGTTGCGGTGACCTCAGGTGTGGTGACTTACAGCTTAATGAGTTTTGTGATGACAGCAGCCCCAATTGCAATGGTTGGTTGTGGTCATAGCGTGGGCGAAGCTGCGTTGGGTATTCAATGGCATGTATTGGCTATGTTTGCACCCAGCTTCTTCACGGGCCGTCTTATTCAGAGATTTGGCACATTAATGGTGACCAGTTTTGGTTTGATTTTATTGGCTTTGTCTGCCCTAGTGGGGTTGTCAGGTCTAGGGCTTACACACTTTTGGTTAGCTTTGGTTTTACTGGGCGTCGGTTGGAATTTTGGCTTTATTGGCGCGACAACAATGGTTACTGCATGCCACCAACCTAATGAGCGCAATAAAGTTCAGGCGTTAAACGACTTTTTAGTGTTTGGGTCTGTAGCGGCATCATCATTTTCAGCTGGAAAACTGCTGTCAGTAGCCGGTTGGGAGACTTTAAATTTCTGGGTGTTTCCTGCAGTGGCGGTGGTATTTGCGCTGATGGCCTGGCAGAAGTTTGCCACTCGCCCCAGCGCAACCCTAGCATAACCCTAACATCGCATGACTAAACTACAGCGCGACATCACCTGTTTCACCGGTGCGTATGCGTAAAACTTGCTCAAGAGTGGTGACAAATATTTTGCCATCACCAATTTTTCCGGTATGGGCAGCACGCACAATGGCGTCGATCACAGCATCGACATGATCGTCTTGAATAGCCACCTCTACTTTAATTTTAGGCAGAAAATCAACCACATACTCAGCACCTCGGTATAACTCTGTATGGCCTTTTTGACGACCAAAACCTTTGACTTCAGTCACGGTTAAGCCTGTTATGCCTACTTCAGCTAAGCTTTCTCGCACTTCGTCGAGTTTGAACGGTTTAATAACGGCAGTAATGAGTTTCACGTGAATTCCTGTCAAGGTAGAATCGAAAATATTAATATAATTTTAATTATTCATTAAATTTATTTGTTAAAGGGTAACGCCAGTCACGGCCGAATGCACGAACTGTAATTTTGGGACCTGGTGGTGACTGCCTGCGTTTATGTTCATTTATACGCAATAAACGAGTAACTTGGTTAACAGAGTCAGCTTCGAGCCCCGATTTAATTAACAAGGTTGAAGGCTGATTATGCTCTACATAGCCTTCAATAATGGAATCAATTACCTCATAAGCTGGCAAACTATCTTGGTCGGTTTGATCTGGGCGCAATTCGGCTGAAGGGGCACGGGTGATGATGCGCTCAGGAATGATTTGCGATTGCGTATTGCGCCAACGTGCCAAACGATATACCAATGTTTTTGGCACATCTTTTAGCACAGCAAAGCCACCTGCCATATCACCATAAAGCGTGCAGTAACCGGTAGTCAGTTCAGACTTATTACCTGTGGTTAAAACCAAGTGACCAAATTTATTTGAAAGGGCCATGAGAAGCGTGCCACGAACACGTGACTGAAGATTTTCTTCAGTGGTGTCTGCAACCTGACCTACAAAAAACGGGGCTAATGCGGCCTCAAATGCTTGCGTTACTGATTTAATCGGTATGTTGTGATGGACCACACCTAACCGGTTTGCCATCTCTTGAGCGTCATCGGTTGACATATCGGCTGTGTAAGCTGAAGGCATCATCACCGTTTTAACCCAACCCGCACCCAATGCATCGACTGCAATAGCAAGCACCACCGCCGAATCAATACCGCCTGAAAGCCCTAATATGACTGATTTAAAACCATTTTTTTCTACATAATCGTGAACGCCCAGGGTAAGCGCTGCCCAAACATGCGCTAAGTCGTCATCAGGCGTTGTTTGGGTGAGGGGCATAACGCCCTGCCCGGCTTGAACGGCACCGCCTGCGTGCACATCAAAAAAACCTAAAGCGGGCTTGAACGCAGGTAGCGTGCCGACGCAATGGCCTGCCCGGTCTAGCGCCTGAGACTGACCATCGAACACCAGTTCATCTTGCCCACCACATAAATTGACGGAAAGTACCGATAGACCAGCGCGATCGACGCAGCGGCGCAAAATGTCGAGCCGTTGCGTCGATTTTGCCATATGAAATGGCGATGCATTCAACACCAACAAGACCTCTGCACCGGATTGTTTAGCGGCAATTGGGGCAGATTTAAACCAAGCATCTTCACAAATATTGATGCCAAATTTGATACCATCATGTTCAAACACGCAAGGTTGGGTACCTGCCGTAAAGTAGCGTTTTTCATCAAAAACACCGTAGTTAGGTAATTCATGTTTGAAATATTGGGCAATGACTAGCCCATCTCGCGCCACGCTAGCTGTATTTCTTAATGCCCCATCATGCCAGCACGCATGACCGATAACAACCGCTAAACCTTTAAATTGAGCCAGTTCAGCAACCAGAACCTGAAATGCTTGGGCAACCGCTTCGATGTAAGCCGGACGAAGCCACAGGTCTTGGGCAGGATAACCACACAGAGAGAGTTCTGGCGTCAGCACCAAATGAGCCCCGCCTTGTTCAGCTGCAAGGGCACTGGCTAAGATGAGCTTTGAATTGCCTGCAAAATCACCTACTGTGGTGTTGATTTGAGCCAAAGCTACTTTTGTTGCAGGTTTCATATTGTTAGAGTCAATAAGTTAGGTTGGGCAAAAATGGTGGGTTTAATACGTAATTAATTATGACACGTCTATTCGTAGAATGAGCGTTCTATAATATTTGGTATGAACTCAAAGCCCACCCCCCCCATCGAATCAAAAAATAACCCGACTTCGGTCCCAATCAATCAATTTGAAAAAAAAGCGCAAGCTTGGTCTGCGCGCTTTAACGAACCCGTTTCAGATCTTGTCAAGCGTTACACCGCATCAGTCAATTTTGATAAACGTTTGGCCAGTCAAGATATTGAAGGTTCCCTTGCGCATGCCAAAATGCTGGGTCACGTTGGTGTCATTAACTCGCAAGACTTAGCCGACATTCAAAAGGGTTTGGATCAAATTAAACTAGAAATTGAGTCGGGTCTGTTTGTTTGGTCAATTGATCTTGAAGATGTACATCTGAATATTGAAAAAAGACTTGTTGAACTGATTGGTGATGCGGGTAAACGCCTCCATACAGGGCGCTCACGTAACGATCAAGTTGCGACCGATATTAGGCTTTGGTTGCGATCTGAAATTGACCTGATCGACGCGCAACTGCATGCGTTAATCAAGGCGCTCGCTAAACTCGCTTTAGAGCAAGCAGACACCATCATGCCTGGCTTTACACACCTCCAAGTCGCCCAGCCTGTCACGTTTGGGCACCATATGTTGGCCTATGCTGAAATGTTTCGCCGCGATGTGCAGCGTATGCAAGACTGTCGTCGTCGCGTTAACATTTTGCCATTGGGTGCTGCCGCTCTGGCGGGCACGAGTTTCCCAATTGACCGCCACTTTGTGGCTAAAGAGTTGGGCTTCACCGATGTGTGCCGTAATTCGCTTGATGCTGTGTCAGACCGTGATTTCGCGATCGAGTTTTGTGCTGCCAGTGCACTCGTCATGACCCACATTTCGCGGTTGTCTGAAGAGTTAGTGATCTGGATGAGCCCACGTTTTGGGTTCATTGATTTGGCTGATCGGTTTTGTACTGGCAGTTCAATCATGCCACAAAAGAAAAACCCTGATGTTCCCGAACTGGCAAGGGGTAAAACGGGTCGTGTTAACGGCAACCTCGTTGCCCTACTCACGCTTATGAAGGGTCAGCCATTAGCCTATAACAAAGACAATCAAGAAGATAAAGAAGGCTTGTTTGACACGGCCGATACCGTGCGCGACACGCTCACGTTATTTGCCGACATGATGGGCGGTGTACGGGTGAAAGCCGACTCAATGCGTAGCGCAGCAAAACAAGGTTTTGCAACCGCTACTGATTTGGCTGACTATTTGGTTAAACAGGGTATAGCCTTTCGTGATGCACACGAGGTCGTGGCTCATGCAGTCAAGACGTGTGAATCTCAGGGATGTGATTTATCTGATTTATCTCTTGAGGCACTGCAAGCCTTTGCGCCGTCAATCAAAGCTGATGTATTCGAGGTTTTAACTTTAGAGGGCTCTGTTAATGCCCGCTCACATGTAGGTGGAACAGCGCCCATACGTGTGCGTGAAGCCGCTCAGGCTTTACTCAATGAGATTGAAAACAGCCATTGATTCAACATGGGCGGTATGCGGAAACATATTAATGACGCCCGCCGCATCGAGTTGATAGTTTGCTTGTAAAACCAGTATGGCCGCATCACGGGCTAAGGTCGCTGGGTTACACGAAACATAAACAATTCGTTTGGGTCGTTGGTTTAATGGCATCGTGACCAACGCTTCAGCCACAGCCAGTGCTCCATCTCGTGGTGGGTCAATTAACCATCGGTCAAATGTAAGCGCCTCAGTGACCGCCAAAGGTAAACCTTCAAACAAATTACCCACGACAAATTCTGTATGGTGTATGCCTTGCACCTGGGCATTATGCTGGGCTTGACGCGTTAAGCTCAAGCTACCTTCAACCCCCATTACAAACGCTGCATGACGTGCCAAAGGCAAACTGAAATTGCCTAAACCACAAAATAGATCAAGTATGCGATCGGTTGGTTGCGGCGCTAACAAACTTAATGCCCGCGCGATTAAAACCTGATTAATGTGCGGGTTCACTTGCGTAAAATCTGTCGGCTTAAAAGGCATACGTAAATTGTAAGCAGGCAATGCATAAGCCAATTCATTGATTGATGCCCGTTCATTACTTGCATCGTGCGCCATTGGTTTTTCCAACAAGTGCACAGAATCAGGCCCTGCCGGCTGCAACCACCATGTCACACCATGTAGATGCCCAAAATCTTTAAGCAATTGCTGGTCTTGTTCGGTCAAAGGTTCCATGTGACGCAACACAAAAGCGGTTTGAGTGTCGCCCACAGCCACTTCAATTTGCGGAATACGGTTGGGTCTACTAAGGGTTTCAATCAACCGACGTGTCGGCACCAAAAGATCGCTAACATGACGGGGTAGCACCTCACATTGCTTCATATCGGCTACATAACCACTTTTTTTCTCGTGGAAACCAACCAGAATGCCCCCCTTTTTATTAACCAACTTAACAGTCAAACGTGCGCGGTGGCGGTAACCCCAATAAGGGCCATGTATGGGGGTCAATATTTGTGCGGCTTTCACGCCACCGATATGATGCAGTGCATCTTCTAAAACCCTTTGTTTGAAAGCAACTTGCCCTGCAGCGTCAATGTGTTGCATAGAACAGCCCCCACACACCCCATAATGTGGGCATTGGGGTTTGACACGCAAAGGAGATGCTTTGAACACGTGTTCTGTACGCGCCACTTCATATGAAGGTTTACTGCGAAGGGTGGTGACGCTTACCGTTTCACCCGGCAAGGCACCTTGCACAAAAATAACTTTTTCATTGCGTCGCGCCACGCCACGACCATCTTGATCGAGTGACTCGATCTTTAACCATTCATTTGTATTCATAGCCTAACCCCAAGCTGCCAGATAGGCCTGCCAATGGGGTGCATCGTTGTTGTGAAGAAACTCGCGCACGAGCTCAATTTCTTGTTGATAGGCCGAAGTATCGATCTCACCACGCAATTGTCTAAAACGGCAATACACAAGCCAAGTATTCATGACGTCAGTTTCACAATAGGCTCGAATTTCATCAGCCTTGCCAGCTTGCCAGGCAGGCCACACTTGACTACCGTCCATACCAAGTTTGCCAGGAAAACCACACAATTTAGCGATTTCGTCTAACGGGGCATTACCGCGGCCATTGTATTTAGCTAAAACGTCCATTAAATCGACATGGCGGTTGTGATAACGGCTAATGTAATTGCTGTAACGAAACTCACGATCATCGTCACCGTTATCCCAGTAACGCTGCGCCACAAGGCCATGAATTAAGCTTCGGTAATGTAGAACGGGAAGATCAAAACCAGAGCCATTCCAGCTCACTAATTTGGGTGTGTAGCGATCAATTGTTTTAAAAAAAGATTGAATTAAGCTTTCTTCTGGGTCATCTGCTTGACCCAAACATTTGACACGAAAACCATTGTCATCGCGAAATACACAACCCACGACCGCAATACGTTGTAGGTGCAGAGGTAAAAAATCATTGCCCGTCACTTCACGTCGCTTGGTGATGGCTACTTCATATACCGACTCGTCAGACACCTCAGGTCCTGCTCCTTGCAATTTACGTAACCCAACCATGTCGGGTATGGTTTCGAGATCAAATACAAGTGTCGGTGTCATGCTTATCGCTTACTGAGGGGGTAAATAACGAAGTGGGTCAAGTGCAGTACCGTTGCGTCTGACTTCAAAATGAAGACGGGGTGAGCTAGCCTCTGATTGACCCATAGTGGCAATTTTTGCACCCTTTTTAACTTGTGCACCCGACTTAACAATCAAGTCTTGATTGTGAGCATAGGCTGTGATGAAGCCATCTTGATGGCTCAAAATCACTAAATTGCCTAAGCCACGACCACCATTGTCTGCAAACTCGACTTTGCCGTCAGCCGCAGCATAAATCGGTTCGCCTAAAGTACCCCCAATATCAATACCCTTATTTGTTGGTGTGAACCCTTCGATTATTTTTCCTTTAGCAGGCCACTGCAAATTCAATGCGTTGGCATTAGCTGCTCGGCTAGAGTTACCCACTTCTGATGCTTTTTCATTTGCTTTTTCATTTGCCGCATTGATGTCAGCACGGGTTCGAGTCGGCTTGGCGGGTGTCGTTGAGTCTGAGTCGCCCCGATCCATTCCAGCTGAAGCACTTGCAGTGCCTAGACGAAGTCGTTGCCCGACTCGTAATTGGCGAGGGTCAGAGATGTTATTTAAACTCATGAGTGAACTGACGCTTACGCCTGTATCACGAGAAATCTTAGATAAGGTGTCTCCTGCCGCGACTGTATATTCACCCCCACCGCTAGCGCTTGAGTCACTGCCACCGCCAAATATGGGGGCGCCCGTACCAGACCCCGCACAACCAGCCAGGGCAATGAGCAATAACATTAAAGCCATTGCTTTAAATGACGTAACAATATAAGCCGACCCTGTAAAACTAAATTGTTCGACAGATTTATTTCGAACCGAACACACCATCATTGATTGACTCCAAAACTGATTCATTAACTTTGTACACCAGATAAGAGTGGGACGAAACGAACCGCCTCTAAAACCTCTCTCTTCCATTGAGTGGGTGAGGTGCGTTCAATTAGCACTAAATGTTGATTGCTCGAACCTTCTGGTGCAATTAACCGCCCTTTTACAGCAAGCTGATCTAATAAAGCTTGCGGAATGGCTAATCCAGCTGCTGCCACCACAATGGCATCAAACGGGGCGTGGGTGGGCCAACCTAACATGCCATCACCAAAAAAAACTCTTACCAGGCGATAACCTTCACGTTGCAAATGGGCTCGACTAACATCGTACAACGCGCGAATACGTTCAACCGTAAAAACCTGCTTAAATAGGTGGCTCATGACAGCGGCTTGGTAACCACACCCCGTACCAATTTCAAGTACTTTTTGGGGGGCTTGATGACCTTCACATAAAACTGAAAGCATGCGTGCCACAACCCAAGGTTGAGATATAGTTTGTGAATGCCCAATCGGTAAAGCAGCGTCTTCATATGCACGACTGGCTAACCCTTGATCAACAAAAACATGGCGTGGCACATTGGCCATAGCATTTAAAACGTTTTCGTTGCTAATACCTTGCAAACGTAAGCGATCAATCATGGCTTGGCGCGAACGCACTGAATTCAAACCCAAATTTTGAGATTGAATCGGTTTAGATTGTGCCGTTGAACGACTGGGTATACCCGCTATTGTGACGCGCGTGTTGCTGTTGGCTGGCTTAAAGCCCGCCATGTCTTTAGATAGTGGCTTACGCACCGGCACTTGCACCAGCCTTTTGATCAATATTGAAAGGCTTATTTAACCAGTCATTTATTTTTGTCAATTGATGTTCGTGCGTCAGGTCTACGCGCAAGGGCGTCATAGAAACCCAACCTTGCTCGATTGCACCAAAATCAGAGCCTTCTGTGGCGTCTTGCACCGAGCCGACAGGCCCTATCCAATAAACCGTGTCACCAGCCGGGTTGAGTGCGGGAATAACCGGCTGAGACGGATGTCGCTTGCCTAAGCGCGTGACTTTAATACCTTTAATTTGATCATAAGGTAAGTTTGGAATATTGACATTGAGTAGCGGCGACCCCTGAAGTGACTGATCAATTTGACGTTGCACAATTTCGCGAGCAATACGTGCCGCTGCATCGAGATTGTTCCACCCTTTAGATATAAGCGAAAAAGCAATAGATGGAATACCAAATAAATGCCCTTCTACTGCCGCTGCAACCGTGCCAGAATAAAGGGTATCGTCACCCAAGTTGGCGCCATTATTAATGCCAGATACGACCAAATCAGGTTTGGAACCTAATAGGCCTGTCAAGGCAATGTGCACGCAATCTGAAGGCGTACCGTTAATAATATGAAAACCCCTAGACGATCGCCTCACGGAAAGTGGGCGATTTAAAGTGAGCGAATTTGACGCACCACTGTGGTTGACCTCGGGCGCAACAACCAAAAGTTCACCGCACCCCTCTAGGGCATCAACCAAGGCTTCAATACCATGGGCGCTGTAACCGTCATCATTTGAAATCAAAATCTTCATAAGGGGTGAATTATTCTGTTTTAAGGTCTATATCAATAGTTGTGATTGTAACCCTGCATACTTAGCCGAGCTAAAATGTGAGCGCCTGTTGGTGTGATTTTATCTTTGGAACTTAACATGATTGCAACATTTTTGACTATCGTGGTGGCTTATTTAGTCGGCTCAATACCTTTTGCAATTGTTTCAAGTCGCCTGTTTGGGTTGGCTGACCCGCGTAGCTACGGTTCGGGTAACCCTGGGGCTACCAACGTGTTGCGTTCAGGCCATAAAGGTGCGGCAGGATTGACCTTAGCGGGTGACTTATTTAAAGGCTGGATCGTTGTCTGGGCGGCCCAATATTTTGATGCATCACTTAACCTGACCGCTTTGGCAGCCATAGCGGTATTTGTAGGGCATTTATTCCCCATTTTTATAGGTTTTAAAGGGGGCAAAGGGGTTGCAACGGCTCTAGGCATTTTGTTAGCTTTAGAGCCTGGTTTAGGCATGGCTACTTTAGCCACATGGTTGATTGTGTTGCTATTTTTTAAAATGTCGTCTCTGTCAGCCATTGCAAGCGCAGTATTTGCCCCCGCTTATTATGCACTGGGCGATCATGTCTTTTGGGTTGTCAAAACCCCCTATCTTTGGGTCATACTGGTGATGAGTGGTTTTTTGATTTACCGCCACCGTGCCAACATGGTGCGCATTTTGCGCGGAACTGAGGCTAGAGTGGGGAATGGTAAAAAAACACCTTAAACCACAACACTGGGGTCATTTTCAATTAAAGGCCAACGCGGGAATACGTTGAAACCTTGTCGTGGCGATTTAGGTGCTAAACCTGCATTAATACGCTCTGCCGCAGCATAAGCAATCATGGCGCCGTTATCAGTACATAAATGCACTGGTGGATAAAAAACCTGTGCACCGATTCTTTGAGTTTGCTGGGTTAATTGCTCTCTCAGACGAGAGTTGGCACCCACACCACCGGCAATCACTAAACGTTTTAAACCGGTTTGTTTGAGTGCCTGTAAAGATTTAGCCACCAACACATCAGTAATTGCAGTCTGCGTTGCCGCGGCTAAATCAGCAGCCCACTGCCCGGTCACGGGTTGCCCAGACTGCCAATTGGGTATTTTTTTTTGTATACGCGTCAGCACTGCCGTTTTTAGACCGCTAAAACTAAAATCTAAATTTTGACTGTGCATCATAGGGCGCGGTAAATCAATTTGCCCACCATCACCTTGCTCGGCTAGACGTGCCAACATTGGGCCACCCGGATAACCTAAACCCAGTAATTTGGCCGTTTTATCAAATGCTTCACCCGCCGCATCGTCAAGCGTTTCACCCAACAATTGATAGTCACCCACACTATTGACTTGCATAAGCTGCGTATGCCCGCCTGAAACCAATAACGCAATGAATGGAAATTCTGGTTTTGGGTCTGCCATACGGGGGGACAACAAATGGCCCTCGAGGTGATGAATACCCATGGCCGGCTTTTGGCAGGACCAAGCGATTGACTGCGCCACGCTTGCACCCACTAACAAAGCGCCTGCTAAACCGGGACCTGCGGTGTAAGCCACCCAATCAACCTCTTTTAATGAGAGGTTCGCCTCAGTTAATACTTGTTGAGTAAGGGGAATGACCCGCCTGACGTGATCACGTGAAGCCAACTCGGGAACCACACCGCCATAGGCCTCGTGCATAGCCGCTTGGGTATGCAGCGCTTGCGCAAGCAAACCCCGAGTGGTGCACACCAGTGCCACGCCCGTTTCATCACAAGAACTCTCAAAGCCTAAAACAATCATGAATGTATTTTAACGTGATGTCGCTTCTTAACAATTTTTGATAAAAGTCTAGCCTTTTGTTACATCTTGCAAAACATCAAATAATCAAGAATGACAACTTACATACAACCTTTTCAATTGATTGCTTTTTAAGATTCCTCGGCACGTATTAAACACAAATAAACGTGTTTTTTTTAAAGGAGATTTTATGAAACTAGTAACTGAATGGTTTGAAATGATAGGAAGCTGGGTTTGGGGCCCGGTCATGTTGGTATTACTGGTAGGTACGGGTCTTTATTTAACGATTCGCATGGGTGGCATGCAGTTTCGCCTTTTGCCCCACGCATTGAAACTGGCTTTTTCAAGGCAAAATAACCTCGGTCAGCCCGGTGAAATAAGCCCATTTCAAGCGCTCATGACAGCTATGGCGGCAACAATTGGAACGGGCAACATAGCAGGTGTAGCAACAGCGATGGTGCTGGGTGGGCCTGGTGCTATTTTCT
>DITR01000011.1:0-449 GCA_002422175.1 Alcaligenaceae bacterium UBA6179
CGGTTTAAATACTGTTTGGGGTGTGGCCCCAAGTCATCAACGCTGACCACTGCCCTTTCAGCTCGTCTACACACGCTACGTGCCACATGTGTTTGGGCTGAAATGCTAGAGCCACCAGGCAAAATAAACTCTTTCAACGCAGGCAGTCGAGCGTTAAATTGAGCAATATTCTCGTCAAGGTATAAAACCTGTGCGTCTTGCAGTTGATTAAAACCGGGTACGGCTAATTCGCTGCCTAAATCAAACAAAGCATGTTGAACACGGTTAAGTACCGCAACATATTCATTTAGCTTTTCTTCATTACGCATGTGAGCCAAGAGAACCCCCAGCACGCTATTTAGCTCATCAACGTCACCCATTGCCTCAACTCGGGGGTTATTTTTGGTGACGCGCGAGCCATCACCCAAACCGGTTGTGCCCTCATCGCCAGTGCGGGTGGTTATGATGCT
>DITR01000011.1:603-7274 GCA_002422175.1 Alcaligenaceae bacterium UBA6179
AGTGTGACGCCTTCGGTTGCCATGAGTGCCGCATACTGTTTAGTGAGTGCTGCATCGGTGTCACACAATATACGAATAAAGTCAGCCGTTTCAAGCGAATCAAGCTCAACTCGAATCGGGAAACGCCCTTGCAATTCAGGTATTAAATCGGAAGGGCGCGATAAGTGAAACGCACCTGAAGCAATAAATAAAATATGGTCTGTTCGAACCATACCAAATTTGGTCGTGACCGTTGTGCCTTCAACCAAAGGCAACAGATCGCGTTGCACACCTTGGCGCGAGACGTCAGCACCCGAAGATTCTTGTCGCGCTGCAATTTTGTCAATTTCATCTAAGAAAACAATGCCATTTTCTTCAACGGCTTTGATGGCATCGGCGCGAAGCGATTCTTCATTAATACGTTTACCGGCTTCCTCATCAGTTAAAAGCTTGAGGGCTTCTTTGACTGACATTTTGCGACTTTTTTTCTTGTCTTTTGCTAAACCTGCAAACATACCTTTGAGTTGTTCGGCCATGTCTTCCATGCCGGGTGGACCCATAATGTCCATTTTGGGTGCTGGGGCAGCGACTTCAATATCGATTTCGGTTTCGTCTAGCAGGCCTTCGCGTAAACGTTTACGAAAAGTCTGGCGCGTGGTCGTGTCTTCGCGTTGGGGCGAACCGTCGGCTGCCCGTGGTGGGGTTAAAAGCGCATCTAAGATGCGCTCTTCTGCATCATCTTGCGCCAATGATTGCACACGACGCATTTCAACTTCGCGCATCTGTTTGATGCCAATATCAACCAAGTCACGAATAATGGTTTCAACATCGCGACCGACATAACCGACTTCTGTAAATTTGGTGGCTTCAATTTTAATAAAAGGCGCTTGTGCTAAACGCGCCAGCCGGCGTGCAATTTCAGTTTTGCCAACACCTGTAGGGCCAATCATTAAAATATTTTTGGGATGTATTTCGTGACGAAGGGGCTCTGCCACGTTCTGACGGCGCCAACGGTTTCGCAGGGCGACGGCGACTGCACGTTTGGCACGGTCTTGACCAACAATAAATTTGTCGAGTTCAGAGACGATTTCGCCTGGGGTCATGTGTGATGCATGCATGGTATTAAAGTGTTTCTATAACGTGTTGTTGATTGGTATAAATGCAAAGGTCACCCGCAATTTCGAGTGATGCTTTGACAATAGCAGCGGGCTCAAGTTCAGTGTGTCGTATTAAACCCAGCGCGGCAGACTGTGCGTAAACACCGCCAGAGCCAATTGCAGCAATACCATGTTCAGGTTCAAGCACATCGCCATTTCCCGTTAGAACCAAGGTGTGATCGCGGTCGGCCACAATTAACATGGCTTCTAAACGGCGCAACATACGGTCAGTGCGCCAGTCGCGCGAGAGTTCGACGGCCGAGCGCATGAGGTGGCCTTGATGCTTTTCAAGCTTGGCTTCAAAACGTTCTTGAAGTGTGAAGGCGTCAGAGGTTGCGCCTGCAAAACCCGCTAAAACACGGTTGTGATAAAGACGTCGAATTTTGCGTGCGGTGGCTTTAATGACAACATTGCCTAGGGTGACTTGACCATCACCACCAAGCGCTACGCTATGCCCACGGCGAACGCAGACGATGGTGGTTGCGTGAAACGATTCCATAACTTCCTTCTTGTAGCGTCGTGAGGGTTGATCAAGACGCTGACATGTAAACTTTAATCGCCAAACATTTTTTGACGCATTTCGCGACGCTCTTGTGCTTCAAGAGAGAGTGTAGCGGTTGGACGAGCTAATAGGCGACGAAGACTGATGGGTTCACCGGTTTCTTCACACCAACCATACTCTCCCGAGTCGAGACGAGAAATGCACTGTTGAACTTTTTTCAATAGCTTGCGTTCACGATCGCGTGTACGCAGCTCAATGGCATGCTCTTCTTCAATGGTGGCACGATCAGCCGGATCAGGTACGAATTGTGTTTCGCGTAAGTTTTCAGTGGTTGTGCCGGCATTGCTCAAGAGATCTTTCTCAAGTAATTGCAAGCGTGCACGAAAGAATGCAATTTGAGCTGCATTCATATAATCTGATTCAGGCATTTTAAGCAACTGCGCTTCAGTAAGCGGTGTGGTCTCTTCAGCGGGTTTAACGGCTTTAGGGGTTGCTTTGACGGCAACTGTTTTTTTAGTTGCTGTTACGGCTGATGTTTCCGGTGCTTCTTTAGTTGATTTCGTTACCATGTGGTTACTCCAATCGAGTCGAAACTCTTAATTAAGTCGAGCGGGTCAGACTAGCGGGCAAGACATTGTTCTAAGCCCTGCGTAAAAATCTCTTGCGGTAATTTACGACCGATAAAGACCATTTTCGTTGTCTTCTTTTCGGTTGCTGCCCACGGTTTTCCCGGTTCAGCTCCCATCATCATATGCACACCTTGAAATAGCATGCGACGATTAAGACCTTTCATATAAAGTATGCCTTTATAACGCAACAAATCAGGACCGTAGACTTGTACCACACCCCCTAGAAACTCTTCAAGTCTTTCAGGGTCAAACGGTTTGTTTGATTTGAATACAAAAGCGCCAATAGTATCGTCATGCGGCGCATGGTGATGGTCATGGTCATGACTGTGATCATGGCCGCATTGGCTGTGATCGTGATCGTGATCATGGCCGTGATCATGATGATCATGCGCTTGTGCAGCATCGGGGTGATCAGCTGACAAAAAAGCGGGGTCAATATCTAAGATGGTATTAAGGTTAAAGCCACTCATTTCTAAAAGTTGGGTGATGTTGGCTTCACCAAAGTGCACGGCGTCAATGGCTACGCGTGGGTTGATTTGTACTAAACGACGGCGCAGCGCTTCATATTCAACATCAGTGACCAAGTCTTTTTTGGATATTAAAATGCGATCAGCAAAACCCACTTGTTTTTGTGCTTCTTCTTGATCGTCAAGCGTTTGCATACCGTGTTTGGCGTCTACGACAGTTATGACGGCATCAAGTCGGTAGTATTCGGCGATTTCATCGTCCATAAAAAACGTTTGGCAAACAGGGCCAGGGTTAGCCATACCTGTTGTTTCGATGATGATGCGTTCAAACTTAATGGTGCCGGCTTCGCGCCTTGCGCGTAAGTCGTTGAGTGTGCGCATCAGGTCACCCCGAACCGTACAGCAAATGCAGCCATTTGAAAGCTCTATAATTTGTTCGTCACTATCTTGAATGAGCAGTTCGTTGTCAATACTTTCAGGACCAAACTCATTTTCAATAACCGCTATACGGTTACCGTGATATTCAGTCAAAATTCTTTTCAACAAGGTCGTTTTACCTGCCCCCAGAAAGCCTGTGAGTATGGTGACGGGTACCATGTCTTCAATTGCAATGGGTTGGTTCATAACAGTTTCAACACTCAAAAAATACTCAAAAATAACGCAAAATTTAAATAATCTATAAAACCGAGTTTTTAACTAAGCGAACGATTACAGCACACACTGAAGGCCTAGGGGTGAAACCTTGGCAAGGGTTTTACCTGATTAAGCAAACTAAATTGACAAATACTTAGGCATATTTAGTTTCACCGGAGTTTAATGCACATTGTGCGCATAAACCGTAAAGGTTGAGTTCGTGTTTCAGAACTGTAAACCCCTCTGGTACTAAACGCGATAGATCGCCTGGGCAGGCGTGTATGTCAAACACCCGCTTGCACTGCTCACAACTGAAATGATGATGATGATGATGAGCAAACTCAAAGCGGGGTTTATCACCTGGCAGGTTAACAACTTGCAAAGCTTCTTCATTGACCAGCGTTTTAAGGTTACGGTAAACCGTGGCAATGCCCAAACCGGGCACATTGGTCTGAGCGTAAGCTAGGACTTCATCTGCCAGAAGTGGGCGGTCAGAGCTGGCTAATACTTCTCGAATAGCGGTACGTTGCCGGGTTGATCGTTCCATTACCAATTCCTTAAAAGAAGGGTGAGGGTAGCATATTTAATGATAATGAGTTATCATTACAAGATATAATGATAATTGTTACTCATAAAGACTGTATTAATCAAGTTAGCGTCAATTAAATCAGTACTGAGTTTTCATTAAATGGGCAAAATTTTAAGCCTGTTAATTGTCTAGGCACTATTTGCTCAGTCATTTCGCATGAATGTATGACGTATTCGTTTAGCAAGCATGAAGTCAAAATAAATGAAGCACGGCTCAACCCAATTTAAGTTTAGATATGACAAAACCTCACGACTTAATTAAACCGCTCATTCAGCGCAATGTGCTGCTCTGGGGTTTAGGGCGGCGCTTAGCGTTCATCAGCGCATTGTTGTTGCCATTATGGTGGGCTGTTTGGGCCGTTTTTCAGGCGGGTCAATAAGATGAATATCATGACTAACATGACCATTGACGTGACCACTCAAACCACATCTGCCACCGCAATTGAAGCCATTTCCAAAAATGCAGTGTCAATCGAACTGCAAGATGTGACTCTAGCTTATAGAGGGCACCCTGCCGTGCACCATGTATCGGGTGTATTTGCGCCGGGTTCACTGACTGCTTTAATCGGGCCTAACGGTGCGGGCAAATCAACCTTATTGCGAGCGATGGCAAGACAGGCACGGCCCAATCAAGGTCATGTTATTTACAACGGTATTGCAAGCAATCAACCCGGCACCATTGCTTATTTGCCACAAATTGCAGGGCTTAACCCTGATTTTGCATTGCGAGTCATCGATGTGGTGGCAATGGGTGCTTGGCAAGCAATCGGTGCCATGGGGGCGATGAATACTGCCGTCATTGAAAAATTACAGGCTGCCTTGCAACAAGTGGGCTTGGCCAATTTTGAATCACGTATGGTCGATGAGCTGTCTGTGGGGCAACTACAGCGCGTGTTGTTTGCAAGGCTCATTATGCAAGACGCTCCAGTTATTTTATTAGACGAACCCTTTAATGCATTAGATGCCACGACGGTCCGTGATTTGTTGAAAATCATTCATACTTGGCATCATCAAGGGCGGTTGGTTGTGGCAGTGCTTCATGATATGAACACGGTTAAACAACATTTTCCACAAACGCTTTTAATGGCACGAGAGTTAATTGCATGGGGCCCCACCTCAGCGGTCGTTAATAACCAAAAATTAGGTGAGGCTGAACAGGCTTCATTGGTATGGCAAGATGCCGCACCGTGGTGTTATCAACCCGAACAAAACGTGGGCGGTATTGTGCACAAGCATGAGCATAGTCATCATGCTCATTGATTCACTTTTTAATTTGTTAGTGGCGCCTTTTACCGAGTTTTTATTTATGCGGAGGGCATTGCTAGCCTGTATTGCGCTGGGCCTCATGAGTGGTCCAATAGGTGTGCTGTTAGTCATGCGTCGCATGAGTTTGGCTGGTGATGCCATTTCACATGCGGTTTTGCCGGGTGTTGCATTGGCTTACATGATTGCAGGCATGTCATTACCCGCATTAGGTTTGGGGGCGTTTATCAGTGCAACCGTGGTTGCGCTTCTTTCGGGTGCCGTTTCACAATACACCTCACAAAAAGAAGACGCGAGCCTAGCCGCTTTTTATATTATGGCTTTGGCACTCGGTGTTGCCATCATTTCCATGCAAGCCAATAGCGTTAATTTAATACATTTGCTATTTGGTAATGTTTTAGCAGTCGATGACAGCGGCTTGTTGCTAGTGGTATCGGTGACATCACTCAGCTTGTTGACCTTGGCCGTCATTTGGCGCCCCCTTTTAATGGCGGGTTTTGACCCATCGTTTTTGATTCAATATGGCAATCTCGGTCGTTTATCAAGTCTCATATTTATGTTGCTAGTGGTGTTGGCGTTTGTGGCCTCATTTCAAACCTTGGGTACTTTAATGGCTGTTGGCTTACTGATGTTACCCGCTACGGCAGCCCGCTTCTGGACAAAAGATATCGTGGGTTTATGTTTGGTTGCCGCGCTGATCGCCGCAATAAGTGGTGTCACGGGGTTATTAATTTCGTTTCATGTGCATGTACCGTCAGGCCCCGCAATTGTATTGGTGGCGGGTGCTTTGTATGTGTTGTCGCTTTTAATCGGGGCACGAGAAAGCGTATGGGTCACGTTTCGTCGTAGCACACGTCATAAGCTGTCTTAATGCTGCGATCACACTAGAAGTAAACGTGTATTTAATTTTATTGTTTAATAATTAGGAAATAAATATGCGTCAAAAGTTAAAAAGTTATCTGCTGGGGGCTTTGATACTTGTCCTGCATTCAACGATGTGGGCACAAACCGTTGAACCTAAAACAAAGCCACTCAAAGTTGTTGTGAGTTTTTCAATATTGGCTGATATGGTCAAACAAGTTGGTGGTGATGCGGTCGAAGTGGTCTCAATCGTGGGCTATGGCGAAGATGCACACGTTTTTACACCCACACCCGCAGATGTACGCCAAATCGCCCAAGCACAATGGGTCGTCATAAACGGTTTAGGCTTTGAGGGGTGGGTCAATCGCCTCATCACATCTTCTGGTTACAAAGGTAACGTTTTAGTGGCCTCAAAAGGTGTGGTGGCTTTAACTGAACCTGCCCAACAGGGTCATAAAAACCATAGTGGACACGGTTCACACAAATCGCATAACCATGATGAGCAAGATCCTCACGCTTGGCAAAGTTTAGAAAGCGCTAAAATTTATGTGGAAAATATTCGGGCCGGGCTGGTTAAATTATTGCCTGATTC
>DITR01000119.1 GCA_002422175.1 Alcaligenaceae bacterium UBA6179
CGTCAAAAGAAATAATTAACTTGGTATTTGTATTGTGATGATTGAATCATTCGGCCAAAACACAGCACTTTACTGTGCTAATCGATAACTGAGCATGAAGTTTTATGAGGCGATTTATTCATAGTCGTCTTATTGTTTTAAATGGTTGCAATGACCGGCGCATGGTCTGAGGGCTGTTCGTTGCCTCGCGGGTTCACATCAATGACGCAAGCGGTGCACTGGGGCACTAAAGATTGACTCAATAGTACGTGATCTATACGAAGCCCTGCATTGCGTTTAAAGCCGTTTAAACGATAGTCCCACCAGCTAAAAGACTTGGGCGCTTGCTCAAATAATCTAAACGCATCGCTTAGACCCAGCTGGAGCAAGGCGTTAAGCGCTTCCCGTTCTGGTGCAGAGACTAATACTTGACCCGCCCATCTTTTAGGGTCGTGCACGTCTTCATCGGCGGGTGCAATGTTATAGTCGCCCAAAATAGAGAGATTAGTGTGCTGATTCATTTCAGTTTTTAACCAATCGGTCAGGGCTTGGTACCATCTCAGTTTGTATTGATATTTATCACTATCAATTGATTGACCGTTTGGGCAATATGCACTAATTAATCGAACTGTTGCCCCATCTTTAGAGCCAATCTGTGGGTAAGTCGCTGCAATAATGCGTTGCTGGGGGTCTTCAAACCCTGGAATGTTTCTCACCACATCTTTACCTGGGTGTCGTGAAATGATGGCGACACCATTATAAGTTTTTTGTCCGGCCCAGACGGCTTGATAACCACACTCGTTAAAGGCTTCGACGGGGAACTTATCTTGATCGACTTTGAGTTCTTGTAAACACAAGGCATCAACTTGGCTTTGCATGAGCCAATCTAAAACTTGTGGCAAGCGAACTTTGATTGAATTGACGTTCCAGGTGGCTATTTTCATAAAAATACGTGGTCTTTTAGCACAAATGTTAAAAAAAGTTAAAAATACTGAATTCACTTGACAATTTTGTTTGACTTCTAGTATGACACCCATTTAAACTTAGTTAGCAAGATTTTCAAGTGTAGTGGCTTTAGTTTCATATCGGTCACCATAGCGGTACCAGAAGTGCTTTTCCCTTCCTTGATCGTCATGCAATTTGGGCTCAGGCCCGTATTTTTCATTTTCAAGGAAGTTAGTCATGGCAACAGGCGTCGTTAAGTGGTTCAATTCAGAAAAAGGCTATGGTTTCATTATGCCTGATGGTGGTGGCAAAGATTTATTTGCTCACTACTCAGAGATTAAAGCTGAAGGTTACAAAACCCTTCAAGAGAATCAAAAGGTCAGTTTTGAAATTGGTCAGGGCGCAAAAGGCCCAAGTGCTACCAATATTCAAATGATCTAAGTAGCATAAACTGCTTACTTAAACCGTAATTGGTAGAACCCCAGTCTGAAAAGATTGGGGTTTTTTTACGTGTTTTTTTACATGCTTTTTTACATGCTTTTTTATTTATTTGAGATTCATCATGTTAGTCAATCAAACCAACGCCCAAATTGTATTGTCAACGATCACGACACGGCGATCAACAAAATCAATTGCTGCGCCTGGCCCCAGTGCAGATCAGCTCGATCTGGCTTTTAAAGCAGCTTCGCACGCTCCAGATCATGCTGCACTGAGAGTGTGGCGCTTTGTCACGATCTCACCCCCACATGTGGAGGTTTTTGCGGAATTGGCTATCGCAGCCAACTTGCGTGCGGGTCAACCCGTGACGGACGAAAAGGCCGCATCAATACGTAAGTGGTTAAAAAATGTGCCGCTGTTAATTGGTTTGGCTTATCAAATGCATCACGATCATCCTAAAGTGAATGCACTTGAACAGTCTTTATCTATGGGTGCTGCCGTGATGAATTTACAAAACAGTTTGCATGCGATGGGTTTTGGTAGTTTCTGGAGTACGGGTCTGGGTACTTATACAGACGAAGTGCCTGAGGCTTTGGGATTCGACACGCTTGATTATCAGTTCGTCGGTTTCTTGGCTGTGGGTACGGTTCAAGGCGAGTTGGCGCCTGCTCTTAAACGTCCCCAGCCATCTGAGTTTGTACATGCTTGGGTACCCAACGCTTAAGCCTGAGCGCATTGCCCACAACAAATATGCTCGAGCATGCCATTGCCCCTGCGGCCAGCATCGGTGACATCAAAATACCAAAAGCGGGATAAAGTACACCCGCTGCAATGGGGACTAATGCGACGTTGTAGGCAAAGGCCCAAAATAGGTTTTGATGAATATTTTTGAGTGTTGCATTAGAAATGCCTAAAGCGTCAATGACGCGATAGAGGTGGTCTGACATGAGCACGACGCTCGCTGAGGACATGGCAACGTCAGTGCCACTGCTCATGGCAATTCCCACATCGGCTGCTGCAAGAGCTGGTGCATCGTTAATACCATCACCAACAAATGCAATCACTTCATTTTTTTGTTTATGCAGTGATTTAATCGCAGCAACTTTACCTTCAGGTAGTACACGCGCAATCACTTCATCAATGCCAATCGCTTTGGCAACCGCTTGTGCCGTTTGCGGGTGATCGCCTGTAATCATGACGCTACGTATACCAAGCGATTTGAGCGTATGAATAACGTGTTGTGCATCAGCTTTAATTGGATCTGCCACTGAAAACACTGCAGTAAGATTATTGTTGCACGCCACCATGATGGGGGTTTCGCCTTGACTCGCCCATTGCTCGGTGAGTGTGAGCGCATGATCAGGAATGCGTACGAGCTGATTTTGCATGAAAGCTTCAGAGCCCACTAACCAGACTTGCTCGTTAATACTTGCTTGAACCCCTGCACCCGATAATGCTTTGAAATCAGTTGCGCTGGGTAGAGTAAGACCCTTTGTTTTTGCAGCCTGAACGATGGCATATGCAATAGGGTGTTCAGACTGTTGCTGAATCGCAGCTAAATGTGACAAAACGTCGTCATCAGTTTGTGACGTGTCAAAATTAACCAAACCCATTAAGGCGGGTCGCCCAAGCGTGAGTGTGCCTGTTTTATCAAATGCAATGGTTGTGACATCGCGCAGTCTTTGCAGTGCATCGCCTTGTCTAAAAAGTATGCCTAATTGAGCAGCCCGACCTGTACCCACCATAATTGATGTGGGCGTTGCTAGGCCCATAGCGCAGGGGCAGGCAATAATTAACACGGTTACAGCACTAATAATTGCTAAATCGATGCTGTGCAAAGGATCAAATACTATCCAGAGTAAAAAGGTGAGGCATGATAAGGCCATAATAATAGGTACAAAGATGGCCGTGACACGATCAACTTTTGCTTGAATAGGTAGGCGCGAATCTTGTGCTTCTTCTACCATTCGAATGATGCGCGCCAAGGCAGTATCTTGACCCGTTTGCGTGGCTTTTAAAGTGAAGCCAGTCGATGCGTTGAGTGTGCCCCCATATACGGTGGCACCTGGTTTGCAATGCACAGGCAGGGGTTCACCGGTCATCATTGAAGCATCAATGTAGGGCTCACCCTCTTGAACAATTCCGTCAACAGGTACGATTTCACCAGGGCGAACTCTTATTATTGCACCGGGTAAAACGTCATCAATATCAACGTCTTTTTCTGAACCATCTTGAAGCAGGCGAGCTGTTTTAGGTTTCAGCCCAATTAGCTTTTCAAC
>DITR01000116.1 GCA_002422175.1 Alcaligenaceae bacterium UBA6179
TGCTTAGTGCAGAAAATATTACTGTTAAATATGGTGGTCTTATTGCGGTCAATGATGTTTCATTGTCGCTTTCAGAAGGCAAAATTTTAGGTTTAATTGGCCCCAACGGTGCGGGCAAATCAACCTTGTTTAATGCGGTGACGGGGTTTGCGCCAGTCACATCTGGCAAAGTCATATTTTATGATCAAGATGTGACCCACATTCCACCCTACATCAGAACGCAAAAGGGAATGGGCAGAACATTTCAAACTGAGCGCCCCTATCAGGAATTGACCGTTTTAGAAAATGTTTTGGTGGCTGCATTTTTAAGGCATTCGAGCAGGCAAGATGCTGAAAAAGTTGCTCTGTCTGCGCTTGAGAAGGTCGGTCTTCTTGATAGAGCGCATCAATTGTCTTCTGATCTTAACTTAGCTAGACTGAGACGGCTTGAACTCGCTAAAGCATTGGCATTAGAGCCTAAAGTTTTATTTCTTGATGAAATCATGGCGGGTTTAAACCCACCCTCATTAAAAGAAATGATTGCTCTGATTCGTGGTCTCACCACCACAGGTATTTCGATCGTTATGGTTGAGCATATTATGGAAGCGATTATTCAGCTTGCAGATCATGTCATTGTTTTAGCGAGTGGCAGCAAGATTGCAGAAGGTTCTGCTCTTGAAGTTATTAATGATGCACAAGTCATTGACGCTTACTTGGGAACAGATTAATGAATACAGATCTATCGAGTGATATCGTTTTAAAAGTGAATGCTGTTGACTTGGGCTATGGGTCATTACAAGTTGTTTTTAACGCCTCCATAGAAGTGCGTAAAGGTGAGTTAGTCGGTTTGGTGGGTGGCAACGGTAGTGGCAAGTCAACCATTTTGCGCGCGGTTTCAGGCATGATCAAACCGTGGGCAGGCCAAATCTTATTTAAAGGCGAAGAAATTTCTGGGCTTGAGCCACATGAAATGGCAGAAAGGGGTTTGGCTCATGTACCCATGGGGCGCCAACTTTTTCCTAACTTAACTGTTGAAGATAATATTTTATTGGGCTCTTATTTACCCCGATTACGCGCAAGAAGAAATGTAAATTTAGAAAAAGTTTATGCTTTATTTCCTGATTTAAAGAAACTCTCAACGTTAACTGCTGGGTCTTTGTCTGGCGGACAACAGCAAATGGTCGCTATTGGGCGAGCATTAATGTTGGAACCTGATTTATTCATATTAGATGAACCCAGCCTTGGGTTATCACCTTTGTATGTGAAGCAAGTAATGCATGCCATTCGTAAACTGGCTGATTTGGGCTTCCCTGTTTTATTGGTCGAACAAAATATCAAGCAAGTGTTGCAGTTTAGCCACCGCGCTTATGTATTAGAAAATGGTCGCTTGGTTCTAGACGGGCCATCGTCAGAGCTACAGGGGCATCCTATGATTAAGAAAGCATATCTAGGCTTATAAATATTTTACATTTCAATTTATAAAGAAAAAGGACAATAAGATGCTTGATTTGAATGCTGATCCGATTAAAGAAGGTGGCATTGCTGAGTTTGCAAGACGTTTTAGATCGGGTGAGTTAACGTCTGAGTCTGTAACGCAAACGTATCTTGATCGTATTAAAAAATTAGACCCTAAGCTGGGCGCGTTTGAATACGTAGCGTATGAAGACGCCATTAAAACAGCCCGCGCGATGGATGCACTCATTCAATCAGGTACTGATCTAGGCCCCTTGATGGGTGTGCCTATCGTGATCAAAGATGTCTTTAATGTTGCAAAAATGCCTGCCCCACATGTCGGATCAAATATTGAGCTCTCTGATATTTTAGGCACGGCAGAAGGCACTTTTATAAAGGCGTTACGCCAGGCAGGTTGTGTGTTTCTAGGCCAAACGAAAGCGGTTGAGTTTTGTTTAGGTATTACAGGTAACTCTAATACCCGGGGCACCCCTTGGAACCCAACCGACCTTGACCATCATCGCGTTCCGGGTGGTTCAAGCTCTGGCTCTGCTGTCGCAACTGCGGCTGGCTTATGTGCTTTTGCAATTGGCTCAGACTCAGGGGGTTCTGTTCGAGTACCCGCTGCATTCAATGGCATTTTTGGTTTGAAAACCACTTTCGGTTTTTGGCCGACTGATGGTGCGTTTCCGCTCGACCCACGTGTTGATTCGATTGGTTTATTAACTAAATCTGCTCAAGACGCTATGCTGGCGTTTAAAACAATTTCAGCTATTCTTTTTGGCCACCTCTATCACCCTCGTTCTTCGGGTGTTCGTTTAGATCGTTTACATGTTGGTGTGCCCACCAATCATTTTTGTGACCATTTGAACCCTAAAATCAAAATGGCTTTTGAAGCGGCAAATCAGCATTTACAGCAAGCAGGGTGCTTATTAGATGATATTCATGTGCCAGAAGCAGCTGAGCGTGCAGGTTACTTTCCCGTTTCCATGCCAGCATCACTGATCGCTATTTTAGGCAAAGAAAAATTTCTTGAACAAAAGCATTTAATCGATACTGTGATTGCTAAAAGAATTGAAACAGGCTTAGATTCAAAGGCATATCAGTTTCTGGCTTTAGAAGAAAAACGTACGAAAAGCATGGCTTCAGTGGTTGATCAGTTTACAGGTTTTGATGTTTGGGTCAGCCCCACAACCACTGACTTTGCACCACTTGTTTCAGATTTTAACGACCCCGAGAAGGCCATGCAATTTGCTCTAGGCATGACACAAAACACACAACCTGGAAACTATTTAGGGTTATGTTCTGTTTCAATGCCTTTACCCACAAACGGTTTGCCCATTGGCTATCAACTGATGGCATCACCCAACGCAGATTTTAAATTACTTGAAATCGCAGTTGAACTTGAAAAGTCTTTTAAAAGTTTAGCGGCTGTTTGATTTGAACCGTGTCTCGTTAGATGACTGTCTTTATCTAACGAGACATAACGAGTTCACTGCTCTTCTTGGTTTCTGCACGCATGCGCGTGACCGCGTTAGGTACTTGAGACCACGCGGGTTGTTGCGAGGCAAACCGTGCGCGCATGTAATTCACAAGGCCTATCAGTTGCTCGTCGTTGAATTGGTCAGCAAAGCCGGCCATGAAACCCACTGATTCACTGGGCGGTGAGCGCACCCCTTCAAGAATGACCCGAATCAAATTATCTGGCGTCGCAGCATGTAAATTTGTGTTGAGTGCCAACGGTACATTCGCACCCAGCAAAGTCGGGCCGCTGCCATCATGATGACAAGACATACAGGCTGACTCAAACAAGCGACTCGAGGCGTTGAATAGCTTGGGTGCAGGCTGAGCTGCTAAGGTGAGCTGTTGCTCTCTAGCCAAGTTAATTTGTTGTGCGTCAACGGGCTCTTGAAACGAGGAAAGGTAGGTTGCCATGGCCTTCAGGTCTTCGTCTGGCACAGTGTTTAACTGTTTAACAACCTCGGCCATGGGGCCTAACGCAGCACCATGGTTTTCGCTCACACCTTTACGTAAGTAATCATAGAAAGCTTGCTGTGTCCAAGGCACGGGGCTGGCTGAGGTTGCTGTTAGGTCGTGCGCCTGCCAACCTTTAACATACCCACCGGACAAAAATTGTTTACCAAAGAGCTCTGCACCCGCTGCATTACGGGGGGTGTGGCAGGCTGAACAATGGGCAGGCCCGTTAACCAAGTATTCACCTCGCAACCACGCTTGGCTATTCACGCTCTGAGGTGCCGCCTGCGGGGGTAAGGCTGCGGGGTAAGCCGCATTCCAAACGGCCAACCCGGGTCGAAAACTATAGGGAAAAGATAATTCTGTAACCGGGTTCTTTTGAACAACAGCAGGTTGCGCCATAAAGTAAGCGTAAAGAGATGTGATGTCATCATTACTAAAACGCGAAAAAGCCGTGTAAGGAAATGCGGGGTATA
>DITR01000170.1:0-2844 GCA_002422175.1 Alcaligenaceae bacterium UBA6179
TTGATCGTATTTTGCATGCTCAGCGCTCCACCAGCGCGATGCGCTTGTTATACCAATTCATGAAGGCAGAGATTGACAAGCTAACGGTTAAGAACGCGGCCATAATCATCATGATGCCTTCGATGGCTTGGCCAGTTTGATTTAATGTGGTGTTCACAACCGAAACAATATCGGGATAACCAATGGCGACAGCCAATGAGCTATTTTTTGTAATGTTCAAATATTGACTGGTCATCGGAGGAATAATCACTCGAAGTGCTTGAGGCAACACGATGAGTCGCAAAATCAAAGGCCGGCGCAAACCGAGCGAACCGGCTGCTTCCCATTGGCCTTGATTAACCGATTGAATGCCGGACCGAACCACTTCAGCAATAAAAGCAGAGGTATAAATAACCAGGCCGGCCAGCAAGGCGCCAAACTCTGGTGTTATGGTGATGCCGCCCTGAAAGTTAAAACCTTTCAGCACCGGCATATCTAAACCTAAACGATCGCCGCTGGCAATGAAAGCCACCATCGGCAGCAACACCAAGATTGCTAGCGCATAGCGACCTAACGGAAATATTTGCCCTGTTTTATCTTGCCTTTTTTTAGCCCAGTTTGCGAGCACCACAATGAGCACAATGGCTAAAAAGAGACCCGCCAGCACCCAATTCAATGCGCCCCCTTCAAGGGCTGGCAACTTAATGCCCCGATTTGAAATAAATACACCTGGAATGGGGTGCAATGCGTCACGGGGGCCAGGCATAACTTCTGAAATGATGGCGTACCAAAAAAACAATTGCAACAAGAGGGGAATATTGCGCATCGTTTCAACATAGAAGGTTGCAAGTTTTGCAACCAGCCAATTACTCGATAAACGCGCAATACCTATAATGGTGCCAAAGATAGTCGCCAAAATAATGCCGACAACAGCCACGCGTAATGTATTAAGCAGGCCGACTGAAATCGCGCGAAAGTAAGTGTCTTGGGGACCATAGTCAATGACTGACTCACCAATCGCAAAACCCGCTTCGCGGCGTAAAAAATCAAAACCCGTTGAAATATTACGAATTGACAAATTGTGTAGCGTGTTGCTCACGAGGTACCAAATGGCCCCGCCGACGCAAAGAATGGCTAACAATTGATAAAGCACCGACCGAACCTTAGGGTCATTCCACAGCTTTGGGCGCGGTGCTGACCTTGCTATAGATTGATTTGTTTCTTCTTTCATAAAAGTTCTAATTCTGTGTTCATTCTGTCTTAAAAAACCGGGCGAGACATGATATGCCCCGCCCGTGTTACTCACCCAAAGAGTGAGGTGCTACCTAACATTGCAAGATTAACGAATAGGCCAACCGTACATGATGCCGCCTTTATTCCATTGCGCGTTTAAACCTGGTTCAAGTTTTAATGCACTACCTGAACCCACGTTGCGCTGAAAGCTTTCGCCGTAATTACCCACTTGCTTGACGATGTTGTATGCCCATTGCTCGCCTACACCCAAATTCTTACCCATACCAGGTGTTACACCCAACAAACGTTGAATATTAGGGTCACTGCTCTTTAGCATTTCGTCAACGTTCTTTGAAGTTACACCGAGCTCTTCTGCATTGATCATTGCAAACAGTGACCAGCGCACAACGTTAAACCAAGCTTCATCACCTTGACGAGTCATCGGGCCTAATGGCTCTTTTGAAAAGTCTTCAGGCAAAATCACGTAATTCTCTGGCTTTTCGAGCGTACTACGCACTGAAGCCATTTGTGACTTGTCTGATTTGAAGGCGTCGCAACGACCCGAAACAAAGGCGCCAACGACTTCTTCTTGCTTTTCAATCACAACAGGTTTGAAAGTAAGCTTGTTCGCACGAAACCAATCAGCTAAGTTTAACTCGGTTGTGGTGCCTGTTTGCACACAAACAGTTGCACCACCTAACTCTTTAGCGCTCTTCACATTCAAATCTTTACGAACCATAATGCCTTGGCTGTCATAAAAATTGACGCCAGCCCCCAACAAGCCCAATGTGGTGTCACGGGTCAGTGTTTGAGTCGTATTGCGGGTCAAAACATCGCCCTCACCTGATTGCAAAGCAGTAAACCGTTGCGCAGCGCTGGTTGGGGTAACTTTAAATTTGGTGCTGTCACCAAACATCGTTGCTGCAATCGCACGGCACAAATCAATATCAAGACCGGTCCAGTTGCCTTGGCTATCAGGCGCTGAAAAACCCGCCACGCCTGTGTTGACGATACATTGCACAAAACCTTTTTTCTTAACTGCGTCAAATGTTGCGCCCGCATGGGCCAACGAACCGGCAGTCAAGAGCGCGGCACCAACGGCTGCAATCTTTAATGCTTTCATAAGGAAATCTCCAAGTGTTGAAACTACACGCGTAATTAAATTAAATGAGCCTACAGGCACATTTAAGAATCTTAGCCTTTGAGTGGCTGGATCAGTATGGGGGTAATCCCTTCGTTTACTTAAGCAATTTTCACGCCAACATTGACAGGTTAATATTCAGTTACAACTTTAAGTATGCGTAAAAATATGATCGACTTTCAAAACGTTTCGAAATCTTACAGTACTGCTCAGGCTATTTTGACGCAAACCTCTTTCACCGTTACGACGGGTGAGTTTGTCTTCATTGCAGGCCCTTCAGGCGCTGGAAAATCAACGCTCTTAAAGCTGATTGCAGGTCTTGAAGCCCCAAACTCAGGGCAAATAACCGTTAACGGGCAACGTTTAAATGATTTAAGCGCTCGTGCCAGACCGTATTTGCGTCGTTCAGTTGGCGTCATTCTACAAGATACCCACTTACTTTATGATCGCAGCGCCATTGAAAACGTTTTATTACCCCTAGCCGTCGTGGG
>DITR01000170.1:2899-10368 GCA_002422175.1 Alcaligenaceae bacterium UBA6179
GATACCGCTCGTCGGGTTATGAACGTTTTTAAAGACTTTAATCAAGTCGGCGTCACGACACTTGTCGCCACCCACGACGAAGACCTTATGGCCGAATACGCTCAACGCGTATTAGTCATTGAACCCGGTCGTTTTCGTGATTTCCCCGTGCAGAGAAAATCATGAAGCAATGGTTACGACAACATCGCTACGCGCTCAATGTGACACTTCGCCGTCTTTTTTTACAACCCTTTTCATGGGTTGCCAATACACTGGTGATTGCCTTAGCACTGACGTTGCCCTTAATTGGAGCATCCATACTCACTTCTGTGCAACCTTTGGTGCGTGAGGTTTCGATCACGCCTGAAATGACAATTTTCATGAAGCCCAATGCCAACCCTGACGTTGCCACTGAAATAGCGCAACGCATTAAAGAGGCAAATAACGTTAATGTTTCTTCTATCAAAATCATCCGTAAAGACACAGCACTGATTGAACTATCTCTTAACCCAGCTTGGTCACAGGCACTTAAAGTGCTTGAAGGTAACCCATTACCCGATGCCGTCGTGGTGAGCTTGGTTTCAAGCGACCAAGTTGTGACACACGCACAACAACTTGCCCAAACATGGCAGAGTTGGTCAGGGGTTGATTTTGTTCAACTCGATAGTGCCTGGGTACAAAGACTTGAAGCATTACTTCGCTTTGGCCGCATTGGCCTCGCGTTGATCACCTTGGTTGTCGGTTTGGTTGTGTTAGCCGCTATTTTTAATACGGTGCGCATGCAAGCCCTGTCACAACGTGAAGAAATTGCAGTAGCCCGTCTAGTTGGGGCCACAGAATCGTTTGTGCGTCGACCCTTTTTATATCAGGGCGGCTTGACATGCGGTATTGCGGCATGCCTCGCAATTGGTTTGTGTCTTTGGGCACTGAGCCCACTCAATCAAGCTCTTTTAGGTCTAGCCAAAACGTATGGTGCTGAGTTTTCTTTACGCTTACCTAGCACTGATATTTTAATATGGTGCTTTATTGCAGCCATTACTTTAGGTGCCGTTTCAGCGCGTTGGTCTGTTACACGTAACACTCGTTTTTAACCTGCGTTGCTCAACACAATCATTTACGCACAGACTATTAAATTTACCCGTGGCTAAATTGTTACCCCTTCTTGCAGAACGAGTCATTACGTGGCAAAGACAGTTTGGCCGTCATGATTTACCTTGGCAAAATACACAAGATCCATACCGTGTGTGGCTCTCTGAAATTATGTTGCAACAAACGCAGGTCGCCACCGTTATCGGTTATTTCAACCGTTTTATCGATCGGTTTCCAAATGTCGAGTCACTGGCCAATGCCTCACTTGAAGAGGTTTTATTACATTGGGCGGGGTTAGGCTATTACGCTCGTGCACGTCATTTGCATGCATGCGCACAACACGTTGTTGCACTCTGGGGTGGGCAGTTTCCTCCCAATGCTGAATCACTGCAAACGTTACCTGGAATTGGGCCCTCAACGGCCGCCGCCATTGCCGCATTTTGTTTTGGTGAGCGTACGCCCATCCTCGACGGCAATGTTAAGCGTGTGTATTGTCGATATTTTGGGGTGGAAGGTGACCCCACCTCACGCGCAGTGGTTCAACAACTCTGGCAACACGCTAAGCTGGCGACGCCAAGCCTTGCACTGACTATTGAACAACCTGATGCCATGGCTCGCTTCACGCAAGGTTTAATGGACCTTGGGGCGACCTGTTGCACACGTCGTCAACCCAGTTGTAATCGGTGCCCCTTAAACTCTGACTGTGTGGCCCAACTCACTTCGCGAACAAATGATTTACCGCAACCACGTTCACGCCAAGCGATACCTGAACGCAGCACAATCATGCTGTTAATCAGTTCGCAGATGCCTGATCTGCTTCTTGGCAATATTCACGATGAAGAGATGGGTACTGGTAAAAGTACTGGCAAAATTGGTGCGACGAAAGTGGGTAGCCAAAAAGTGGCTGCTCAACCTAGGGGCACTCAAAAAGTTATTTTGTTACAAAAAAGACCTGAGAAAGGTATTTGGGGTGGTTTATGGAGCCTGCCTGAATGCCAAATTGATGGCGACATGAGTGCGACAACGCATCAGTTCACTTCGTTAAGCACAAAACGCAAAACAGAAAAACCACGGGTTACTCACACATCAATTCAAACGCAAACATCAGAGTCGATTATTAGGCAATGGTGCATTAGTAATCATATTCAAAAACCAACCTTATTAAGCATGGCCGCGTTTCGCCATACGTTTACGCACTTTCATTTACACATTCAACCTTGGTCAGTTCAAATTGATGATGCAACGGACTTAGATTTCGATGCCTCAAATGAAACGATACGATGGGTTAGGGTTGATCAGTTGCACCTATTTGGCATGCCCGCACCGGTTAAGAGCTTAGTGATGAACTTTGCGATGCTTTGAGATGCTCATTAAAATACCAAAAGACACACTTAAGGTAATCAGAGCCGTACCGCCATAACTAAAGAAAGGCAAAGGCACCCCAACCACAGGCAACAGCCCGAGCACCATACCTATATTGACGAAGACATAAACGAATAATTCCATCGTTAAGGCACCCGCAAGCAAGCGACCAAATAGTGATTCAGCACTTAATGCGATCACAAGCCCTCGCCAAATCGTCAATGCATATAAAAACAACAAAATCACCGCACCATAAAGACCAAATTCTTCTGCAAAAACAGCAAAAATAAAGTCGGTTGTTCGCTCTGGAATAAAGTCTAGCTGGGCTTGCGTGCCACTCATATAACCCCGCCCACCTAAACCACCTGCGCCCACAGCGATCATCGACTGAATGGTGTGAAAGCCTTTTCCCAGGGGGTCTTTAGTTGGATCTAGTAGCGTACAAATGCGTCCTTTCTGATAGTCGTGCAACACCACCCAATCAGTATCAGGTAAGCACAAAAAATCTTCATAAAACAAAATAAATGAAAGCCCCACAACACTTAAAGCCACCACTGGAATAATTAATTTAAAAGATAACCCTGCAAAAAAAATAACAAATAAACCTGCACCAAAAACTAGCAAAGCCGTACCCAGATCAGGCTGCTTGATAATTAAAGCAAAGGGCACTAAAAGCACAATGGCGGCAACAACATAATCAATGAAAAAAATATTCCGGTCTCTTGCCTGAAAGTACCAGGCCAACATCATTGGGGCACCAATTTTCATCATTTCTGACGGTTGAATGCGCACAAAACCTAAGTTCAACCAACGTGTGGCACCCTTACTGGTCTCACCAAAAAACTCAACTCCAATCAAGAGCGCCAACACAAACAGATAAAAGGGCACTGCACATTTAGCAATGATTTGCGGCGGAGTCATGGCAATCGCCCACATGACGAATAAAGCCAGTAAAAAATGTTTTTCTTGGTCAGCATAACGCCATGATGTGCCGCCCACTGCAGAGTGCATGACCACCAAACCCATGACTGAAAGAATGATCAACAACACCATCAGCGGCCAGTCAATTGACTTGAACGCGTATTTAACTAATCGTGCCAAATTGTTCATGGCTTGATGGCTAAAATCGGTTGAGGGGTTGAGACTTGCACCGGTGTGGTGGGAAGAACCCATGCGTCAAATACTTTACGGGCAATCGGTGCAGCCACTGCGCCACCCCACCCTGCATTTTCAACCAAAACAGCCAACGCAATTTTTGGATTTTGAGCAGGTGCAAAGCCCATAAAGAGCGAATGATCACGCAACCGTTCGTTGACTGCCTCAGAAATATATTTGCCACCCTTTAAGCTAAAAAGTTGAGCCGTACCGGTCTTACCTGCAACATCGTAAGAAACACCTTCGAATGCACGTCGTGCCGTGCCGATTTTAGTCACATCTACCATGGCATCACGCACAACTTTAATATTTGCTGGGTTGAGCGACAGATTTTGGGGTGGTTTAATCTGAATGGGTTTAGATTCACCTGTTCTTGCGTCTTTAATGGCACGCACAATATGGGGTTGTTGCAGCACCCCCATATTAGCCAGCACAGATGTTGCTTGTGCAAGCTGCAGCAAGGTGAATGAGTTGTAACCTTGACCAACTAAGCTTGAGACTGTTTCACCTTGATACCAAGATTGATCTTCACGTCGCTTAAAGGCTTTGCGCTTCCAGCCTGTAGAAGGTAATACGCCTGCTTTTTCACCATCAAGGTCAATATCGGTCATTTGCCCAAAACCAAATTGAGCCATGAAGTCGCGCAACACATCAATCGGTATGAGGGGTGCGAGTGAATAAAAATAAGTATCTGAAGACACCACCAGGGCACGGTGCATGTCAATCGCACCATAAGCGGTAGAACCAGAATTTCGATATCGCTGTGTACCCAGCTCGTAATAACCTGGATCATAAACAATGTCTTTGGCGTTACGTTTTTTGAGTTCAAGTGCAGCTAACGCCACAAAAGGCTTATAAGTCGAACCGATTGGGTAAGTACCAAACAATGGCCGATTGATAAGGGGGAAGTCTTCAGATTCATTTAACAGGCGCCAACTTTCAACATCAATACCATCTACAAATAAATTTGGGTCAAAGGCTGGCCTAGATACAAAAGCAAGTATTTCACCATTTGAGGGGTCAATGGCAACCAACGCACCCCTTTGCCCCGCAAACGCCTGCTCGGCGATACGCTGCAAGCGCATATCAATTGTCAACACCAAGTCTTTGCCTGCATTGGGGTCATTTCGATTTAACGAACGCACCACGCGACCTTTTGCATTAACCTCAATAGATTCCGAGCCAGTCAAACCATGCAAAACCTGCTCATAGGTTTTTTCAACGCCTTTTTTACCTATAACATCGGTGCCACGATAATTACCCATCTGCCCAGCGTTTTCTAGTGATTCTTGATCATTTTCAGAAATACGACCGATGTAACCCACAACATGTGCCGCAGCCTCACCCTGAGGGTAGTCACGCACCCAACGCCCCTTTAAGTTCACCCCAGGGAAACGAAAAGCCTGTGAAGCAAACCAAGCTGCTTCAACATCATTTAAATTATTGCGCAACACCACATGTGCGTATCGGCTAGAGTCTTGAAGCTTTCGTTTAAATCGGCGTATTTCATATTCAGACAAATTAACCACTTCAGACAACTCAGACAATGTTTTGTCTATAGATTTGACTTGAGCGGGCATCATTTCAAGCGTGTAATTCAGCTGATTACGCGCCAACACCTCACCATGACGGTCAACAATATCGCCGCGTCGCGGAGGAATCGGCACGAAGGCTGTACGATTGCTATCAGCACGTTGAACGAAGCCGTCATGACGATCGACTTGCAACACCCAAAGCCGTGCCACAATAAAACCTAGGCAAAGCATAGCGAATAAGCCTGCCACCCAAATTCTAATTCGAAATTTTGAGCGGTCAGCTGACTCTGAGCTCATAGATCTACGCGTCACTCTGAGCCTAGCCTTGCCCTAAAGATTGGCTCGCGAGGCGATTGATAGGCATTTGTAGAAGCCAACCAAAAGGCAGCCAAAGTGCCGCAGTGAAGACTGCGCTGAATGCCCAACCCCAGCCAGGCCAAAAATCTTTTAGCGCAGCAATAAATATAATCGTAATCGAAACACTGATGATGAAAATAGGAAACATGTGCAAAGTCTGACTTAAAAGATCAAAGCGTTGTAATCGTCTGCCGATCAGTAAACCGCCAAAACAAACCAAAATATAAATTAATGCATGTTGACCTAAGGGGGCGACACTTTGTACGTCAATGAGTAAACCCAAACAAAAAGCGGTCAAGAGCCCCACCCGCTGAGAATCGTGAACGCACCAAAATGCAATCACCAACAAAAGCAAATCGGGTGCATAAGGTATGGCACGCCAAGGCAAAAGCGAGATAAAAAAAGCAAGCGCAATTGAGCCCCAAACCCAACTACCATTGATACCCCTTGTTAGTGGGTCATTGGTGCGACGTGCGGTGGCAGCCAGCGACGGCGAGATGCCATTGCCATGAACACGGGAACCAGAACGTTTAGTTGAGAGCGCGTCGCGCACGGGCGTCTCCGGCGGAGTTTGTTATTGGGCGTTCAGCTTTTTGAGTTGAACCCGCTGTTTGAGGTGAATATTGATGGGGTAAATTACGTAAGATTAAAAAATGTCGATGCCGATCTGGGTGCGAGGCGGGTGTGACAATGGCATGCGCAAAACCTGACGATGCATCACGATCGACCGAATCGATTTTGCCAACCGTTAAACCTGGTGGGTAGGCACCACCGATACCGCTTGTAATGAGTAAATCGCCAGGTTTTATGTCGGCATCAGAAGAAAAATACCTCACTTCTACTTTACCTGGCTGATTAGACCCAAACGCTATCAACCTTAGTCCCGTTCGCGTTAATTGAACAGGTATTGAAACCACTTCATCTGTGAGTAATGCTGCTTCTGAAGACACGGGAGTCACGCGCACAATTTGGCCCACAACACCACCCTCATCAATAACGGGCATACCCGGCGCTACACCGTCAAGCTCACCCCGATCAAAAATAAGGCGGCGATTGAAAGGAGTTGGTGCCTCATAAAGAACTTCAGCCACCACAGCAGGTTGTTCGCTCTTATTATCTTGCATGTTTAGCAAGCGCCTGAGTTGTGCATTTTCAGTTGACAACTGCGCTGCGGATGAACTGACCTGAGCGAGCTCTATACGACGNNAAAATTGACGTAATAAGCAAAAAAGCAAAGATGATTTCTTGCGGTACGCCGCGTCGGAATAGTGCAAGATTTGAGTTTTTTGACATGGTTACTTGCGGGTAAACGTAACGAAATGGGCTGCGTTACCTGAAATCACGCCACCAAACCCATTAATCGTCAATAAAAATAGCACCTAGCTTTTCTAGGTGTTCCAGTGCCTCACCGCAACCCCGCACAACGCATGTGAGCGGGTCTTCAGCCACAACGACAGGCAAGCCGGTTTCTTCTTGAAGCAAACGATCTAAATCACGAAGTAAAGCCCCACCACCTGTTAAAGCGATGCCTTTGTCGGTGATGTCGGCACCCAACTCAGGTGGCGTTTGTTCAAGCGCCATGCGAACAGCAGACACAATTTGGTTCAGTGGATCAGTAAGGGATTCTAAAATTTCGTTTGATGAGACCACAAAACTACGGGGCACACCTTCAGCTAAGTTACGGCCTTTGACTTCAATTTCGCGCACTTCACCACCCGGAAAAGCCGAACCGATTTCTTTTTTGATGTATTCAGCAGTGGGTTCACCAATGAGCATGCCATAGTTGCGACGAATGTAATTCACAATGGCTTCATCGAACTTGTCACCACCGACGCGAACAGAGCCTTTATAAACCATACCGCCTAACGAAATTACGGCCACCTCAGTTGTACCACCACCAATATCAACCACCATCGAACCCGTGGCATCAGACACGTCTAGGCCGGCACCAATGGCCGCAGCCATGGGTTCTTCAATGAGATAAACTTGACT
>DITR01000070.1:0-747 GCA_002422175.1 Alcaligenaceae bacterium UBA6179
TGGCTGCCGTTCAATGGCGGTCACGCACCCAGGTAAACGATTTCTTACCTCTTTCTCGGCGTGACCCAACGAATTTTGAAGGGGCTAAATTGGCTTGGCTTAAAGGGTTGAGCGCAGCAAAGGCGACGCTAGCTGATTTACATTTTGTTGAAACGCATGACTGTTTTACCATTGCCGAATTGCTTGAGTATGAGGCTATGGGTCTAGCGCCACAGGGTCAGGGTGCACGGGTCATTCTTGAGGGCATAACCTGCAAAGACGGTCAGTTGCCAGTCAACCCCTCGGGCGGTCTTAAATCTCGTGGCCACCCAATTGGCGCAACAGGTGTGTCTCAACACGTTATGGCTGCGATGCAACTCGCGGGTCAAGCGGGCAACATGCAGATTAATAAAGCCCAGCTGGGGGCGGTATTTAATATGGGTGGCACATCTGTTGCAAACTACCTGAGTATTTTGGAAGCCGCATGAACGCTGCTCAGGCCATGAATTTGAGTCAGTTGCTCAGGCAAACTGCTCTTCTACATAGCAATAGACCTGGGCTCATCATAAATCATGTCGAGATCAGTTGGCATGACATTGATCGCCGAGTTGATGCCATGGCCTGTGCGCTCAGTGATCTTGGCGTTCGAAAGGGCGACAAAATATTGGTGCACTCAAGAAACACTCAACAGCTCTTTGAAAGTTGCTGGGTTGCTTTTAGATTAGGCTGCGTTTGGGTGCCCACAAATTTTAGACTTACGCCTCCTGA
>DITR01000070.1:856-3027 GCA_002422175.1 Alcaligenaceae bacterium UBA6179
CTGGTTACAAAGCATTTAGGTCAAGATGCCCACGAAGCAAGCGTATCGTACGATGACCCTCTTTGGTTTTTTTACACCTCGGGTACAACCGGTAAACCCAAAGCAGGTGTTCTGACGCACGGTCAGATGGCCTTCGTGGTCACAAATCATTTAGCTGATCTCATACCCGGTACGAGAGAGACAGACTGTTCAATTGCTGTGGCACCCCTTTCTCATGGTGCAGGTATTCATGCATTATTAAATGTGGCGCGAGGGTCTGCAACCATTTTGCTGACAGGTAAAAAACTAGATCCTGAAGATTTTTGGCAACAGGTTGAACGTCACCATGTGACGAATTTATTTACAGTACCAACCATTATAAAAATGTTGGTTGAGCACCCTGCAGTAGATTGTTATGACCACAGCTCATTGCGTTATGTCATTTACGCGGGTGCACCCATGTATCGAACCGATCAAAAGCTTGCCTTGCAAAAGTTAGGTCCTGTGTTGGTGCAGTATTTTGGCTTAGGTGAAGTGACAGGTTGTATTACTGTTTTGCCACCGCACATGCATTCGGCTGACGATCATGACTCTGATGCAAATATAGGCTCATGTGGTCGACCCCGAACCGGTATGGAAGTTGCCATTCTCGATCAACACATGCAAAAGCTCAAAGTGGGTGAAATCGGAGAAATTTGTTGCCGCGGTCCCGCTGTTTTTTCGGGTTATCACGGCAACCCTGAGGCCACAGAAAAAGCGTTACGGGGTGGCTGGTTTCATACGGGCGACTTAGGTAAAGTCGACAGTCGTGGGCTGCTCTACATTACCGGTCGTGAATCAGATATGTATATTTCGGGTGGCTCAAATGTGTACCCACTCGAGGTTGAAGAAGTGCTCTTGACGCACCCCGATGTGGCAGAAATTGCTATTTTTGGGATGCCCGATGAAAAGTGGGGTGAGGTTGGCGTTGCAGTGATTGTTGCTAGAATAGGCGCGCAGATTACGGCGGAACAACTGTTGGCTTATTTAGACGGGCGTTGCGCAAAATATCGTTGGCCACACCATTTTTTCTTTTGGAACAGCATGCCCAAATCAGGCTACGGAAAAATTGTAAAAAAAGATATTAAAAAAATGTTGGTTGATCAGTCTCTTATTTAGAATTTATTTAGTAGATCATTTGTTAGACGCTATGCCGTTCAAGGCATCATAGCTTCGAATAACCTGGCTGTCGTCTAACAGGCCTTCACCTCTACCTGACGCTGATAAGAACATTTGTAGGGCAACCGCTGTTAAGGGTAGGGCCGCCATAGCATCACGACCTGCTTGGCTGACGATGCTTAAGTCTTTCACAAATATATCAACAGTCGTTATTACCTCTGGGTCATCTTCAAGCATGCGCGCACCCCGATCGTTAAGCATCCAGCTCGAGGCAGAAGAGCTACTCATCATTTCCTGTAAAAGCTTGACATCAAGACCACTTTTTTTGGCCAATGAAAAGGCTTCAGCTGCGACAGCAAGATGTAGGCCGCAGAGTAATTGATTAATCGTTTTGAACATGGCTCCTTGCCCTGCATGTTCACCGACATGAAAAACGCGATTTCCAAGCACATTAAATATAGGCAAGGCGTGGTCAAAGGTAGGTTTATCACAAGCAGCCATAATCGTTAAGGTACCCGCTATGGCGCCTGCAACACCCCCAGAAACAGGACAGTCAATGAAAGGTTTGCCCGCTTGATTGACCATCCATGCAATCTCTTTCACCGCTGCGGGTGGGCAGGTCGACATCAGGCAAACGACAGCGTTGTTTGGCAAAGCATTCAAAGCCCCATGATCAATGAGCACCTCTTTAGCCTGAGAGCTATTCACCACCATAATGATCAACACATCGGCATTTAAATAGGCATCTGTTTCGTTTTCATAGCCTATGCTGCCTTCTGCTTGAAGCACTTTGATCACATCGCGATTCTTATCAACACCATAGACTTGATGACCCGCTGCAATTAAATTTTTAGCCATTGGAAGCCCCATAGCACCTAAACCGACAAAGGCAATTTTTTTCATGTGGTGGCTTCTTTTATGTGTATTGAATCGATTTAAACGATATGAATCGTCGGTTCATAAGAGTCGGCTCATACGACTCAGGGCCGGGTGTTATTTTTATTCGTTCTATTCAGACTCAGGCTATTCAGAGA
>DITR01000070.1:3054-5772 GCA_002422175.1 Alcaligenaceae bacterium UBA6179
ACGTTTTTTGAGTAGAAAAGAGGCTAATTCCATACCTATCCAGTAGGCGGGTATCGCTATCAATAAATACTTGAGCCACGCCAGCCCACCGCCCATAAGGCTTGCAGCCACGATCGCAAATAAAGAAATGCCCGACACAAACTGTGACAGCAGTGCTCTAATTCTATCGAATGCGTGATTCGTTGCATTGAGATAGAGTGCCACAGGTGGGCCACCTATTCCGCACAAACCTAACAAAAGACCTGACAGGCTGCCCGCCATGCCATCAAATGTACGAGAAACAAGCACCTTAAAGTGCGGCTTGAGAAGTAGATAGGTTGCGAATAAGAGTACTAATAGGCTCGTTATCGCTTTTATAAGCCAAATCGGCGTAAAGCTTCCAAGCCAAAGCCCAAGCGGCAATAAGAGCGCTGCAAAAAACAACATCAGGTAAAGTCTTGATCGGTCTTCAGTCTGAACGCGCCAGTGGCGCGATAACAAGACGCCGCCAAAAATTTCAGCACTCATCACAATGGGAACAAGAAAGGTGATTGGGAAAACCCACATCAAAAGGGGCGACATAATAAGTGCGCCCCCAAAACCACTCAGCCGCCTTATCCAACCGCCAAAGACGGCGGCAAAGATAAGTAAGACGACAACGTTTAGGTTTTCAAAAATTAGCGTCCCTCGCTATCATCATGCTCACCAGCAATCAGGTCACGAATTTGGCGACGAATGGTTAAATATGGGGGTGTATCTTCAACCATTTTGCGAGGTTCAGGCACACGAATGATTTGTTTGACTTTACCAGGTCGACGCGTCATCACGACAATCACATCTGAAAGATTGATCGCTTCCTCAATGCTATGGGTCACCAAGACAACTGTTTTACTTTCCTCATTTAGAATGCGGATCATTTCAGCTTGCATCAGCGCCCGATTTTGAGCATCTAGCGCGGCAAAGGGCTCATCCATTAACAGAACGGTCGGGTCGACAACAAGAGCCCTGGCAATCGAAACACGTTGGCGCATGCCCCCTGAGAGTTGATGCGGGTAATGATGAGTAAACTGACTTAAGCCAACCAGTGCAGCAAAACGCAAAACAATTTCATTGATCTCTTTAGAGGTCGTGCCTTTTACTTTCAAACCGAAAGCAATATTGTCAAAGACGGTCAACCAAGGAAATAAAGCATAGTCTTGAAACACCATAGAGCGATCAGCGCCAGGGCCGTTGACTGTTTTACCCGCACATTCTATTCGACCCGATGTGGGCACTTCAAACCCAGCAATAAGGTTAAGTAGCGTTGTTTTACCACAGCCACTATGACCTAAGATTGAGCAAAACTCATTTTTATTTACTTCTAAAGATACATCTTCGATGGCAAGTACTTCTTGACCTTTTGCTTGCATGGAAGGGTACAGCTTTCGTAAGCGTTCAACTTTAAGAGCGTGCATTTTTTTCTGCTTTAAGTAACAAAATAAATTGGTGGCAAGTTATTCGATTAAAGTTATGCGTTTAAGGCTCTTGACCAAGGCATTAACTTTTGTGCTGTGAATCTAATCATTCTGTCTAAACTTAGACCTATTACACCGATGGCCAGCATGCCAACTAAAATATAATCTGTTCGCAATACTGTTCTAGCATCATTGATCAAAAAGCCAAGACCTGAATTGGCACCCACGAGCTCAGCGGCAACTAATGCCATCCAGCCCACCCCTAAACCAATTCGAATGCCGGTTACGATCTGAGGCAAGGCAGCACGAAGAATCACTCTGGTGATGACTCCCCACGACCCAGCGCCTAAACAGCGTGCAGCACGAATTAAATTAGGTTCTACGTTTTTAACTGCATCAATCGTATTTAATAAGATTGGGAAAAAAATACCCAAGAAAATAATAAAGTGGTTTTGAGTGTTGCCCACACCAAACCACAAAATGCTTAACGGTATCCAGGCAATCGGAGGTATAGGCCTCAAAATCTCAATGATAGGGTCTACTTGCTCATTCACTGACTTAAAACAACCCATCACAATTCCAATAGGAATCGCGATGGATGCATAACAAAATGCAAAAAACTCTCTCGATAAGCTATCAAGAATATGCTTCCAGATTTCACCAGACTGCATTAATTCAAAACCGCCTACTGCAACCCCCGAGGGGGGGGGCAGTAGGATAGATTCGGTTTTATCTAGAATAAAGCGACTGGAAAATTCCCAAATTGAAAGCAATACAATCAATAGAATGAGGCGTCGAGATTGCTTTAAATAATTTATGATTCGCATATTTTTTATTTAGTGTAAGTTTTACCATCGAAAGACCAATCTCTTGTGAGATCACCCTTTTCTGGAAATACTTGAGGTGTCGTGGTGTTCAACGAATTCATATAACTCGGATAGGGCGTTTTATCGAGTGGAGCAGACCATGAAGCGGGTAAAAAGGGTGGTTTAGTAATCGTTGCCCAACCCAACTTCTCAAAAGTTTTATCCATAAAACGTGTATCAACAGCGTTAGCAAAGTCTTTAGCTGTCAGCTTATTTTGAATACGCTTGCTGTCATAAAGCCAGTTATAAATGGGCTCATTTGCACTTCCCCAGAAATCAGCAATGGGGTAAATGTAAGTGGGTTTATAAAGCAAGTTGTATGCAAAAATTTGCTCAAGCAAGATCTCATTTGAAAAGTTTTTCAAATTAGGGTCTTCTTTCATGACCTCGACAGCCGCATTAGGATTCTTTCTAATCCA
>DITR01000172.1 GCA_002422175.1 Alcaligenaceae bacterium UBA6179
ATGGGTTTAATTTTGCCTTCTGACAACAACGGCCACACATGCTTTTGCAAGTTTTGAGCGATTTCAGCTTTAAATGCAATAGACCGCGCGCGTAAGGTTGAACCGGTAATGGTTAAACGCCTTACCATGACTTCAGTGGCGACAAAACTTGATACAGCACCACCTAAGGTGGCAATAATGACAATACGACCGTCGTCGGCTAAGCATTTCACATCACGTTCAATATAGTCACCCGCAACCATATCAAGAATGACGTTCACTCCTTTGCCGGCTGTTAACGTTTTGATTTCTTGAACAAAATCTTTTGTTTTGTAATTGATGGCATGGTCTGCACCTAACGCTAAAACGGCTTGGGCGCGCTCATCGCTGCCCACTGTGGTGTAAACCGTGTGGCCCATGGCATGCGCCAACTGAATAGCCGTGGTACCAATGCCACTGGCGCCCCCATGCACTAAAAATGATTCGTTACCCGATAAACGAGCACGATCAAATACGTTGCTCCAAACGGTAAAGTAAGTTTCAGGTAAACCTGCCGCTTCAATTAACGATAAACCTTGTGGAATGTGCAAACATTGCGCTGTTGGGGCAACACAAAACTCAGCATAGCCACCACCTGCGACCAAAGCACATATTTTGTCGCCGATTGCAAAGTTTGTACCCGTTAAATCACCCGAGACAATTTCACCCGCGATTTCTAAGCCTGGAATATCTGACGCACCCGGTGGGGGTGCGTAATTACCTTGTCTTTGAAACACATCAGGGCGGTTTACGCCTGCTGCGGCGACTTTAATAAGCACCTCACCCTTGGCAGGAACGGGCATTGGACGCTCGCCAATCACCAGTACTTCTGGCCCACCTGGGGTTTTAATTTCAACAGCACGCATGGTTTTTTCCTTTTTTTATTTAATAATTAATATTTGCTATGCCCCATATGAGGCAAATCGATTGAAGTTCGTTTTTAGGTTTGTCTAATATTGTTTTATAAAGCATGCAAAAAATAGATACGACAGCAATCTTAAACCCAATGACAACTCTTTAAGTCATTTGCATCAAAACATCATCTCAATAGATCTGTATAATGCACGGCACGGAAGGTTGGCAGAGCGGTTGAATGCACCNNAACTTTATGGGGTCAGTTCACTCGGGGCGCTTTTTATTTCACTCGTGCTAACCGAAATGTGTTTCGGTCTTGACACCCAGCAAAAAGATAATGGACAAACATTAAACTAAATGTTCATAATGACGGAATGCCAAGCAAGCCACCTGTCATCTTTCCGCAAGAGCAACGGCTACTTTCCCATCTCGGTAAGCGGTTAAAGCCCCCGCCTTTGACTTGAATCCGAACGTCGATAAGGCAGAACAGGTCTTAAACATCGACGACACAGTCAACAGGCCAAGCCTTGAAGCAGTCTTAAGCAATAAAGAAGCAACCAAAAGATTTGCAAATGCCGTTCATTGCATCTCAAACAATTGTTAATGAGATGCTTGTTTGCGTAATAAAATCCTAAAAACCGTTTCTACCCCCCTTCTCCCCACCCGCGACACAAGATTAGTGACGAAAGGTTCGGTTATACGTTATTGTTGAAAAACAACGAGACAATATTTGAGTGTATAAAGTGCTGAATCCATTAATTGATCCTTTCGGTCGCAAAATAAAATACGTACGCATCAGCGTGACTGATCGTTGCGATTTGCGTTGCACCTACTGCATGCCCGAGGGGTTTAAAGACTACCGCGAACCTGACAATTGGCTTAAGTTTGACGAAATTATTCGGCTAACAGGGGTTCTGGCTCAATTGGGTACAAAGCGTTTTCGGTTAACGGGCGGCGAGCCCCTATTACGTAAAAACCTGCCTGATTTGGTGGCAGGTATTGCGGCACACTCTGGTGTTAAAGATATTTCATTGTCAACCAATGCTACGCGTTTACCGCGCTTTGCAAAAGCGCTTAAAGAAGCCGGGCTTAAGCGTGTGAACATCAGTTTAGACAGCTTAAAGCGCGATCGGGTTGAAAAAATTTGTGGTCGTGATGTGTTAACGCAAGTGATTGCGGGTATCGATGCTGCACTTGAAGTGGGTTTAGGCCCTGTTAAGCTCAACATGGTGGTCATGCCAGGCACCAACGATGATGAAATCGAAGACATGTTCAAGTTTTGTCTTGACCGGGGCATTGTGTTTCGAATGATTGAAACCATGCCCATGGGCTTTACAGCTATTGACGCCGGCCATACCTCTTTGCAACCGATTCTTGAACGTTTACGCATAAACCATGGCTTAATACCCACAATTGGTGAAATGGGCGGTGGCCCTGCGCGTTACTGGCAAACACCCGATGGGCGCGCTCAAGTGGGTGTGATCACCCCTATTAGTGAACACTTCTGTGAAACCTGCAACCGTGTTCGCCTGGCAGTTGATGGCACGATTTACCTATGCCTTGGCCAAGAAGAAAAAATTGAAATGCGCGAGTTGTTGCGCCAAAACGCAGATGACGAAACCATTATTGCTGCTTTACGCTTAGGCATTACTTTGAAGCCAGAACGTCACGAATTTCGTGAAGCCCCTGAAAAAATCGTACGCTTCATGTCACAAACAGGTGGCTGACAGTTGAAAACACCCAGTTAATCATGCCTCAAAACACACCCACTAGAAAGCCTTTGTTAGATTTTGATGAGGCGCGTGAACGTTTGGTTTCACAAGCGACCACGTTGACACCCATAAAAACGGTGAGCTTGCTCGATGCGGCTGGCCATGTTTTGCGCACAAGCGTGGTGTCACCCATGGCCGTGCCGGGCTTTGATAATAGCGCGATGGACGGCTATGCCATTTGCCCAACTGACCCCCATGCCTCTCACCATACCCTAACAGTGTCGCAACGTATCGCGGCAGGTTATGCCGGCACAGCTCTCAAACCTGGTGAAGCTGCACGCATTTTTACCGGCGCACCCGTGCCTGAAGGCACTTTCGCTGTTGTGCCACAAGAAGATACTCGCACCGAAGGTGATCACGTCACGATTGATCGCGTGGTGCAAGCGCAAAACTATGTGCGTTTACGCGGTGAAGATATTGCCTTAAACAGTGAAATTATTTCGGTGGGTACGCGTTTACGTCCACCCCATATCGCTTTGGCTGCATCGGTTGGGCTGACTGAGCTCGTTGTTTCCACCCCTTTAAAAGTCGCCATATTATTAACCGGCGACGAATTGGTTGAGCCGGGCACACCCCTTCAAGCAGGTCAGATTTACAACAGCAACCGCTATTGGTTACGCGATGCACTCATGCAGTTAGGCTGCGAGGTGATTGACCCAGGTATGGTGCGAGACACCCCTGAAGCAACACGCGAAGCGCTACGCCAAGCCAGTTCGCAAGCTGATGTGGTGATCACCTGCGGTGGCGTGTCAGTTGGTGAGGAAGACCACGTTCGGGCCGCCGTTGAATCGATGGGTCACATTGATTTGTGGCAAATAGCGATGAAGCCAGGTAAACCATTGGCATATGGCAAGGTTAACCAATCTGATTTTATTGGCTTACCGGGTAACCCCGTCAGTGCATATGTCACATTTGTGTTGATAGCACAACCCTTCTTGCAAGCGCGTATGGGGTTGCCTGTTCCATTGCAGATGGCAGCCGGGCAAAAGATGGTGGCGGGTTTTGATTGGCCTAAACCGGATCGACGTCGTGAGTTTTTGCGTGCACGACCCACCTTGCAAGCTGATGGCACAGAAGTATTAACCATTTGGCCTAACCAAGGCTCTGGGGTTATGAGTAGTGTGGCCTGGGCCCACGGCTTGATAGATGTACCCGCTGGGCAAACGATTAAAGTGGGTGATACAGTTCGTTATCTTTCTTTTAACCGTTTGTTAAGCGATTAAGTTTATGAGTATTCGGGTACTGTACTTTGGTGAATTACGCGAGCATATTGGCACGCATCAAGACGAGCTGCCTTGGTTGGGGCAAGCGCATCAGCCTTTTACCGTTCAAGATTTAATTACAACTCTGTCAGCACGCGCAGGAAATTATGCGCAGGTGTTAAAAAGTGATTCGCCACTAAAGGTTGCTGTTAATCAAGATATGGCAAACTTAACCACACCTATTCCCGATCATGCTGAGGTCGCTTTATTTAGACCGGTGACCGGGGGTTAAAAATGACTCACGCTTCGCTTAGTGTTTAATAGCAAGACTACTTGATGAACGCTATAAGACTTTTATGACACAACGTTTTGACGCACGGGTACAAACTGAACCTTTTGATTTTGGGGTAGAGTATGCCTCGTTTTTAAAGGGTGATCGGGCAGCCGGTGCTGTCGCGTCTTTTGTGGGCCGGGTGCGCGAGCGTAATCTTGACGAGCCCATCAAAACGCTTGAGCTTGAACACTACCCCGGTATGACAGAAAAGGTCATGCAAGAGGTTTTGGTTGAGGCCAACCAACGCTGGCCGTTAATGGGTGCACGGGTCATTCACCGTATAGGTAAACTTGAGCCCGGTGAAAATATAGTTTTAGTGTTGACCGCTAGCGCTCATCGCCACGCTGCTTTAGATGCCTGCTCTTTTATTATGGACCACTTAAAAACCAAAGCTACTTTTTGGAAGAAAGAATCAACACCAGACGGCGAACGCTGGGTTAAAGGTCGCGACAGTGACGCCCAAGCACAAGCCCGCTGGCATGAGTCAGAACCAGACAATGGCTCAAATTCATAATGGCTAAACCTACTGCACCGTCGGGCTTATCGGCTGATAAAGCTGACACGTTGACCCACTTTAATGCGCAGGGCCAAGCCCACATGGTTGATGTGGCAGCTAAATCGCACACGCACCGCAGCGCTTTAGCGGGTGGGTACATTCAAATGTTGCCCGCCACCTTTGAACGGGTGCGTGCAGGTGATAGTAAAAAAGGTGATGTGTTGGGTATTGCCCGTATAGCCGGCATTATGGCATCTAAACAAACGGGCAACCTCATACCACTTTGCCACCCGTTAAGTTTGACGCACGTCAGTGTTGAATTTGAGCTAGATGCTGATCAATCACGGGTCAACTGCACCGCTCGCGCTGAAACCACCGGCCCGACTGGGGTCGAGATGGAAGCCCTAACCTCTGTTTCGATTGCGCTGTTAACGGTGTACGACATGCTCAAAGCGAT
>DITR01000117.1 GCA_002422175.1 Alcaligenaceae bacterium UBA6179
GCAAACAGACTATCAGAAGATCCTAACCATTCCGTTTGTCTTATTGAAGCGGGCCCTAAAGACCGATCCCCCTGGATCCATCTTCCCATTGGCTACGCCAAAACCATGTGGGATCCCAAGCTCAATTGGAAATTTCAAACCGAGCCAGACCCCGGTGTGAATGGTCGTCAGATATATTGGCCAAGAGGTAAAACCCTTGGTGGATCAAGCTCAATTAATGGTTTGATTTTTATTCGCGGTCAAAAAGAAGATTACGATGGCTGGCGAGACCTAGGTAACGAAGGTTGGGGGTGGCATGATGTTCTGCCTTACTTTAAAAAGGCNNATTTTAAAGAAACATCCCCTTGTTGAAGCGTTCAAAAAAACGGCTAATTTTTTGGGTGTGCCCAACACAGATGACTTTAATAATCTCACTCAAGAAGGGGTCGGTTACTACCAGCTCACGACACACAAAGGGTTTCGCTGTAGCACAGCAGTGGCTTATCTTAAGCCGGCCAAACGACGTCATAACTTAACAATTTTGACAAACAGTCAGGTCTGTAAAGTACTTTTTGAAAATAAAAAAGCGGTTGGCATTGAGCTGATTGAAAACGGCGAAAAAAAAATTATTCGTGCCAATAAAGAAATTATTTTGTGTGCTGGCGCGATTCAAAGCCCCCAAATTCTTCAACTTTCAGGCATTGGTCCCGCTGCACTTTTAAATGAATTTAACATCCCAGTCATTCACGATCTTCCGGGTGTTGGAGAAAATCTACAAGACCATCTTCAATACCGCTTGATATATGAATTGAATCAACCTATTTCTACTAATGATCAACTGTCATCTTGGTTCGGGCAGTTAAAAATGGGTTTGCAATGGTTGCTTTTTCGTGGTGGTCCACTGTCAATTGGAATCAATCAAGGTGGTTTATTTACCCGCGTCATGGCAGACGCTAAGACACCAGACATTCAATTTCATTTAGCGACTTTATCTGCTGAGATGGCGGGTGGAAAAGTTCACCCGTTTTCTGGATTCACCATGTCAGTATGCCAATTGAGACCCGAATCACGTGGTCATGTTCGTATTCAATCAACTGACCCGCTCACACCACCTAAGATGTTTGCGAACTACCTCAGTACCAAAAACGATCAAGATACCAGTATTGCAGCGATAAAATTTGCCAGAAAATTATCTCAGACAGAACCTTTACGCTCAATGATTGTTAGAGAGGTTAAACCTAACAATGTTGAAACAGATGAAGAAGTTTTAGAATTCTGCCGAGACAATGGTGCCACCATATTTCACCCAACGGGCACCTGCCAAATGGGGCCCGATAACAATCCCATGGCAGTTTTAGATTCTGCTCTTCGAGTTCGTGGCGTCGAGCGCTTAAGAGTGGTTGATTGTTCAGCGATGCCAACGTTGCCCTCTGGCAATACCAATTGGCCTGCTGTGATGTTGGCTGAACGAGCTTCTGATTTAATTTTAGGCGTCATCAAAGCTTGATCAGTTGATCAGCCTCTTACCCCTTTAGCGAGTTCAGTGTTGTGCATCGTTTAAGCACTTTGCAACAAAAATAAACATAAATGTAGGGTATTTACTTGGTTGACACCGTATTTATGCGCCCATATTATATATATTAGAACGCAATTCTATTAAATGAAACGACATGGACAAAACACTTATAAAAGGCGTGCAATTGCTCCAGATGCTGGTTGAGTCAGGGCAGCCGTGGTCTGTGTCGGGCTTAGCAAAAGCGATGGGCCTGCAAACAAGTAATGTGCATCGCACTTTGCAAACTTGGCGCGAGCTTGGTTTTGTATCTCAATCTAAGTCGACCAGTGAATATCAATGCACGCTTAAGCTGTTCGAATGGGGTTGCCAGGTAGCAGGCAACTTTGATGTCAAAAGAGTGGCACGTGAGTACCTCGTTGATTTGGCGCATATGTCCCAAGAAACAATACATCTGTCTGTTTTAGATGGAAACGAAATTGTCTACATTGACAAAATTGACAGCCCCCAACCTGTCAGAGCCTATTCTGAAGTGGGCGGGCGTGCACCAGCACATTGTGTGGCAACAGGCAAAGCACTTTTGGCTTACCAAGACTTGCAGGTTTTGAATGAATTGCCGCAACCCTTGCCTTTTTTTACCGCCAATACCTTTTCAAATTTAGATAGTCTGAAGACTGAGCTTGAAGCCATTCGTATACGCAGATACGCCACGAATTTTGAAGAATGGCGTGAAGGTGTCCGGGGTTTGGGCGCGGTCATATTTGATCAAAACTTTATGGCTGTTGCGGCAGTCGGGTTGACCGCTCCCGCTAATCGGTTGAGTGACGAAAGAATGAAGCAATTGGGGCAGTCAGTTTTTGAGACTGCTGAAAAAATCACCCGTGCGTTGGGGGGGCGTGCTAAATAAAGTTTTCGTTAAAACTTTTTGTAATGTGTATTGTTGGTGAAGTGAATATTCGATTTTAATTATAAAAAAATAAATATCAGGAGACATCATGAAACAATTAAAACTTACAGTAGCACTGGCTCTAGGTTCTGCGGTTGCCTTAACAAGCTTGTCGGCACAAGCGCAAGACAAATACCCTGATCGGCCGATTGAGCTGATTGTTACATTTGGCCCAGGTGGTGGCGCTGATGCCATGGCTCGCAAAATGTCACAGTTATTAGAAAAAAGCATGAAGGTACCCATGCCCGTATCAAATGTTGCAGGGTCGTCGGGTAATGCTGGCCTGAACAAACTGTTGGCAGCACCTGCTGATGGTTATACAGCGGCCACATTAATTGCACTAACCG
>DITR01000035.1 GCA_002422175.1 Alcaligenaceae bacterium UBA6179
TATCGCAACTGGTTAGGTATTTTGAATGGCTCTTTGAAAGAAAACATTTCAAAAGGCGGTAAAACCACCACACGTCAACTTAATAATGACCGCATTTATACTGCGCCAAATGGCGGTGAAGTGCGTTTACACGGTCGTTCTTTGATGTTTTTGCGTAACGTTGGTCACCTGATGACCAACCCTGCCGTGTTATTTGACGCCGCAGATGGTACACAAAAAGAAATTCCTGAAGGCATACTTGACGCGATTGTTACCACCACCATCGCGCTACATGATTTAAAAGGCCAAAACAAAACAGCTGATGGTCAACCCTTACGCAACAGTCGTACAGGTAGCGTTTATATTGTTAAACCTAAAATGCATGGCCCTAAAGAAGTCGCGTTCGCCTCAGAATTATTTGGCCGTGTCGAAAAACTCGTCGGCCTACCTGACAGCACCGTTAAGTTAGGCATTATGGATGAAGAGCGTCGAACCAGCGTCAATTTAAAAGCATGTATTGATGCCGCTAAGAGCCGGGTTGCTTTCATCAACACGGGCTTTTTAGACCGTACGGGTGACGAAATGCATACTGCTATGCATGCGGGCCCTATGATTCGCAAAGGTGATATGAAAGCCAGCGCCTGGATACAATCTTACGAGCGGAACAACGTCTTAGTTGGTTTGTCTTGCGGCTTACGCGGTAAGGCCCAAATTGGTAAAGGTATGTGGGCTATGCCAGATCTCATGGCTGATATGCTTAAGCAAAAAATTGCCCACCCTAAAGCCGGTGCCAACACAGCCTGGGTTCCGAGCCCCACCGCTGCAACTTTACATGCTTTGCACTATCACCAAGTCAATGTGACAGAGGTTCAAAAAGAACTTGAAAAAATTGATGCGACAGCTGAACGTGCCAGCTTGCTTGGTGGCTTGTTAACTGTTCCAGTGGCCACTGATACCGGCTGGTCTGCGCAAGAAAAACAACAAGAACTTGATAATAATATTCAGGGCATCTTAGGTTACGTGGTGCGCTGGGTTGACCAAGGCGTGGGTTGCTCAAAAGTACCTGATATTCACAACGTTGGCTTGATGGAAGATCGCGCCACCTTGCGTATTTCAAGCCAGCACGTGGCCAACTGGTTACGTCATGGCATTGTGAACGAAGCCCAAGTACGTGAAACCTTTGAGCGCATGGCTGCCGTGGTTGACAATCAAAATGCGGGCGACCCACTATACAAACCTATGGCACCTCATTTTGATCAATCAATGGCGTATCAAGCGGCATGCGACTTGGTCTTTAAAGGTGAAGCACAACCAAGCGGTTATACCGAACCCCTTCTACATGCTTGGCGGCTGAAGGTAAAAGCGCACGTTTAAACAGCTTTTATCTAGGTTTTTAAAAGCGATATGACCCAGAGCATGTCGCTTTTTTTTATCTGTTATGTGCGCCCAATTATGGATCAGTACTGATCTTAATAATCAGATATCGTGTTTACCGTCTTATATTTCTAAAAGTTATATAAAATATACAAATATGTAGTTTTAAGATCTAAAGAACTCACGCATAATGATCTTTTACAACAAATTTTTGAATACGAATTTAAAGCCATCATGAAAAAAACACTTATCGCTCAATTTTCCTCACTCGTTGTAATGTGGGCGCTTTCTTTTAATGTTTCGGCCGCTCAGCCCTTACTTAGCCCTAGCGAATTACAAGCGCAATCAAACAATATTGCTGTTCGTATTATTGATATTCGCGACCCTAAAACCTATGCAGCAAGTCATATCGAAGGTTCTGTGAATGCCCCATATGGCAAGTGGCGTGGTGCAACGAGTAACCCAGGCGAATTACCTGAAATTAAAAAATTGACTGCGCTGGTGCAAAGTTTAGGCTTAACGCAAGATACTCATGCCGTGATCGTTTCAAGTGGTGCAGATGATACAGATTTTGGTGCATCAGCCCGCGTTTACTGGACATTAAAAGTACTGGGCTTACAACATTTATCTATCTTAAATGGCGGAGTTAAAGGTTGGCAACAAGCAGGTTTTAAAGTTGATGCTACGCCTGTAACAGTTACCCCCAGCCAATTTGCACCCACAATTGATACGCGTTACTTGGTGACCAGAAGTGAATTGATTCAAGACATGAAATCAAATAAAGCCCTTTTAGTTGATGCCCGCCCCGCTGAATTTTTCAATGGTGATACCCGCCATGCAATTGCCAAACTACCCGGGTCAATAGAAGGTGCGATCAACGTTGAGCACTCTGCTTGGTTTAAGCCGGGCACCAGTCAAGTGATCAGCGCCAACGAGGCGAAAAGTGTTGCTGCAAAATATAATCTTGAGCAACCTAGTCAAGAAATTGTATCGTTCTGCAATACAGGTCATTGGGCTGCAACGAATTGGTTTGTCTTGTCTGAACTGGTTGGCGATCAAAACGTTAAACTCTATGCTGGCTCAATGGTTGACTGGGCTCAAGCACCTGAAGCGTTACCCATGCAGAACGTACCAAACCGTTTTAAGCAAATTTACATTGACGCAAAAATTTGGTTTGCAAATCTTTAAACATGAAACGAACGCCACTAGCGGTTTTAATGGCCGCTTTTTTTATCTTCTTAGTATGGTCTGTCTCAGCCCGCCAAGGCATTTTGTTTTTAATTGGTGTCGGCATGGGGGCTGCTTTAGCCGGTGCCCGATTTGGCTTTACAACCGGCTGGCGTCAACTGATCGAACACCGCGACCCACGTGGTGTAGCCGGTCAGCTTTTATTATTGGGTATTGCCGCCCTTTTAGCTATTCCGTTACTAGGGCTCTTTCCAGAACTTAATGCAGCATTGGGACCACCGAGCATCAGTTTATTAGTGGGTGCATTTGTCTTTGGTTTAACCATGCAAATAGCCGATGGCTGTGGTTCAGGTACGCTATATAAGGCAGGCTTAGGTATGCCCCTTAACTTGGGTATCTTGCCATTGTTTGCCGCGGGTAGTTTTCTAGGTTCTGTGCACTTAGGGCATTGGTTAGAGCTAGGTCAAACAGAACCTATCAGCTTAGTCGCTAACCTAGGGTCAACCCAAGCGTTGGGGGTGACTTTAGCAGCGTTAATGTTGACTGCTTTAGGGGTTAGGTTTTGGGTAGGACCTAAACAAACCTGGTGGGATCGTAAATGGGTGTGGGGTGCTGTCATTTTGGCCATTCTCGCTACGTTAAACCTCATCATAGCGGGCCAACCTTGGGGTGTTGTTTATGGGTTCGGGTTATGGGCAGCCAAAGTCGCACACGCAACAGGTTTGTTTGACCCAACCGGCAATATGTTTTGGGGTCAACCGGGCAATACGATCAGACTCACACAAGTCGTTTTACTTGATGTCACCTCAATCACGAACATTGGTATTCTAAGCGGTGCATTGTGGATCAGTGCGAAAGCCAATCAAGTCAGTCAACCCTTAACAGGTCAGCAATGGGTTATCGGCTTAGTGGCAGGTTTTTTAATGGGCTACAGCTCAAGACTAGCCTTTGGTTGCAACATTGGCGCCATGCTCAGTGGTGTATCAACAGGTAGCCTTCATGGCTGGATATGGATTCCCCTAGCCTTTGTAGGCACCTATTTTGGTGTGCGTCTACGACGCCACTATAAATTTTAAAAAGTCACAACATGACTTTAGCTAAAAAACTTCAAATCGTTTTCTGGTTAAGCTTAATCGGCTTTCTCGGGTGGGACTGGTATCAGTCTGATAAGGTAGACTTTAGACTTGACCCTCCTGTCATTGCTGCAGGGTCTGGGCAAGCCTCATCTGGCGGTCATTGTTCGATGGCAAAATAATAGGTAGGAAGTTAGGGGCTATGGTATTTTACTAACCCCAACCGATAGATACAGTTGGACTCAATTTAAAACTTTTGTGGTCGCAGAACTGATACCGAAGAAAAATACAACGTAATACCGTAATTTTTGCCATATTGTTCGAGTACTTGGTGAGCGATATTGTCTGCGATGTGATCGTCTGCAATCACCTCCATACGAATGGTGCGGTCAGCTTCCCAAGTGCCCTCTCGCAAGCCACTATGACCACCCCCCCGCACATCAACCACGGTAAAGCCTGCAGCCCCTAATTTTTGAACATCTTTTATTAAAAGCTTTTCTAAATTAGCCTCAGCAATGATGACCAATAACGATTTAGGGTGTTTAACAAGACTCACAGGGTGACCTTTAATTTGAGGTGTTAAGGAATATTCACTCGATTCATTGCAATAAGTATGTACTATCGGGCTTCATGAAGGCTGGGGGTTTAGCAAAGGCCACCTCTACAACATAGTTTAATGAATCTAAATCACTTTAAAACGTTTGCCATGACATTATTATTTTCTTTCTTTATTCTTTCTACGACTGTGAATGAGAATGTGAATGCATGTAACAATACAAATTCTATAGACTCTTAGGTTGATCAATTGAGTCACTACGCGATTTTACAAACACTGAATGCTACTTTACTGGCTAGTAAAAGTGCCACTCAGACATTACAAAAATGGTGCGATGACCACCACCTAGCGAGCCCTGCGAAAATACGCGCAGTGAGAGATGCACATATTTTCAAAGCGGCTTCAGACGAAATACGTCATATATTAAAAGTATCAAATGATGAAAAAGTAGGGTATCGAAGTGTGCAACTATTTTGTGGTGAATACGTTCTGTCTGAAGCTGACAATTGGTATGTACCGTCTCGCTTAACTGATGAAATGAACGATTTATTAAATAATTCTGAAACACCTTTTGGGTTGGCTGTGCAGTCACTCAATTTTCATCGCCGAACTGACGAAGTCTTATTGCTGTGGCAGCCAGTGAATACAAATTGGGATCAAAAAACGATAAGTTTTGACTCTCATATCAAACCACTTGACATACCTGATCAAGTATTACAGCACCAGGCTGTCTTGATGACAGATCAAAATGTGCCTTTTAGTATTGTGATAGAAACGTACACTAAAAACATTTTTTTATTTAAGTGAAGTCGGTTTTCTAAACGTGTTGCGCTAAGCTAAACGTGTCGCGCTAAGCAAAAATGCATCATGAGTTTAAGAGGTTACCCACAAACTCATTTGAATGTAAATCGGTATACCAATCACCACATTAAACGGAAAGACAATACCAAGTGATAGCGTTATAGATAACCCGGCATTCGCTTGAGGAATAGCAATACGCATAGCTGTGGGTGCGGCAATATAACTTGCGCTGGCAGCTAACGTTGTGAAGATAGCGATACCCCCTGCTGATAAACCCAGCATATGGCCTACCAACATACCGATCACAGCCAAACCTAGGGGCACTGAGATACCAAGCAGTAAAATTTTAAAACCGTATTTTTTAACTTCGACTAAACGGCCTCCGGCAACTAAGCCTAGCTCAAGCAAGAATAATGCTAAAACGCCCTTAAATGGATCAATAAAAAACACCTTAATGGGTGCCGTGCCTTCAACACCGGCAATCGCTCCGATAAACAGGCCACCCAACAAAAGCAATACACTTTTACCAAAAATGACATCATGAGCAATTGTTTTCCAACCGCCCTGCTTTGAAGTCGGCGCTTTGCTCGACATAGAACCCACGGCACCCAGAAGTTGGGGTGACTCAGCGCGACGTTGCGCTGCACGTGCCAGCAATACGCCAGCGACCAAGCCAGGCGCTTCCATTACGGCAACCCATAGCGGTGCATGTGATTCGTAACTTATGCCTTGCTTACTCAAAGCAGCCAAGGCTACTGCAAACGTCACAACACTCACTGAACCAAAATGAGCCCCAATCGATGCACTATCTGCCCAATTGAATTGAGCAAACCTAAAAATAGGGTAGAGCAAAAGAGGAATTGCAAAAGAAAGTAATGCCGCAGCCAAAATTTCAGGTGCCAATGAGGCAATAGGCTGTTGAGACAGCTCAATACCCCCTTTTAAGCCAATGGCAAGAAGCAAATATATTGAAAGGGTTTCATATAATGCCTCTGGTAGTCGCAAATCAGAACCGACCAAACGAGCAAAAATTCCCAAGATAAAGAAAAGAATGACGACGTCAAAAACCATGTTGGCAATTTAGCAGAAAGGGTGAAACGTAAGATTTAGATTTGAATATAACCTTGAATATAAATTTTTGTTCAAATTTAACAAACAATTAATGCATTTAAAAAGCACGTAAATTTATAAAGTGTCTAAGGTTCAAAGCGATTTGGCTTTTCAACTGATCAAAAGTAAAGAGTGTTCAAAGGTTACACATCATGCGTGGCGTCAAAAAACAAAACTTACCTGAAAAAACATGCCCCGTTTGTGGCTTAGGTTTTGCTTGGCGAAAAAAATGGGAAAAGGTTTGGCAAGAGGTTAAGTATTGCTCAGAAAGATGCCGGCGTTCTAGTAAACCCAACATGACATAAGCTTTTTTTCACTCATTCTTTAAACTTATTTGAACATTGCATAAGGTTTGTAAATGAATCAATCAATTGAAAATGTCATTTATTGGTTTAGGCAAGACTTAAGGTTACACGACAATATTGCGCTGCAAAATGCACATGCCAAATCAAAAAGCGTATGGCATGTTGCCCATAATCTACCAAACGAACTGACCTCTTGGGGTTTTAAACGCCACAGCGCAAATCGGCATTTTTTTAGACAGCAGGCTGTTGAAGGTTTAACTCATGCATTACAACAACACCACCAAAAATTTATTTCCTTAAATGACGTAACACCTAACGCTATTGTTGATTTAGCACGCCATCACAATATTAAACACATATTTTGCGAAACACTGGAAACACCTGAAGAATTGCAACAGCTACAAGATTTAAAGAATGCTGGCTTGACCGTCTGTGACAGTGTTCAATCATGCTTATACGAGGACAATCAACTGCCGTTTACAGTTGCACAAACACCCGATATTTTTACGACATTTAGACAGTCTGTTGAACAAAGCAACCCATACCGAAACAACCAATCTGTGCATAGGCCTTTAGACAGCATCTACCCGCTCAGTCAAAAACCAAACCTCACGTCGTTAAACCAAACATCTCTCACACTGGCACTTGATGACAGGTCATCATTTCCATTCAATCAATCGCAATGGTGTGGCGATGAATACACAGCACTGCAACACGTATCGCGTTATTTTTCGAGTCAACTCCCTCAAACTTACAAGTTAACCCGCAACGCACTGACTGGCATTGATTATTCGACCCACTTTTCTCCATGGCTAGCCCATGGCGCTTTATCGCCTCGAAAAGTCTGGCAGGCACTTAAAAAACATGAAAAGGAATACGGTGCCAATGAAAGTACTTATTGGATCAGTTTTGAATTACTTTGGCGAGAGCACTTTAGGCTGATGGCACGAAAGCACGGTGCCGCATTGTTTAAACAAAACGGATTAAAAAATAAACGCCAAGATAATGAGCCACACCAATTTGATCAACGGCAACGATCACGATCATCAAACTCATCAAAGCTCGACTCTCATTCCGTGCGTTCGCCCCGGCACACCCCATCAAACAATCACAATTTTAAACGCTGGCAAACGGGTGAAACAGATCACCCATTAATTAATGCGGCAATGCATGAACTTGTCACAACAGGCTTTCTCTCTAATCGCTTAAGGCAAATTGTGGCGAGTTACGCGATTCATGATTTAGATATTAACTGGCTTGCGGGTGCGGCGTGGTTTGAGCACTGTCTGATTGATTACGATGTGCATAGCAATCAGGGTAACTGGGCATACATTGCGGGTGTAGGCACTGACCCGCGGGGTGGTCGACGATTCAATACTGACAAACAAATGAAAGAATACGACCCTGATGGGTCATATCAAAAGCGGTGGCAAGCATGACCATACTTCACCTTGTATTAGGCGACCAGCTTAATATTCAACATAGTCATTTTAAAAAATCTGACCCAAGCACCATTTTTGTCATGATGGAAGTACGTCAAGAAACCGACTATGTGTTGCATCATGCACAAAAAATTATCGCGATATTTGCAGCAATGCGAGATTTTGCACACACCCTAGATGTATCGGGGCATCGGGTACATTATTTTAATATTGATGACCCTCTCAATACTCACAATATCACCACTAACTTAGACTCTTTAATTAATCTGTACCAAGTTGACAAAATTATTTATCAAGCACCAGACGAATGGCGTATAGATCAACAACTTTCAGCATATGCAAGAGAGCATCATTTACCCGTTGAGATGATTGACACTGAACATTTCATCACTCAACGCGATGAAGCCCAGCATATATTTAAAGGTCGTAAGCAATGGTTGATGGAATTTTTTTACCGACAACTGCGCACTAAACATCATGTACTGATGCAAGACCCAAAAACACCCGTTGACGGCCAATGGAATTTTGATCAAGAAAACCGCAAACCATGGCGAGGTAAGCCTGCTGTGCCGCCAGACCATCGATCAAAACATGACCACAGCGTTTTATGGGCATCTATTCAAAAGCAAGGTGTCAAATCATTTGGAAACCCTCAAGAAAAAGATTTTAGGTGGCCCCTAAACCGAACTGAAGCCCTGTTGCAACTTGAAGATTTCATCACACAGCGCTTGGTGAATTATGGTGACTATCAAGATGCCATGACTCATTCAAACTGGCGTATGTTTCATGCCCTGATTTCTTTTGCTTTAAATGTAAAAATGCTGTCACCCCTTGAGGTCATACAGCGTGCTCAATACGCCTGGCAACATGAAAAAGCGCCCATCGCTGCCGTTGAAGGTTTTATTAGACAAATACTGGGCTGGCGAGAATATGTACGGGGTATCTATTGGGCTCATATGCCTGAGTACGTTGAATCAAACGCCTTGTCACACCATGTGGACTTGCCAAAGTGGTTCTGGACTGGCGAAACAAAAATGAACTGTTTGGCTAAATCGATTGGCCAATCACTTGAACATGCTTATGCCCACCACATTCAGCGTTTGATGGTTATCGGTAATTTTGCCTTACTAGCTGGTGTTAACCCCCAGCAGGTTCATGCCTGGTATTTAGGCGTCTATATTGATGCTTTTGAGTGGGTGGAACTTCCCAACACAGTGGGTATGAGCCAATATGCTGATCATGGCATCATGGCAACCAAACCTTATGTCAGCAGCGCCGCATACATTGACCGCATGAGTGATTACTGCAAAGGCTGTCACTACGACAAAAAAGTTAAAACAGGTGATCGTGCGTGCCCATTTAACGCCCTATATTGGCATTTTTATGATCGACATCGTGCGTCATTTGAACGCAACCCACGTATCGGTATGGCTTATCGTCAACTCGAAAAAATGCCTGTTGAAACACGACAAGCTTTAAATTTTCAGGCTATGTCAATGATAAAAAATATCGACAATTTATAAGATACATAAAATATTGCAACCCTATGCGCTATTACCACTATATGACGCATACTTGTCAGGTTAAAGCAGTCCATTTAATGATATTTCGATATTTCTTTGTACACTCCCTTCAATTAATAAAATGAAAGCGACAATCAAATGAGTTTAGAACACCCAATCGGCACAGCCTTAAATGTTCTCAATGAGCCATTGGTACCCTGCTCATACGACCCCTTAACGGGCTACTTTAGAGATGGGTGCTGTGAAACTGATGAGACAGATAGTGGCACGCATATTGTTTGCGCACGTGTCAGCCAAGCATTCTTAGATTTTTCAGTTGCACAGGGAAATGATTTGGTTACACCCCGGCCCGAGTGGCGGTTTCCTGGCCTCAAAGCAGGTGATCGCTGGTGCTTGTGTGTCACACGTTGGGTGCAGGCTTACCAAGCAGGTGTTGCACCTGACGTTGTGTTGGCCTCAACACACAATAAGGCGCTTGAACATGTTGAACTCAGCGTTTTAAAGCTGCACGCATATAAACCGAGCGTATAAACCCATTTAAAGCCTTTCTTTCTCTGAACCAGGGGCTTGGCGTAAAACTAAAAATGCGTTTCGATGAAATTAAACCAATTTATCTATTGCTTGAGCTAAGTCAAAATCAAGCTGGGTCAAGCCATTTGAATCATGTGTACGCAAAGTGATGTCTACGCGGCTGTATACGTTGAACCATTCTGGATGGTGATTCATATCGTCAGCCACTTGTGCTACCCGAGTCATGAAAGCAAAAGCTGATTTAAAGTCTTTAAATTTAAAATGCGCTTGTAATGAATCGGTAGGTTGTAAAAAGTTTGAATCATGCGGTGCATTGGAATCTTGCTTGACAGTTTGAGGCTGGCTTTGGCTCGGAATAAAACACCAAACGGGGTCAAGCTGAGTCATTAGCGATTGAATTTGATCTGGACTAAGCTTGATGATTGCCATGATTGTTATCTCTCTTTTAAGCTCGGCCAATAATTGAGGCTGTCAACATCAACTCTTCAAGTAATGCCATCGAAACATCACCTGATACCGCATAAGGGTCGAGCACGGGGCGCTCTGAGTACTTTAAGACAATAGACGTATTGAGCTTTGATAAATTAACCTGCCCCATTGTCCACCCGCTAAATCGTCGCTCGCGAATTTCTTGGTAGTGCAGTAACACCACATCAGTATGACGGGGATCAGTAATGATGTGATTGTATAGACTGTTCACTTCAGACCGGCCACCTTCAATGGCTTGAAGATAAATACCGCCACCGTAGCAAAGAATACCTGTAATACCTTGACTCACGTTATGTGCACGTGACGCAGCCATAATCGACTCGGTTGTTTCAACGATCGGTGAATCGAGGTTTTCAGATTGAACAGGTTGTGGATCAACAGCACGACTAACGTAGAGTAAGCGAACAAGCATTATTTTTCCTCACGCGGTAAGAGCGACAAAAATTCACGACGTAAATTAGGGTCTTTTAAAAAACTACCCCGCATCACTGAATTGATCATGCGGCTACCCATATCTTTGACACCTCGCCAAGACATGCAGTAATGGGTTGCGCTCATGACGACAGCCAAACCATCAGGTTGGGTTTTACTTTGAATTAAATCAGCCAGCTGCACCACAGCCTCTTCTTGTATTTGAGGTCGAGACATGATCCATTCAGCCAGACGAACATATTTTGATAACCCAATCACATTCGTGTGCTCGTTAGGCATGATACCCACCCACACTTGGCCAATAACAGGGCAAAAGTGATGACTGCACGCGCTACGCACAGTGATGGGCCCAACGATCATGAGTTCATTGAGATGCTCAACATTAGGGAACTCTGTAATAACAGGTTGCGGGGCATAACGGCCCGCAAACACTTCTTTAAGATACATTTTGGCAACTCGGCGGGCTGTACCCAATGTATTGTGATCGCCCTCGGTATCAATAACCAGACTTTCTAATACGCCCGCCATTTTTTGCTCAATTTCATCAAGCAAGTGTTCTAACTCACCGGGCTCAATAAATGCTGAAATATTGTCGTTGGCATGAAAACGTTTGCGCGCTTTCAAAATGCGTTCGCGAATCACGACAGACATGGGGCGACCTTGATCCGTCGAGTTTTCGTCGCCTTCAATTTGATCGTTTTCTGTTTGATCG
>DITR01000178.1 GCA_002422175.1 Alcaligenaceae bacterium UBA6179
CAGCCGACATGCGCACACACATGTGCTTGTTGTTGACCAGTAAAACCGGCGAATCGCCACAGGCACCCATGCACTCGCCTTCGATCAAGGTAAACAGGCCATCAGGCGTGGTTTCACGAAACGCAATACCCAGCTTCTTTTGCACATAGGCAGCGGTAGCATCGCCATAACTTAGCGCACAAGGAAGATTGGTACACACTGTGATTTTGAATTTACCAACCGGTTTGGTGTCAAACATGTTGTAAAACGTCGCGACTTCTTGAACCGCAATAGAGGGTTGCTCGAGGTACTGGGCAATGTCTTGAATGACCTCAGGCGATACCCAGCCTTTTTCATCTTGCGCGATAGCTAGCGCGGCAATGAGAGCAGATTGCTTTTGATCAGCCGGGTATTTGGTTAACTCGGCATCAATCTTTCTGTAAGCGTTTTCTGATAGCAACATAATCTTTATTCAGTTTCGGTTCTGACCGGGGTCAAGCCCTAGCGGTCAATCTCGCCAAACACAATGTCTTGTGTACCAATGATGGTGACAGCGTCAGCAATCATGTGGCCACGTGACATTTCGTCAAGCGCCTGTAAGTGCGCAAAACCTGGCGCACGAATTTTGAGTCGGTATGGCTTGTTGGCACCATCAGACACGATGTAAATACCAAACTCACCCTTAGGATGTTCGATCGCGCTATAGGCTTGGCCTTCTGGTACGTGAAAACCTTCGGTAAACAGTTTGAAGTGGTGAATCAACTCTTCCATGTTGGTTTTCATGCCAGTACGCTTGGGCGGTGACACTTTATGGTTGTCAATCATGACGGGGCCCGGGTTGTCACGCAGCCACTCAACACATTGGCGAATAATGCGGTTACTTTCGCGCATTTCAGCCACACGAACTAAGTAACGATCGTAAGAATCACCATTGACGCCCACGGGAATATCAAACTGCATGCGATCGTAAACCTCGTAGGGCTCAGTCTTACGTAAATCCCANNACAAGGCGTTGCTTCCAAATACGGTTATCGGTTAACAGCGTTTCATACTCGTCAACGCATTTCGGAAAACGGTTGGTAAAGTCTTCAATAAAATCTAACAACGAACCTGAACGGGCATCGTTCATGGCTTTCACTTCTTTAGCGGGACGATAATCGCTGCTTTTGCCATACTGTGCCATGCTGTCTGGCAAATCACGGTAAACGCCCCCAGGGCGATAATAAGCCGCGTGCATGCGGGCGCCTGAGACCGCCTCATAGCAGTCCATCAGGTCTTCACGTTCACGAAATGCGTATAAAAATACAGCCATGGCACCCACGTCAAGAGCGTGTGAGCCCAGCGACATCAAGTGATTAAGCAACCGTGTCATTTCATCAAACATGACCCGTATGTATTGCGCGCGAATCGGTGGTTGAACGCCTAAGAGCTTTTCAATTGCCATGACGTAAGCGTGCTCGTTACACATCATCGAGACATAATCAAGACGATCCATGTAGGGCAAGGCTTGCAAGTAGGTGCGTTGCTCTGCCAATTTTTCAGTGGCGCGATGGAGCAAACCGATATGGGGGTCAGCACGCTGAATGACCTCGCCATCAAGCTCTAGCACCAAGCGTAAAACGCCATGCGCAGCTGGGTGCTGTGGACCAAAATTTAACGTGTAGTTTTTAATTTCTGCCATGATTAGCGCCCTATTCCGTAATCTTCTTCGCGTATGACGCGGGGAATAATTTCTCGAGGATCAATGGTGACAGGTTGGTACACCACGCGCCCCTGCTCAGGGTCATAACGCATTTCAACATTACCGTAAACGGGAAAGTCTTTACGAAACGGGTGACCAATAAAGCCATAGTCAGTCAAAATGCGACGCAAATCGGGGTGGCCTTCAAACACAATACCAAATAAATCAAAGGCTTCGCGTTCGTACCAGTTCAGGCTGGGCCACACATCAATTAGTGAATTAATAACAGGAAATTCATTGTTAGCGACCAAAGCCACAACTCGCAAACGCCAGTTATGTGTCAAAGATAGCAAGTGCAGCACCACAGCATAGCGTTGCGGAAAAAGAGGTTCTGGTTCTGTTTGCCCCTCTTTACCAACACCATAAGTTAAATAATCAACACCGCATAAATCAACAGCTGTTTCAAATTTAAAGGCTTCATCATCACGCAAACGTTCGCAAACCGTTTGCCACTGATCAGCCGCGACCGTTAAGGTGAGTTCGTCATAAGCTAACGCAACGGCCGATTCGCCAAATTGTTGGTTTAATGCTTGGTGCAGGTTATTGAGCCTTGACATATTTAGAGCCTAATTTGTTCTGCGTGATTGTTCGTTTCAGTTCTTTGTATCGATTTCTTACAGCGGTTTATTACAGCGATTTTTACAGCGGTTTCTTACAACGAGTACTGACCTGTGTGACGCGTATGACTTTTACGCATAAGTTGTTCATTTAACTTAAGCATAAAGTTCACTGACCTTAACGAGCAATGGTGTGTGTTAAACGAATTTTATTTTGCATTTGCAACAAGCCATAAACCAAGGCTTCTGCAGTGGGGGGGCAACCGGGTACGTAAACGTCAACGGGCACAATGCGGTCACAGCCCCTCACGACTGAGTACGAGTAATGATAGTAACCACCGCCGTTTGCACACGAACCCATTGATAAGACCCAACGGGGTTCTGGCATTTGGTCATAAACTTTACGCAATGCTGGAGCCATTTTGTTGCACAAGGTACCGGCCACAATCATTAAGTCTGATTGGCGCGGACTGGGGCGAAAAATAATACCGAATTGGTCTAAATCATAGCGGGCAGCGCCCGCGTGCATCATTTCAACGGCGCAACAAGCTAGGCCAAATGTCATGGGCCACATTGAACCTGTTTTAGCCCAATTGATCACTTTGTCAGCACTGGTGGTGACAAAACCTTGTTTTAAAATACCGTCAATTGCCATTCATCACTCTATTTTTTAGTTGTGCAGACCGAACATACGGTGCAACACGCAGCAACTTAATCTTATTCCCAATCAAGCGCGCCTTTTTTCCATTCGTAAATAAAACCAACCGTTAATACGGCCAGAAAAGACATTGCAGCAACAAAGCCTGCAAAACCCACCACACCATTAGCAATGGCCCAAGGTGCGAGGAATGCAATTTCAAGGTCAAACAAAATAAATAAAATAGCAACGAGGTAGTAGCGCACATCAAACTTCATGCGTGAATCGCCAAAGGTTTCAAAACCGCACTCGTAGGGTGATAATTTTTGATCGTTAGGGCGGCTAGGACCAATGAGCGAGCCCGCAGTGATGAGTGCGAAGCCGATTAAAGTACCGACAATGATGAAGAGCAGTACGGGAAAATATTGTTCAAGATTCATCTTTTTTTAGACCCAGCCATTCGTACAAACCATAACATTGTAACACCCTGTCAATCAAAATAGATGCCGAATACCCGCCCCAACGACTTGGCTTTTAGCTCTAGAAATCATTTGAAAATGATTAGACGTTAAGCCCCAAACATAAGAGATATGTGAATAAACTCAGAATACAAACCTTTGACTTTACCAATTAGATTTCTCTCAACTATTTGCTTAGAACAAGTGACGAACACCCACACCCAAACTGTTTGCTTTTGAACCTGCCGACATTGAAGAATTGCTCATGTACGAGTAGTATGCATACAAATTGGTTCGCTTAGACATACTATAGGTATAACCAATGCTGCCCACATTTTGTGTATTTATGAAATTTGAATTTTTAAAACTGCCGCCAGGCGTCATTTGTTGCCATGAAAGTAGAACTTTACCCTCTGCACCGGCAGGTGCCGACAAACCTAACATCCATGAAGTCGCTCTTGCACCTGAAGCAAATAAAATACCGCCACCAGAATCAGTGTCACCACCATCTGTAAAGCTACTCAGTACGCTCGCGCCTTCAACAATACCTTGAATATTCTGACCGTAAGCCGCATGAACCTTAACCACTTTAAAGTCGTATGTACCACCAAGGCTCCATTGTTTTGGGCTTGGTGCATTAGCTACGACTGGAGAATTACCTGTTTTCCATGCGGCAGGCATGTATTGAGCGTACAAAGCACCCAAGACTAAGGGGCCATTCGCGTAACGCAAGCCAAGATTGAATGCACGTGTTTTGGTTGTACTACCCCATTGTTCACTTTTGTACGTGTAACCCGATGAAACAGGTGCACCCTTTATGCTTTTTGTATCTGCATCAAACGAGTAACCAATCGAAGCTGTAAAACCATTTATCAACGGTGAGGTATACATCATCATGTTTGATATGCGGCTAAATGTAGCGCCCAATGAACTGTTCAACGATGCTGTACC
>DITR01000114.1 GCA_002422175.1 Alcaligenaceae bacterium UBA6179
GAGCGATCACATCAGGCGAGTGATTATCTGAAATCTGCACCAAATCAGGCTTAGCCATTTGACCTGCAATAGCCTTTTGGGCGGCAACCTGAAGCTCAGTGCGATTACTAAAGTCTTTAAGGTCAACTTCAAATTTACTTTGCGAACTGTTGTAGGCCCGCACAATCTTATTAAATTCTGATTCATGAACGCCTGTCATGGCATGCCAGATCTCGATACGAGTGGTTTGAGCATGAACAGCCGATGCGCTTAAGGCTGATATGCCTAACGCTATAAAAAAACGAGCAGAGTGTTTCAAGCGAGTCGTCCTAGTGGTGATTTTTAACAAAAAAAAATAATTTTTTAATTTGAATATTCAATAGCGCTAAATTTACTGCATTGGCTTGGTTAAAAGTGAAAATAACCAAGCCATTTAACGATATATTTTGTAACTTTAGCAAGCAACAAGGGTGAAAGATGCACAAATTATGAAAAAAAATTTGTTAACTTTCAAATACCAATAAAAGGAAATGTCGGTTCAGGTTTTTTTCCTGAAATAATGTCTGCCAATGCCCGTCCCGACCCAGGCCCCATTGTCCAGCCAAGGGTGCCATGGCCTGTATTAAGATAAAGATTGGGTAAACGTGTTGGCCCAATAAGCGGCACATTTGAGGGTGTAGATGGGCGCAATCCTGACCAGTATTTAACATCGTTAAAATCAAGCGCTTCTGGAAATAAGTCTTGCGCTAAATCAGACATCGCTCGACAACGAACGGGGTTCAATGTTCTTGAATAACCCGACAACTCAGCTGTGCCCGCCATACGCAAGGTGTCACCTAAGCGAGAAAAGACGACCTTGTGGCTACTGTCAGTCAGACTGACAGTAGGAGCCAAGTCTTTGTTTTTAATTTGGAATGTGGCGGAATAGCCCTTGGTTGGGTAAATCAAGCACGGTACGCCAAGTGGTCGCATCAATTGAGGGGTAAAGCTACCTAAAGCAACCACAAAAGCGTCACCTTTAATAGAGTCATAACTGCCGTCGGCATTAATGACCTCAACCGAACTGGCGTGACCATGTTCGCTGATGATGCGTGTGATACGTGTTGAAAATCGGAACTCTACGCCTTTTTCTTCAGCTAATTTAGCGAGTGATGAGGTAAAAAGATAAGCGTCACCACTTTCATCGTCAGCGGTGAAGTCACCCCCAACAATGCTATTTCGATGGGGTGCTAATGCCGGTTCAATTTGTACCACTTCATCGGCTGAAACCACACGACGGTCAACACCGAAATCGCGCATCACATCAGCTGCTTTTTGTGAACCTTCAAATTCTTTAGGGTCACGGTAAAAATTAAGAATGCCACGCTCTAAATGGTTGTATTGAATATTCAGATCTGTACGCATNNTTGGGTGTCAAACGACCCGGCATACACTCTCTTAAAAATGCTGCCCCCCATAACCATTGCCGCCAATCAAACTGTGGGCGAAAAAGTAAGGGTGCATCGTCTTTACCCAACCACTTTAATAATTTAAGTGGTGCAGATGGATTTGCCCAAGGCTCGGCATATGACACTGAAATTTGTGAACCATTGGCAAAAGAGGTTTCTTGTGCTGGGCCTGTCTCACGGTCAACAACAACGACCTCATGGCCCGCTTGATTAAGCCACCATGCAGTGTTGGTACCGATGATACCACTGCCTAAAACAACAACTTTCATGTATTGGTCTCCTTTAAATCGAGACAAGTGAATCTTAGCCTACAGTGTAACGTTACCTAATCTATAGGTCAGTTGCCGAAACAAATGCATCAGCAAAAAATGCTTCATCAGGCAGACCGCGTTGTTTAGCAAAACTTTGACGCGCAGACTCAACCACGATGGGTGCACCGCATGCGTAAACTTCATGACCAGACAAGTCATTGAAATCATCAAGTATGGCTTGATGAACAAAACCTGTGCGCCCAACCCATTGATCTTCTGGGCTCGCATTTGACACCACTGGTATGTATTGAAAGTGTGGCAACTGCTTTGCCCACTGCTGTGCTAAATCGTGCATATACAAATCAACAGGCCGACGACCACCCCAATACAGTACAGCCGGTCTAACTATGCCATTGGCGATCATGTGTTCAACAATCGCCTTAATGGGGGCAAAGCCTGTGCCACTCGCTAGAAAAACAATAGGCTTCTGTGTGTCTTCTCTTAAGAAGAATGAACCCAAAGGCCCCTCAATTCTGAGAATGTCGCGTATTTTCATGGGTGTTGTCGTCAAACCAAATACGGGGTCGGTAAAGACACCACCTGGCATATGTCTGACGTGAAACGATACGGTATTGGCGTCAACGGGGGCACTGGCCATTGAGTAGCTACGACGCTTGCCATTTTTTAATAAAAAATCAACATATTGACCTGGGTAATACCTAAATTTTTCAGCCATAGGTAGTTGCAAGGTCAGTACAGCGACATCAGGTGCCGGTTGCACCATATCAATCAAGCGTGCGGGTAATTTTCTAATTTGTATGTCTGATGCCAATCGCACTTCGCGTGATTCGATTCTAAGATCAGAACGGGGCTGTATTTGACACAGCAACGTGTAACCTTGTTCGAGTTCTTGCTCACTTAAAATTTGACTGGGTGCAACGCCTGATTCAAAACTGCCTGACAAAATTCTACCTTTGCAGGTTGAGCATGCGCCACTTCGGCAGCTGTAAGGTATAACAAGCCCCGCTGCTAGCGCAGCTTCAAGAATATTTTGATCTTCAGCCGCTTGAAAAGTGTGCTGAGTGGGCTCTAAGGTGATAGTGAATGTATTCATTTAAATAGGTTTTTAAGTAACCATTAAAGTTAATGTAATGTATGCCTGCTGCTTGTTTCTAATTGCCTGTTGCTTGGCGCTCACAGAATGTTTAATCATGATCAACTAAAACTTAAAACGTGGTGACTTGAGACGAGTGTCAAACAATTTACCTTTACGGGCACGTTGTGAAACGTATGCAGACAACTCTTTCAATGACCATACATCAACTATCGTTTTACCGCGTGCAAGGCCTTCAACGAGTAGGCCTTTTGGGTTCACTGGGGCAATTTGCTCAAGTTGGTCTGGGGCATCGAGTGCCATCAGTATGGTACCCCGCCCCCCTGCTGATCGTATTTTGACATCATCACACAACAACAGTACGATTTTAAGCTTACGAGTCAGCAGTGCAATGTGAGTGTCAATTGAAGATAATGCGAAGGGTGGTAGTAGGGTGTCGCCCTCTTCAAGGGTAATAAATTGTTTACCCGCTTTTTGACGGCTAAACAAATCTTTAAATTGTGCCTGAAACCCATACCCACTTGCTGTGGCAATCATGATGGCGGTTTCCGGTGAGGCCGCCATCGTATTCACCACATGCGTGCCAGGCTCTATGTCAATTAGAACCGTTAAAGGGCTGCCATCACCCCGACCACTCGGCAACGTGGCGACAGGAACGGTATAGACCCGACCGTTGCTGCCAAATACTGACAGTGAATCAGTGGTGCGGCACTCAAACAGACTACCTGCTTCATCGCCAGCTTTATAGGTGAAGCTATCAGATGCAATGTCGTGGCCCAAACGTGTGCGAACCCAACCTTTACTTGACACCACCACGGTCACCGGTTCATCAAGTACTTTAATGGTTAACACGGCACGTTCAGCCGCTTCAATCAACGTGCGGCGCGCGTCACCAAATTGTTTGGCATCGGCTTCAATTTCTTTAATCATTAAACGCTGCAGGGCAGCCGGTTTTTGTATCAGCTCTTCGAGTTGTGTTTGTTCCGTTTTTTTATCTTTTAATTCCTGCTCAATACGAATGCCCTCAAGCCGTGCCAATTGACGCAAACGCATCTCAAGAATATCTTCAGCTTGCCTGTCAGAAAGCTTAAAACGTTGCATTAAAGCAANNTTTAGGCTCGTCAGAGGCCCGAATGGTTTGTATGACTTCATCAACATTCAAATACACACTCATACGGCCTTCAAGCACATGAATGCGATCAAGTACTTTCGCCAAACGGTGTTCGCTACGACGCATGATGGTTTGTGAGCGATAGGTTACCCATTCCAATAAAATCTCGCGAAGCGATTTTTGACGGGGTCGACCATCAGTACCGACGCAAACAAGATTAATCGGTGCATTGGTTTCTAAACTGGTTTGAGACAGTAAGGTAGTAATGAGGGTGTCACGATCAATACGCGAGGTTTTGGGTTCAAACACCAACCTAACTGCAGCATCTTTGCCTGACTCGTCTCGCACAGCATCAAGTAGCCCTAACATTTGGGCTTTGGCTTGCTGTTGATCAGCCGACAACGCTTTTTTGCCCGCTTTTATCTTTGGGTTCGTGATTTCTTCAATTTCTTCTAAGATCTTTTGCCCCGAGGTACCCGGTGGCAGTTCGGTAATGATGCATTGCCATTGCCCACGCGCTAACTCTTCGAACTGATAGCGGGCACGCACTTTAATTGAACCGCGACCTGTTGCATAAATGTTAGCGATATCTGCTGCTGGAGAAATGATTTGCCCGCCCCCAGGAAAATCTGGCCCAGGTAACAAACTATAGAGCTCGTCGTCGTTAAGCTTGGGGTTGCGTATTAAAGCGATGCATGCATGCACGACTTCATTTAAATTATGTGGGGGTATTTCGGTTGCCATGCCGACCGCAATGCCTGAGGCACCGTTAAGCAACATCATTGGCAACCGCGCAGGCAAAGCGGCCGGCTCGGTTTGGCTACCGTCATAATTTGACACAAAATCAACGGTGCCCTCTGAGAGCTCATCGAGCAAAATACGGGCAATGGGGGTTAAGCGTGCTTCGGTGTATCGCATTGCTGCAGCATTATCACCATCGCGTGAACCAAAGTTACCTTGCCCGTCGATCAAGGGGTAACGCAAGGTAAAGTTTTGAGCCATACGCACCAAAGCGTCATAGGCAGCTTGATCACCATGTGGGTGATATTTACCCAAAACATCTCCGACAACACGCGCCGATTTAACCGGGCGAGAACCCGCTTGTAAACCCATAGCTTGCATGGCGTACAAAATTCGCCTTTGCACCGGTTTTTGGCCATCACCCAGCTCTGGCAATGCGCGGCCACGAACCACCGAAATGGCGTAATCTAAATAAGCTTGCTCAGCATAGTGTGCGATGCCCAGCGTATCATTTTGATCTTCACCACCGGGTTCGTCAGGCGGTTGATTGGCATCAAAAAGATTGCCTTGATCTATAGTCGACATGACCATTATTCCTTTTTTACGAAATGCTGAAGCGAGGTTGAATTAGCATTCAAAGCGTGTGTTTGATATCGAAGCTTAAATGTTGATACTTAAATGTGGATGCTTAAATATCAATTTGAGCTAGATTGCCTTTTTCCTCGATCCATTGTTTGCGTTGTGCTGACTCGCCTTTACCCATCAACATATTGAACATCATTGAGGTGTCATCACGACTGAGGGTTCCGTAACCCACTTGCATCAGGCGGCGAGTATCGGGGTTTAATGTGGTGTCCCACAATTGTTCAGGGCTCATTTCGCCAAGACCTTTAAAACGACTGATAGACCATGCGGTCTCTTTCACACCTTCTTTGGTTAGCTTATCAAGCGTAATATCAAGTTCGGTTTGATCAAGGCAATAGATTTTACGCATAGGGCGCTTGCCTTGCGCGGCAACATCAACTCTGAACAAGGGAGGGCGAGCCACATATAAGTGACCGCTTTCAACCAATTTAGGAAAGTGCTTTAAAAAAAGTGTCAACAGCAGAACCTGAATATGTGAGCCGTCAACGTCGGCGTCTGACAAAATACAAACACGACCATATCGCAACTGAGACAGGTCTGGTGTGTCTTGCAAGCCATGAGGATCAACCCCAATGGCGACTGCAATATCGTGAATTTCGTTGTTGGCAAAAAGGCGGTCGCGGTCAACTTCCCAAGCATTAAGTACTTTTCCGCGCAAAGGCAAAATAGCTTGAAAGTTTTTATCGCGACCCATTTTTGCTGAGCCACCTGCCGAATCGCCTTCGACTAAAAAAACTTCTGTGCGGGTCACATCGCTTGACTCACAGTCTGTTAGCTTGCCTGGCAATACCGCCACGCCAGAACCACGTCGCTTTTCAACTTTTTGAGCTGAGCG
>DITR01000026.1 GCA_002422175.1 Alcaligenaceae bacterium UBA6179
TTTTACCGCGCCCTACACCACCCCATAAGTAAACACCACGAGGAATGGGTGGATGATTGAGCAATCGCTTCACAGCATTTGTTCGATAACTTAAATAAACAGACCATTCGTCATAAAAAGTTTGTAGGCGCTCAGCCGCGCGCCGTTGTGCCGAGTCGGGTTTGAAACCCCGTTCTTTTAATGATTGTTCGTAATATTCAATAACATTCATAAACAAAAACAAAGCACCGGTTTTTTATAACCAGTGCTTGTATAAAAAAATCTGAAGAAATCATCACAAAAATGTGATGGCTTAAAAGTTAAGTGCGCGTTTATCAACAGCGAGTGCTGCCTCTTTTAATGATTCGGATAGAGTTGGGTGAGCATGGCAAATACGCGCAATATCTTCAGATGCGCCACGGAATTCCATGATGGTGACGGCTTCTGCAATTAATTCAGAAGCCATCGGGCCAATAATGTGAACACCTAACACTTCATCTGTTTTTTCATCGGCGATTACTTTCACAAAGCCCGTGGTGTCACCCAATGCCCGCGCACGTCCGTTTGCCAAGAATGGGAATGAACCTGTACGAATCGCACGACCCTCAGCCTTAAGCTCTTCTTCGTTTTTACCGACCCATGCAATCTCAGGCGATGTGTAAATAACCCAAGGCACGGTATTAAAATTAACATGACCATGCTGACCTGCAATACGCTCAGCAACGGCTACGCCCTCTTCTTCAGCTTTATGCGCCAACATCGGGCCACGCACCACATCACCTACAGCCCAAACATTTTGCAAGCTAGTGCGGCAATCGCCATCTACCTCAATAAAACCGCGACTATCAAGCTTAAGCCCCACCGTTTCAGCTTGTAGACCTGCGGTGTAAGGCACTCGGCCAATCGACACAATCAACTTATCGACAACAAGCTTATGCTCGGAACCATCAGCACCGACATAAGGCACGGTGATTTGTTTTGCCGTTTTGGTGATGTCACCAATTTTGACACCCATTTGAATATTTAAACCTTGCTTAGTAAATATTTTTAGGGCTTCTTTGGCCACTTGTTTATCTAACGCAGCTAAAAATTCAGGCATGGCTTCAAGTACAGTAACCTCGGCGCCTAAACGACGCCAGACGCTTCCCATCTCGAGACCAATGACACCTGCGCCAATAACACCCAGTTTTTTTGGAACCGCAGCAATATTTAACGCGCCATCGTTTGACAGAATCTGTTGTTCGTCAAAGGGTAATGCGGGTAGCTCACGCGCAGCAGAGCCGGTTGCGACAACAATGTGACGACCCACCAATTCAGCTGGCGCTTTGCCTTCTACTTTAATGAGCCAGCCACCATCGGCTTGCCCGGCGAAAGCACCCATACCGTGAAAAAACTGCACTTTATTCTTTTTAAATAAGTACAAAATACCATCATTGTTTTGTTTGACTACTTCATTTTTTCGACCCAACATACGATCGAGTTTAACTGCAAGGCCTTTGAATTCAATACCATGATCAACAAAATGGTGTTGTGCTTGCTCAACGTGTTCAGATGATTGCAACAACGCTTTAGAAGGAATACAACCGACATTCGTGCAGGTGCCCCCTGGTGCTGGGCCACCTTGATCGTTTTGCCACGCATCAATACATGCAACTGACATGCCCAACTGTGCTGCACGAATCGCAGCAATATAACCACCAGGGCCAGCCCCAATGACAATGACATCAAATTGTTTAGTAGACATTAAGCTTCCGAATTAAATTTCTAGTAATAAACGTTGTGGGTCTTCAAGGGCTTCTTTCATAGCCACTAAACCAAGCACCGCCTCACGACCGTCAATAATGCGGTGATCGTAAGACATGGCCAGATAGTTCATGGGTCGTATGACGATTTGACCATTTTCAACAACGGCACGGTCTTTGGTGGCATGAACCCCTAAAATCGCAGCTTGAGGTGGATTAATAATGGGTGTTGATAGCATTGAACCAAACACACCACCATTAGAAATTGAAAAGGTACCGCCAGTCATTTCTTCAATACCTAATTTACCCTCTCCTGCTCGCTTACCAAAATCAGCGATCGTTTTTTCTACTTCGGCTAGTGTGAGTTGATCAGCATTACGCAAGATTGGAACCACCAAACCACGTGGGCTACCTACAGCAATACCAATATCAAAGTAGCCATGGTAAATAATATCTTTACCATCAACAGATGCATTCAGAACGGGGTAACGTTTTAAAGCTGCCACCGCCGCTTTAACAAAAAATGACATGAAACCGAGTTTGACGCCATGCTCTTTTTCAAACTTATCTTTGTAGCGATTACGCAAATCAATTATGCCTTGCATATTGACTTCGTTAAATGTAGTCAAGATGGCGTTTTCTTGTTGCGACTGCAATAGGCGTTCAGCAACACGCGCGCGTAAGCGACTCATAGGTACACGCTGCTCAACACGACCATCAAGTGACTGGCCTAAAGCAGGAAGAGAAGGTTTAGGGGAACCGGCAGCAGCAGGCGCAGCAACGGCAGCGTGGGCAACAGGTTGTGCAGACAGCGCATCAGCTTTCGTTACACGACCACCACGCCCTGAACCTTCAATGACATTCGATGACATACCTTTATCAGCCAAGATCTTGGCTGCTGCAGGCGATGCTAAGCCCGCGCTGGCTGTCGATGCTGGCTCTGGTGAAGCGGCTGGCGTCGCGGTGACCGGTGCAGCGGCTGCAGGGGACGGCACAGTTGCTACAGGGGCAGACTGAGATGCCTTAGCTTCGGAATCAATGCGGGCAATCACTTCGCCCGACGTCACCAAACTTGAATCACTTTTGACAATTTCAGTTAAAACCCCTGAAGCGGGAGCTGGCACTTCAAGCACTACTTTGTCAGTTTCAATTTCAATCAAAATTTCATCGGCTTGAACCATGCTACCGGGTTGTTTCTTCCAAGTAAGTAGGGTTGCCTCTGAAACTGATTCAGAAAGTTGGGGAACGACAACATCGGTAATGGCCATTATTAAATTCCGTCTTATTTAGAATTGGTTTAAATGCAATTGATCTCGGGGTTATTTGATCAGGGCGTAGGTACGAAACCGACCGAATGCTTGCTCAATAATCGCTTTCTGCTGCTCAATATGCTTAGACATGTAACCCGCTGCTGGCGAGGGTGATGCAACGCGACCAGAATAAGCCAACTTTTGACCCTTTTCCATGTTGTCAAACAAATGGTGCTGAACGTAGTACCAAGGACCTTGATTTTGTGGTTCGTCTTGAACCCAAACCACCTCAGTTGCCTTAGGATAACGACGTAATTCAGTATCAAATGATTTATGGGCAAAAGGGTACAACTGTTCTATGCGCACAATGGCAACATGATCGGCTTCACGTTCTTTGCGTGCGTGAATGAGTTCGTAATAAATTTTGCCTGAACACACGATAACGCGCTTCACTTTATCGGCAACAATGGTTGTATCAACCTCACCTACAACAGGTCTAAAGCGGCCGCTAGACAAATCAGCTAATGGCGACGCCGCATCTTTGTTTCGTAACAAAGACTTTGGCGTAAAAATGACCAAAGGCTTACGGAACTGCCGAATCATTTGACGACGCAACAAGTGGAATATTTGTGCACCAGTAGTGGGTTGAGCGACTTGAATATTGTTGTCGGCACACAACTGCAAGAATCGTTCAATACGTGCTGATGAGTGTTCTGGACCTTGGCCTTCGTAACCATGAGGCAACATCAAGGTCAAACCTGACTGACGACCCCACTTCGCTTCACCCGACACGATAAATTGATCAATCACAACCTGGGCGCCATTGACAAAATCACCAAACTGGGCTTCCCAGATGGTTAAAGTGTTAGGGTCTGCGCACGAATAACCGTATTCAAAAGCCAAAACAGCTTCTTCAGACAGCACCGAGTCAATGACGACAAAAGGTGCTTGACCATCAGCCACATTTTGTAGGGGTACATACGTACCATCGTCCCAACGTTCGCGATTTTGATCATGCAAGACGGCGTGACGATGTGTGAAGGTTCCACGACCGGAATCTTGACCCGTTATGCGCAATGAGTAACCAGAACCCACTAATGTTGCAAAGGCTAAATGCTCGGCCATACCCCAATCAATGTTGAGATCACCACGCGCCATAGCACGTCGATCATTTAACATTTTAGTAACAAGGGGGTGTGGTGTAAAAGCGTCAGGCACTGTTGTAATACGCCCACCGATTCGCTTGAGTTCGGCTAAGGGCACAGCTGTATCGGCTTGATCAGTCCATTTAGCGTTAAGGTACGGGCTCCAGTCGATGGCGTACTTACTCTTGTAGTCAGTTAAAACTGGCTCAATTGTGCGACGACCGTCTTCCATGTATTGACGATAGTCTTTGACCATTTGGTCTGATTC
>DITR01000139.1 GCA_002422175.1 Alcaligenaceae bacterium UBA6179
GCGGGTTCTTGACTACCCGTATAAAACGCACTGTCAAAGGGGTAGATATCAATAAAAATAAAACCATCTTGAGCGGTTTGTTCGCTTTGAATACGTTGCGCAAATGGCTTTGTGCTGTCTTTTTGAACAAACAAAAAGATTGTTAACGCGATCACGCATGTGATGGCGCCCGCAATAAAAAAAGTTAATGTCTGCTTGTAAACACGTTCATGGCGCACACCTTTTAAACCCGCAACCAAGGCTTCTGCCATTAATATTGCAAGGGGTGGCACGACTGGTACCGTATAACCAATCAGTTTCGAAGCAGGAATTGAAAAAAATAAAGTAATGAGTATGATCCAGATCATCATTAAGGCGAACCATTGGGCGTAACCAGCATACCGAACTGCAGCCCGAACAGAGGGTCTGATGTACTCAAGTAAAGCAATCGACCAAGGCAAAGTGAAGCCTAATAAAACGGGTATGAAGAACCACCAGGGTTGTTGCTGATTAAAGCCACTGGTTAAGAAGCGCTCAAAATGCTGAACCACAAAAAAATAATGCAGAAAACCACTATGCTGCACTTCCATGGCTATGAACCAAGGTAAACCAACCAGCAAAAAAGACAGCCAAACACCCGGTGCCAACAACACTGCAAAGCCTTGCCAGCGACGTGTTGCGATTAACCAAAAAAATAAAACACCACCTGGCAAAGCGATACCAATAAGCCCTTTTGATAAAATTGCAAGCGCTGCGAAAGCGCCCATGGCCACAGCGTAACGCTTATAAGACTGGCCAGACTGATGACGCGATACCGCCTCAGCGCCCGCCAAAATCGTCAAGGTAATCATGCCGCCCACCATCATGTCGAGGTTGGCGTATTGGGCTGCAGCATAAAAATAGGGCATGGTGACTAGGGCTAACAACGTCACCGTGGCCACTTCAACCCCACGGTGGCGACGCACAAACAAATACAGGCAAATGATGGTTACCCAAGCGATGATCAATGATGGTACGCGTGCAGCCCATTCGTGAGCACCAAAAATCAAAAATGAGTATTCGGTCAGCCAATAAAATAAGGGTGGCTTATGAAAGTAAGGCAGGCCGTTTAGCAAAGGTGTCCAGGTGCTGTCAAAGCGCACCATGTCCCACGCAACGCCCACATAGCGCCCTTCGTCGGGTATATGCAGGGGTCGTACCCACGCCATTAACGACAACCAAAGGGCTGTTAGAGGAAACAGCCACATCGGCGCGCTGGGCTTCATTGCACGCTGCCATATTCGGCAGAAAAATTCATTGATTGCATTCAAATTCATAAAGGCCTTCACATCAACTTAAGACTGTTTTAATAAACGCTCAATGGCTCGGCCTGCCACAACAAAACCCAATGTAGCCGTCACAGTAACGGCAGAGCCGTAACCCGCACACGCTAACGCTGCGCCGAATTCGGGGGTATCTAACCCTGCTGACCAGGCCTCTGGCGTTATGGTAGGTTGGTCAAACCAAAATGTTTCGACCCCCATTTTAGGGGTACGTTTTGCTTGAGCGCGAGCAAAACCATGCTGCTTTCTTAATATATGGCGAATACGTGCTAACAGTGCGTCATGGGTGGCATCACGCAAGTCACCATGGCGCAAGCTGAGTGCGTCGGTCTTGCCACCAGCCGCCCCGCACACGAGGAGGGCCTGCTGTCTTTTTTGACAGATCAAAATCATCGCAATTTTGGCGTGTACCTGATCAACGCAGTCAATGATCAGGTCAGCGTCAGCGTCAATCACGTCTTGAACGTTATGGGCCTCAACAAAAGCATCGTGACAGATTACCCGGCAGGTTGGGTTAATGTCAGCCACGCGGTTAGCCATGGCCTGCACTTTAGCTTGCCCTAGCGTAGTACTCAAGGCATGAATTTGCCGATTAATATTTGATTCGGCGATATGATCAAGGTCAATTAAGGTTAATGCACCGACCCCCGAGCGAGCCAACGCTTCAACCACCCAAGAGCCTACCCCACCGATACCCGCCACCACGACTTTTTTTTGTGACAGCGAGACCATTGCGTCTTTTGCATAAAGCCGATCAACCGCCGCAAAGCGTCGGGCTAAATCAGGTGAAGCATCGGCAACAGAAAGGCTAGGTTTTGTCATCAATCAATATTCATTTAAAAAATTTCATACGTGTATTTTTACACGTTCGTTGCAATTAACTCGAGATCTACTCGACAAGTGACACCGTTCACGCGAAAATAACAATATAAACCTCAATGACAACTCATACCGACCCACCTGCCGCCATTAAAGAACCGCTTTTACCCAAAGCGTTGATTCTGTGTCTACTGCTCATGTTGATACACATGACTTTGACCGGTGGGCGCATTTCGGTCATGTTAACGGGTCTCAGTTTAGGCATGAGCTCATTTTATGTGGGTTCCCTCATTGCCGTATTTGCCTTAATACCCATGTTGGTTTCGGTTCGATTTGGGCGTTTAATTGATTCAATTGGCCCCTTTAAACCGATGCGCGCTGGCGCTATTGCAACAGTGCTCGGTGTTGTCATACCTCTTGTCTGGCAACATTGGTTTGCGCTGGGTTTGGCAGCTGTTTTTATCGGGTTGGGGCACATGACCTTTCAGTTAGCGGTGCAAGAGCAAATTGGTCTTGCAAAAGGTGAAACCCGTTTAAAGCATTTTTCGTGGTTATCGTTGTCGCTTTCAATCTCTGGTTTCAGTGGGCCACTCATCGCAGGCCTTTCAATCGATCACCTGGGTAACCGCTACGTTTTTGCATTATTAGCCATTGCCCCCCTTATCGCTATTTTTGGGGTGATTCAGATGCGCAAGTATTTGATCGCAAACCACACACCCGCCTCAAAGCCTGATATCAAGCCACGTACGCGCGATTTACTGGCCATCACACCCCTTCGTAACGCCTTCACAGCGAACTTATTATTGGCTGGCGCGTGGGACACTCACATGTTTTTGGTTCCCCTTTATGGTGTTCAGCGGGGCTTATCAGCCACCACTATCGGTATTATTTTGTCTTCGTTTGCATTGGCGACCCTGTTGGTTAGATTGGCGTTACCCCTCATTCGTCGCCATGCTAGCCCGTGGAAGCTTATTCATATTGCGATGATCACAGCCGGCATTAATTTCCTGCTTTACCCATGGTTCACCTCAACTTGGGTTTTGATGACGTTTTCATTTGTACTGGGCTTATCGCTTGGCTGTACGCAACCCGGTATTTTGTCTTTGTTACAACAATATGCCCCGCCAGGCCGCTCTGGCGAAGCGTTTGGGGTGCGCATGGCGCTTGTTA
>DITR01000142.1:0-964 GCA_002422175.1 Alcaligenaceae bacterium UBA6179
CAACCCCATTGCCGCAGCAGCTGTGTCGCGGGCTGCAACCTATCAAATTTTACATGCCATCGTGTTGCTTGTTATTGCCAATCAACACAGCATACCCAGTTGTGTTGCACGCTGGGGCTTTCTATTGGGTTTGATGCTTTTTTCTGGCAGCATTTACTGCAAATACTTATTGGGTTTTGTAGCCGCCACAAACTTTGCCCCAATGGGAGGCTTGCTACTGATTGCCGCTTGGTTAACATTGGGCATAACAGCTTGGGCACGTATTAAGCAAGTTTGACTGCATTAAGCGCCTTAAAATCGTCTAAGGGCTTTTTGCCAATAATGCAGTCAACGCTTGATTAATACGCTGTAATTGAATGTTGACTTCAATATTTCGACCATTGACAAGTAGTTTTCCATCATCAAATAAAAACTGGCTTTCTAAGCCTTTATCAGAACGTGTAGCCAAACCCAACAGTTGCACTAAACCTTCATACTCTGATGGCATGATCATGCGTGCAACGGTTAATTTGCCCTCGGCCTTAACCTGCTTTGCTGCATCAAATGCGTTTGGGTTGGCCACATTGGCTGCTAAGTTAAAGACAGCGTTGCCTTCAATCATGCCACGTTCAGTCTGTGCTTGAAGTTTAGGTAAAGCGAGCTCAAAACCATCTTGAATCAAACGAATAATCGCCGCCTGAACAATTTCTTGTTGTGTGGTGGTCAAGTTATCTAAATTGCCGTTTTCGTTCATAAGATTTGATAATTCAATCATGCTTTGCTGGTTGAGATGTTTCAACATGAACACTAAATCAACATTGGTTACGGTTTGACCCACAAACTCAACTTTGTTGATTTTCTTTTCAATTTCAAGATTTAAATAACCTTGGTCAAGCGTGTTACTCGCCTTAAACATAAGACCTTGAACTTTTGTGGTGGGAAATGAAATATCTTCTATATTGAGCGTTGACGCCCCAACACCGTT
>DITR01000142.1:995-6108 GCA_002422175.1 Alcaligenaceae bacterium UBA6179
TAATTAACATATCACCCTGCCAAGGCCCTAACGCTAAAATATCGTTGCCCTGCTCGTAACGCAACGCAGGTGCTGCAAAGTCAGTTTGCGCGACCCCTTGCCAGTTGATGGTACCTTGCCCTGAAACATTAAAGTCAGTTGCAAATAAAGCTTTTAGTTTTTCACCAAACGCGTCTGTCGGGGTCAATCGCCAGGTAAATGTTGCCAAATGTTCCCAAGAAACGTGATGATCAACTTCATAGTTCATCACTGCTGTAACAAGATCTGGACGATTTACACCCTGTGCTTGAGGGTCTGAATAGCGGACCATAAATTGGCCACTAGAATTCATAAGGCCACGGTCATGCTTTAAATCAACTACGCGCATAGGCGAACGCGAAGGCAATTGATCAATAAATGTAATCAATTCTTTTTCAACCTGCACCCCCGCGTAAACACCCGCAGCTGACCAAGCACCCAAAGCAATCACCATAACGATAACAACTGAAATTAGAAGTTTTTTCATATCAACTCGATAATGATTGACCCGAATCTCGTAGCAAGGTCAATTTATTTGAAATAGTTAGATTTGTTACAAGGTAAGTTAAAGAAATAAGCCAGTTACATATAATAATAGAGCGTATCAACGCACGCCATCAACTAAGCTACCAAGCAATCTTTTCACCGCGATAATCGAAGAACTGAGCCCCAGGTTGGGGCTTCAAATGATTAATCGTCGCTAACATTCCTGCAACAGATTCTTCAGGGGTAATGCTTGCATGCCCACCTGAAAATGGGGCCGACAACGGTGACACCACTGTACCAGGCTGCAACGCCACAACTATGGCCTGAGGACGCTTTCGTTGCATTTCAATTGCTGCAGTTTGTAGCAACATATTCAATGCTGCTTTTGCAGCACGGTAACCATACCAACCGCCTTTTTGGTTATCGGCAATACTCCCTACACGAGCAGAAAGTTTGGCATATATGCACCGAGGTGATGACATGAGCGGTGAAAAATGCTTAATCAGCAAGGCCGGTCCAACAGCGTTAATTTGATAAGAACGTAAAAGATGTTCAGTGTTTAACGCACCTAAATGTTTTTCAGGACCCACACCATCGATTATCAAAGAACCCGTTGCATCAATAATTAGATCAAACGGAGCAAACGCTTTAAACTGAGCCGCTGCCTGTTCAATCGATGCCTCATTTTCTAAACTAAAACCTTCGTGCGTATGACGAGATAGTTGATGCACATGCCCATAGTTTTTATCTCCCTTTAAAGCCTGAACGAACCCTGCACCGATCGTACCGTGTGAACCAATTACCAAGGCGTTAAAAGTTTGTATATTCATTTAAAGATTGTACTGACTTTATAGGGCATTTAAGTCAGAGGAAGCAAATGGTAGTTAGCCAGTTGAATGATTAAGTCGCAAGCGCCACGCTTTTTACAATACTGAAAATGATTTTGACAGTGAAGTTTTGGTTGACCTGAACTCGGGCAATGCTCAGCATGGCATTTGTACCCTACCCTACATTCGCTTTAGTTATGAAAAGCCCATTTGGTTTCACGTCAACATCATGGGTAACTTTTACGTCAGTCATGGCATGGCTGCTGACAACACACCTGATAAATTATTTGCAACAGCAAACCCTTCATTTACAAATGAAATTTCTGAGTAGGTTTGATGCCTAGGCAGGTTTGATACATTACTTTGGCAACAACATGGTTAAGCCAAAATACCCGCCAAAACCTTTTGCACTGGTTGAGTTCGTTGTGACCATATAGGTTGGTCCAATTTGAAACTGAAAGTGGTGCCCAAACATCTTGATTGTTTTGCCACCACTCAAGGTAAGCTGGTTAGTGGTTTCACTAGCGGTGTAGTTATAGTTTAATTGGCTAGAAAAAGTATATGTCCAAGCATTATCAGTTGTATAAGAAATCGAAGGCTGAAAATTAATTAAAGTGGCTGAGCCGCCAGACAAATTATTACCAACACCCCATGATTGATATAGAACGCCGCCAATTACCCAGTTATCTGGCATAAAAAAGGCACCTGCAGACACCCCAATACCTGTTTGCATTGATCCATTATTTGCGTTGGTGGCTGGAAGTTGAAGATATGGCCCTATTCCACCGTACCAGTATTTTGCATAGCTTGGCATAAAAAACGTGGCCAACTGTAAAGGCTGGTTTTGATTGGTCATTTGCTGATCATTTAAATTATGGTTATAAGTCAGCATTGGGTTAAGAATCAGCTGCAGATCATTTCCAAGCGCTATAGGAATGATAGGGTTTAACTCAAATTGATCTTGCTGAGACCCGTTATTAGCACCCATTTTTTGGTTGTAATTGTAAGTAAACGGTAATTGAATCTGCGGGTACAGTTTATTTTGTATATTTTGGGCTGCTTTGGCCGCTTCAGTCATTTTGCTGACTGACGTTTGTGCAAAAGCAAAACCGCTCAAAACCAAAAGTATGAGAAGAAAGTATATTCTTAAGAAAAAATGAAAAATCATCATCTTTTGCTAAAAAATGAGTTCCAACCAAGGATGTATTTTAAATAACAATCAAAACCTCAGTTAACTGAACTTAACCCAGCATCATTGACGCATATCTTTGGCAATATCAGCACTAACAAGAGCAAAAGCTTTGCTTTGCGCAGCTACAAGCGCTTCAATTCCAGGGCCTGTAACTGGTACACGCACTAAAGAGCGCCCCATCTTGACCTGTGCATTTCCACTTTTATCAGCAAGCGACGCTTTGGGCTTGATCGTCCATAAAACATCGAGCACAACACTGTCGCCCAGTTTACTTTCGACGTTTTGTACATCAATTAAAACTTGAAAGTCAAAGTTAGTCTGCGTGGTTTGTGAAAAACTCCATACGTTAGAAGTGCCCAACTCGCGCGCTAAATTAGCAACAATCACCCGCGCAACGTCGCTTTTAAGAGAGCCCGCCCAACGATGATATTCGTACAATTTAACTTCATTATCACTGCTTTGCACCACCAATTGGGGTTGATCAACCATGTCTGGTAGCGATATGGGGCCAACCATCACACGCATGGCTTGACTGGAAGATAAAGCTTGTGAAATGGGAGCAACGTTTAGGGTGTAATAAGTGGTTTTGGGTGAACTCATGCAACCACTTAAAAAAAAGACCAAGAATGCGACAGACAAAGGAAACCTCATTATTGTGAGTCCTTTAATGGTTTACCGTATATGAGAGATTGAGGCTGCCGATCAAGCATATCAGCTAATATTTTGATCGAGCTGGCTGCTTTAGTCAGTTCACGTAAAGAATCACGTATATCAATCAGTAAAGGTGAATCACTCATCGTCATATCATCAACATTACTTAATACTTGTTTAAGCTCAGGAACAATGTTTGCATCAATTTTCTTCAAAAACTTATCAGTATTAACTAAAACTTTTGAAACCTCAGGAACAATATTTGCGTCAATTTTCTTTAAGAGCTTGTCAGCATTTGCTAAAACATCAATAACAGATTCCTCAAACGATTCAAGCTTTCCAGGTACATATTGAAGCTCAAAAGGCTCTTTTGTCGTATTAAAAGTATATTTAGGTGCATTAGGGTAAAAATCTAATCCAATATACTTTTCACCAGTCAATAAACTCAAACTTCTCAGTTGTGCGCGCAACCCATTATCGACCAAACTTTGTAGTTGTTTTGTTCGACCCTCTTTTGTCTTAGGTATAGGAATAATGGCTCCATTTATTGAGGAACGAGCCAACATCGTTTCAGGATAGAGATTAATTTCAACCGGTTGAGTGGCTACAAATGTTTTGAGATCATAAGTTAGGCCAATATGGGCCACTTCGCCTATGTGCACGCCACGAAATTCAACAGGTGCACCAACAGAAAGACCCCGAACAGAGTCTTTAAAATTAATCACAACGCGTTGAACTAAAACATACGGTTCTACTATTGCCGTTGCGCGAGTTTGAAATAGCTTAAACACCTGACCCGCTTGAGCGCGCTCTGAAAGCGATGGAGGTTCATTTTTTGATGAGGCGTTTGCTGATTTATCAATATCAACATTGACATCTAAAATATTTACGCCATTCGGTTGAGGTGTTTCAAAAGCAATGCCGCCCACTAAGACTGAAATCAGTGACTCAGTTTGAATTTGTAGCCCCGCTGGACCAATTGTGATGTCAACACCGCTAGCATTCCAGAATCGGGTATTCGTTGTGACGTATTGATCATAAGGGGCATGTATAAAAACTTTAATAGCAATCTCTTTACCATCGGCTTCCAGATCATAAGCCACCACCTCACCTACAGTCAGACGCCTAAAATAGACTGGCGTACCCACACTATGCGAACCTAAACTAGGTGCCTTCAAAGTAAATTCACGCCCAGGCGTTCCACCTGTCAAAATAGGTGGTACATCAAGTGCAACAAACTGCATTTGCTTTTCAGAGGAACGACCCAGATCAGCCGCAATATAAGGGCCACTTAACAAAGTACTTAAACCTGACACACCACTTGTCGTAATTTGAGGTCTTACAACCCAATAGCTAGCATCTTCTTTAGTAAAGTTAGATGTATTTTTATCAAGTTGCACGGTAACAATGACTTGCTCATTATCATTAGACAAAGCAATTGATGTCACCAACCCAATTTGCACCCCTTTAAATTGCACATGCGTTTTTCCAGCTACAAAACCATCGCCGTTTTTAAAGGCGATAGTAATGACTGAGCCACGCTCAACCTCGGTCTTATATAAAAGACTCAAGCCAAACAAAATAGCCAGAATAGGAATGATCCAAATAATTTGAACCGACCAAGGCATTCTGACTTTTACCTTAACAGCAGGAAGCTCAGGCAACTCCGGTCTTTGAAGGGTATCAGGCATGCAAGTCCTTAGCAACCATATGGTTTTTTTCTGAATCTGCTGCGGCGTCCCATATTAGTCTAGGGTCAAAACTTTTTGCAGCAAAAATGGTGAGCACTACTACCGTAGCAAAGGCAATGGCACCAAAACCTGCCCTGATAGACATTAAGTTGCCAAATTGTACGAGCGCAGTGAGCATCGTGGCAACATAGACATCAATCATTGACCAACGACCAACTATTTCTAATAAGCGATAAAGACGCGCGCGA
>DITR01000142.1:6121-9525 GCA_002422175.1 Alcaligenaceae bacterium UBA6179
GCTAACATTTGCGAATTTGAATTCCACAAAAAAACAACACCGCTAAAAATAGTATCTTTTTCTGTGCCAAATAAAGAACCGGTATGCATGACTGGCAATAAATTTGCAGGAATAATCAAAACATAAGCAGCAATCACTAATGCCCAGGTTCGACTAATACTGTGAGGCTTACGAAAATGTAATATTGAGCTGCAACGCGTGCAGATCATATGAGGTCTATCTGGAAATGCACGCTGAGCTAGGCCACATGCTTCGCAACTCACAATATTTAAAGACGCTGCAGTTGTCAACGTTGGCCCCGCAGTTTGATTGCGTCGACTTCCTTCCAAAAGCTGTGCTTATCAAAATTAGCTGAAGCGGCTGTTATTGAAATCATTAATAAAATAAAAGAGATCAAACCGATGTCAGGGCTCACTGTCGCAAAAGCATTGAGCTTAGTAATCGTAACAATCAGCCCCAACATAAAAACCTCTAACATGGCCCAAGTCTTAACCAGATGAACCAATCTAAATATGGGTCCAAAACGAAGGGGTATACGGCCAAATTTGAGTGGCAATAATAAATAAGTTAAGCTGAATATCTGTAGTGCAGGCATCAAAAAAGCAGTTAAAAATACAAGCAAAGCGATGCTAGGTATACCGTCTTGAAAGAGTCTATACACTGCTTCGAGTAAAGTGCTCGAATTTGTCAAACCATCAGAACTGATTGTTACAATCGGAAAAATATTGGCAATAACAAATAAGACAACAGCGGTAATTAAAAAGATTAAACACCGGTGCAGCCCTAATGGGTGAGTACGAAATAAAACATGACCGCAACGACTACAAGACGATGAGCCACGCATATCGATTAGATTTTTACGTAGCAAAAAATCGCATTGATCACAAACAATAAGCTCACCTGAACGCATAGAAAACATACCCATTCATAAAAAAACCGACGTTATTTTTTTAACACGTCGACACAATCATTTGACACGCTTCTCTTTTTTCTGCTTGTCGGCCACGATATAAGTCAGAACTGAAAAAAGCACCGAGCCTGAAATAGCAAAAGTAAACAAGCCTAAAAAGGCAATAATCATTGGCAAACTTTTCCATTGTGGGGGTAAAGGATAGTTACCATACCCAACTGTCGTGTACATTTCACCAACAAAATAAAATGAAGTTATCGAATCAGGAAAAACATGCATCGAATCGATGATGTAAGCGAAAATAAAAATATCGGTTATATGAATAAATATAACTAAAAAAATAATCAATATAAATGGTAACAGTTCAGACAAACCAAATTTTAGAGATGAGGAATAGTCAATAAAACGCCTAAAAGGCTTAATAATCGAAATAAAATAAAGGCCATGAAAACTAATCATTAATAAGGCATAGAGCATGACGATTGCTTCGGTTCCATTCAACGCGTTTGAGAAGTAAAACGACATTTTCTCAAATACGTTTGACAAAGACGCCAAGTGATTTAGCCAGTTCATAGATAGATACTATTATTGAAAAAAGTTTTTAGATTTAAAAAATTGTGATTTTAAACGGCAATTGACAGTTGCATAGATTTATTTACAAAATTAATTTAATTATGTAGAATCGCGAGAGTTTTTTAGTCTTGTAGTCTTGTTATGGTCTTCAGTACACACTTAGTGGAATAGCGAGCTAGAGTGGTGTAATTCTTAGAGTACTAGTCAGAGTATTAGAGACAGAGTACTAAAACAGTGAGATAGAAACAGTGTGGTCGTGTCGACAGACCATGTCAGTGGTTTGCCGATGGTCCGNNCGACTGAGCGACTGAGCGATCTAACATCTTCAAATCTGATTCTTAACATTACTCTTAACATTACTTTACTGAATCCTATTTGCATGATTGCATTTACTTTTAGCAGTTCCTATGACGGCGTTATTATTTCAAATGCCTAGTATTTAGATATATTTAAATAATTCATTGAGTATTATTACTTCTCACTATCTATGAACAATCATCAAATGATTAATTCTCAAAAACTCCGTAAGACCATTTTTGCGGGTGCGATAGGTAACGCAATCGAGTTTTATGACTTTATTATTTATGCTTATTTGGCTGTTTACTTTGCCTATCATTTCTTTCCTTCACATGACCCGGTTGCCGCGCTAATTGCGAGTTATGGTGCGTTTGCGACCGGTATGATCATGCGTCCGATTGGCGGTTTATTACTCGGTCGTATTGGTGATCGAGTAGGTCGCAAAATGGCACTTCAAGTCACCGTTGCCTCAATTGCGATTCCAACACTAATCATTGGCCTATTACCAACTTATGAAACCATTGGCCTATTTGCTCCAATTTTGCTAATCTTGTTGCGAATGCTACAAGGCTTAGCCGTTGGTGGTGAATATACTTCTTCGATCGTGTTTCTAATTGAACATTCACCACCCAAACGGCGTGGCTTCATTGGAAGTTTTAGCCCCATGGGCGCCTTTGGGGGCCTACTACTTGGCACTGCCGTTTGTTTTATTTGTCTGCTGACCCTAGGTAACGACCAAATGCACGCATGGGGCTGGCGCTTACCTTTTATTTTGAGTGTGGTTCTAACAGTAGTAGGTATTTACGCAAGACGCTCGTTATCTGAATCAACCCCCAACCTATCAGCGCGCTCGAAGTCACCGGTGAGAGAGGTATTTGTTAATCACTGGCGACCAATGATCTCTATCTGTTTAGCTAATACATCCACAGGCATTGTCTCTTTTATTGGATTTATGTATGCAGTGCAATGGATGGTCAAAGAGGCTGGTGTGAGCTCAAATATGGCCCTGCTAATCAACTTAGCGGGCTTGGCGATGGTAGCCTTGATGTCCTTATTGGGAGGCTATCTTGGTGACCGAGTCGATCGCGTTCAAATTGCTCGTTTGGGTGTATTTATTTTGCTTGTGGGAGCTTGGCCTGCATTCAAACTCTTCCAATCGGGGGATGTGCTCTTGATGCTGATGGGGGGTGCCATCTTAGCCATCGGTCAGGGATTTTTTGTGGGGCCCTTAAGCTCAGCGATGACTAATCTTCTCCCACCGCAAGTTCGGGTTACCGGCATTTCGTTTGCTTATAGTTTATCAGTCGGTCTATTCGGAGGCATTGCGCCGATGCTCACCGAGTATTTATTGTCTCGAAAAAACTTAGTGATGGCACCTGCCATGGTGATTATGGCAGGTGCTCTCATCTCGCTATTAACCCTATTGCTGCGCTCTGACTGGCGAACCGGTAACGCACTTTTACCAGAAGAATTGAAATAAAAAAACACACACTGTGCACTTTTTTTACAAATATAAATGATTTAGGGCGAGATTAGGATGTAGGGATTAATAATGAAAAAGGGACTAGCCTGTTTTTTAAGCTAACCCCTTGATTTTATTGGTCGGAACGGAAGGATTCGAACC
>DITR01000133.1:0-7715 GCA_002422175.1 Alcaligenaceae bacterium UBA6179
CTCAGTTTGCTTTGCTGTGGCTACATGGTCTATTCATTTGAGCGCTTGAGTCAGCGCTTGCCAACACTTGACCCCCTAACCAATATGGATATCGGGGTATCGATAGTTTTGATTCTCTTGGTGCTTGAGGCGACGCGCCGTTGTATCGGTGTGACATTAGTCATTTTAGTGTCGTTATTTTTGGCTTATGGCTTTTTGGGTGACAAAATTAGTGGCCCATTCGCTCATCGTGGCATGAGCTTGCCCGAAATGATCGATCACTTGGTTTTTACGCCAAATGGGTTGTTTGGTCCAGCGCTTGAGGTCGCAGCATTTCTTGTCTTTATTTTTGTTATGTTTGGTGCCTTATTTGACAAGTTCGGCGGGGGTGACTTCTTTTATAAATTTGCCAATGGTCTNNGTCGGTAGAAAGGTGGGTGGTTCAGCTAAAGTCGCGGTCGTCGCATCGGCACTATATGGCTCTGTATCGGGGTCACCTACCGCTGATGTCGTCACCACGGGGTCGTTCACCATACCTTTGATGGCTAAGTCAGGTTATACAAAAACTAGAGCAGCAGCCGTTGAAGCGGCTGCCTCAACGGGTGGCTCGATTTTGCCGCCCGTGATGGGGTCTGCTGCCTTTCTAATGAGTGATTTCACCGGTATTGCTTACAGCAGCATTGTGGTCGCCGCGATTTTGCCAGCCTTCTTTTATTATTTGTGTGTTTACCTTTCAGTGCATAATCACGCGGCTAAACATCATCTCATGCCACCGGCTGATCAAGAGATAGATCCGTTATCTTTAGTATTACGACATTATTGGCCGTATCTCATTCCATTAATTACGATTGCTTGGGCAGTGTTAGCGTTAAATCGCCCTGGGTTTGCGGGTGCACTGGCATGCTTGTCGATCGTACCCTTGATGTTCTGGAAAACGCGCCCACTCACATCACTTCCTAAACAATTAAGCGAAGGTTTGAGCGAGGGCGTAGAGCGCATTGTGACAGTGGGTGTGGCTTGTGCAGTAGCGGGTCTAGTGATCGGAACATTATCGATGACCGACCTGACCGGTAAAATCAGTTCTGCCATGTTTGCACTGGCCAGTGGTAGTTATTTTCTGACAGTCATCACTGCAGTGCTGGTCATTGTTATCTTGGGCATGGGCATGCCGGTGCCAGCCGTTTATGCACTTTCTGCCGTGTTGGCTGCGCCTGCACTGCTGGCATTGGGTGCAGACTTATTGGCCGCACACTTATTTATTGTTTATTTTGCAGCCATGTCTGCCATCACACCTCCGGTTGCAGTGGCTGCCTTTGCAGCCGCATCCATTTCAGGTTCAAACCCAATGACTATCGCCTTACAGGCTTGTCGTATTGGCATGGTGGCATTCATTATTCCACTGCTTTTCCTGCAAACGCCAGCGCTTCTGTTAAACGATAGCTACTTAGAGATCGCCAAAACATTTTTGATTACGAGTATTGCTTGCTATGCGTTGGCGGGAGTCAATGAGGGTTACATGAATGGCGCGTTACGCAGATCTAAACAGATTTTTCTTGTCATTGGAATTGTGATGTCGCTGGCTGGCACTGGTTGGATCGAACTAGTAGGCTGCGTACTTTTGGTTGCAGTCATCATTCAGCAAAAAATTTCTAACCCTATTCAATCCTCTTTAAATCAACTCTCGAATAAAGGAACCTAGCAATGTATGATGTATTTCAGGCCGATAGGCTTATAGATCTTTGGCTTCATGAAGATATTGGGTCATGTGATTTGACCGCGCAACTTATGATCGACGAAGACGCAACCAGCACCTTTCATATGGTTGCACGTGAACCCATGTTTATCGCTGGCATTTATGTGGCAGAGCGTGTATTCAAACGTTATGACTCTCGGTTAAACATACAAACTTTTTTTAAAGACGGGCAACACGCCAACAAGGGCGATAAGCTTTTGACTGTTTCAGGTCCGGCGCGCAGTATTTTGACTGGCGAACGATCTGCCTTGAATATTCTTCAGCGGTTATGCGGAATCGCAACAGAAACTGCACGTTATGGTAAAGAAATCGAAGGCACCACAGCACGTTTAATTGACACGCGTAAGACAACACCTGGTCTGCGTATGTTGGAAAAGCATGCAGTGACCTGTGGGGGAGGCCTCAATCACCGACTTGGCCTAGACAACGGGGTCATGCTGAAAGACAACCACATTGCGATTGCAGGCAGCATTGAAAAAGCAGTCGAGCGTGTTAGAAAGCATTTACCAGTGCTCACTAAAATCGAAGTGGAATGCGATCGACTTGATCAAGTTGCTCAAGCGCTTGCAGCCGGTGTTGATGTCATCATGCTTGACAACATGTCACTAGAAGATATGCGCACTGCCGTAAAAACCATCAATGGCGCTGCAAAAGTAGAAGCCTCAGGTGGCATTAGTATCACGACCATTCGTCAAGTCGCGCTAACAGGCGTTGACTATATTTCCACCAGCAAAATCACACAGGCTGCTCCTGCAGTGGATATTGGTCTAGATGAATAGTTTTTGAAAATGAAGCCAGGTTTGTTTTTTTATGTGGTTGGCCCCAGTGGGGCGGGTAAAGATAGCTTAATTGATGGTGCGCGTCAGCAGTTGCCTGCCGATTCGTTTGTGTTCGCCAAGCGAGTGATTACTCGGGCACCGGGTAAGCCGGGCGAAGACTACGACAGCTGTACAGAAGAAGAATTTCTTCAGCGTAAGGCGCAAGGTGAGTTCTTGATCACTTGGGGCGCGCACGGTCTTTTTTATGGCTTACCCAAGACCCTGTTAGTCACACAACAGAGGGGGCAGCACATTATCGCAAATGGCTCAAGAGGCGTTGCTGAGCAGATCAAGGCCTTGGTGCCAGGCCTGGTGTTTATCGAAATCACAGCGCCCGTTGAGGTGTTGGCCAAGCGTATTGCCCAAAGAGGACGCGAGACTGAGCAAGAGATTAGTCAGCGACTGTCACGCCAAGTCAGTGCTTTGCCTGCTGAGGTGAGCACATACCGCATTCATAACGATCAGTCAGTTGATGTGGGAATTGAACGTTTTGTGAGTACCCTTCTTCATGTGACCGCGCTTTCATCACCTGAAGATAAACCACGTCACAAAAAGTTAAGCGGAAACAGTCTAGTTGCTTCTGAGATGAGTGCTGCTTTAAATCAGATTAATTCAGGACAACTCACACAGGCACAAGTCAACGCATTTCTAATTGAGTGTTGCAATCGACTGAGCGACGATGAGCTTGTCTCGGTTGCGAAAGCCCGTGCGCAGTTTATGCCCCGTATTGAGTGGCCGGCGCCTATTGTGGTTGATAAGCACTCGTTGGGTGGAACCCCAGGCAGTCGAGTGACGATGATCGTGATTCCGATTGTTGCCGAACATGGTTTGCTTATTCCTAAAACATCATCGCGTGCGATCACGTCAGCAGCCGGCACGGCTGATGCCATGGAAGTGTTGACCAAAGTTGACCTCAGTCGCGAAGAGGTCAAGAACGTGACTTTGGCAGTCAATGGTTGCATCGCTTGGAATGGCAAACTGAATCATTCACTACTTGATGATGCTATGAATGCCATAACTCGTCCATTGGCTTTAGACACGCGACGCTGGGCAGTCGCTTCAATACTTTCAAAAAAATACTCAGCAGGTGCTACGCACATTGCGATCGATATTCCTTATTCACCGACCGGTAAAGTCAAAACGATTGAAGATGCCAACGCGTTGGGGCAGTTGTTTGAGCGAATTGGTAGCTTGCTCGGTTTAACAGTTAAAGCATTTCCAACCCAAGGTGACGCGCCAATTGGTCGAGGCATTGGGCCCGGGCTTGAGGCGCGAGATGTTCAGATGGTTCTGTCTGGAGACCCGCAAGCACCAGCAGACTTGCGCGAGAAAGCGCTCTTTTTTGCAGGGCAAATATTGGCGTTTGATCCTGCTGTGGGAAACTATGAAGCGGGTCGCGTGCGAGCAGAGGCGCTACTTGATTCAGGCCAGGCATATGATCGAATGCAACGTATTATTGAGTCTCAAGGGCGATCAACACCATTAGATTGGTCAACGTCACGTCAAGTTAGCGTGCGCAGTCGTTTTAGCGGAGTGGTTACCGCAATTGATGGCCAACTTATTTCAGGCATTGCACGTCAAGCCGGTGCGCCATCAGACAAAACTGCTGGGGTTTATCTGCAAGCGAGTATCGGCGATCGTGTATGCCAGGGCGATGTGTTATTTGATGTTTATGGCGCAGATGTAAACGCCGTACAACAAGCAGTTGAGACAGCGACTCATCAGCATGGCATCTTAATTCATTAACGCTGACCGTCGTGCACGGACACTTGCTCTTTGGTCAAGCCACCCAAGCGTGAGTGCACACGACCACCAACACCCATGACGAGCGCGTAGAGAATTTCGTTGGGTCGAGGGGCGTCTTGTATGCCAATCTCAATTGAGCTGAAATAGCTACGCACATAACATGCGTGAATGTAGTGCACAGGAACCAATAACCGATAACCTGCTGAAGCAACTGCTTTATTAGATGGCACAATCGCTTTAGGGTGATCAAGAATTTCTCGCATGGCCCACCCACCGGCTTCATGCCAAACCGCACCATGTTCTAACTCACCATTCAGCCCAACAATAGCGCCTTTGCCATAGACCTCGACATTATTTTTGCCAAGCGTGTCGACTAGTTCAGTAGCGAGCAACGTTCCGAGCGTGCGCAGTTCTTTCATAAACGGCATTAAATCAGGTTCGTACCGACCTGCGAATGGGTTTTCAATGACAGCGCTGGCGGCAGCAAGCTTTATAGGGCTTTCAGTGACTGGGCCGCCTTCGTGAAAAATGGTTTCGATAGTTAGGTTGCGTTTACGAATTTTTATGAGTGACATGGTTTTGTCTTTTAGATAATGAATAAAGCAAACTTGAGTGAACCCACATGATATGAGTGGGGGCTAAAGGCTTAAAATGTTAATGCCCCAACACGATTGGAATTTCAGTGGCGGGTGGTGTATTACGGCTTCGCCCGCAGCGAACAAGGCCGTCAATCATCACCATACCGATGCCCGGAATGTCGCCAAGCGCAATACTCTCAAGCAAGCTCTTTCCGGCTGTATGTTGGGCTCTATCAATAAATACGAAATCAGCAGCACGACCGGGTTCAATGAGACCACTATTTAAATTTCGCATGCGCGCCGTGTTACCCGTTGCGAAACAAAATACCAATTCGGCAGGTATGTTGCCAAGGCTAGAAAGCAATGAAATTAAGCGCAACATGCCTAATGGTTGAACGCCAGAACCGGCAGGTGAATCGGTGCCCAAAATGACACGGTGTGGGCACTTCAGATCGAGTGCTGCTTTGGCCGCAGCGATCGCAATTTTTTCATTGCCGTTATGAACAATTTCAATACCTCGGCTTGAGCGCTCGCACAATTCGCAAACATGCGCTTCAGATAAAGATGTATGGCCACCATTGATATGCCCGATAATGTCAGCATCAGCTTCAAGCACAACATCTTTATCTATTAACCCTGACCCAGGAATAGAAGGCCCACCTGTATGAATGGTGCTCTGAATACCGTACTTGCGTGCCCAAGCTACCATTTTTTGTGCTTCTTCGCCGGCCTTGACTGAGCCTAAACCCACTTCACCCAACAGCGTAACGCCAGCCAGCGCGAGCTCACGGAAGTCGTCTTCTACCATGCCTTTTTCAATAATGGGGGCGCCTGCAAGAACCTTCACGCCTCCGGGTCTGAAATTATCAAAGGCGCGTTGTGCTGTGATGGCAAGTGCTTTGAGGCCAACAATATCTTTAGGTCGACCGGGTAAGTGCACTTCACCTGCTGAAATCATCGTCGTGACACCGCCGTGAAGGCTTGATTCGATCCAGCCGAGCTGGTTTTGCCGGGGTGTCCAGTCGCCAAATACAGGGTGCACATGGCTATCGATGAGGCCGGGTGCTAGGCAAACCCCTTTTGCATCTATCACTGTCTTGGCGTGTGCGGTGTCACAGTCTTTGTACAAGCCCACTGCTGTGATGATGCCATCTTGCACGACGACTGTATCAGCTGAAAGAATAGGCTGATTGAGATCGCCTGAGAGCATGAGCCCAACGTTTTGAATAACGACTTTGCCTGACTTATCAGATGTTGCGACTTCAGCCATGTTTTTATACCTCTTCTTTATAGCCAACCGTACTTAAGACGGCATGCATAACAAATTTTTCCCATGCTTCGAAGGTGTCACTTGCATCAAGTTTTTCACCAAGAAAGGCTGAAAGAGTGTAGCGGTTTGATTGGTAAAAATAGCCCAGTGCAGCGACCATCATGTAGAGATCACGTGCGAGCACGTCTTGACGAAAAACACCTTGCGCTTGGCCTGACTCGAGAATGTTACGAAAGACACTGATTGCAGTTGAGGAATACTCAGTCGCGAGTTGTAACTTGGCGATGTGTTTACCCCGATGCAAGTTTTCGCTGTTGAGAATGGTGACAAACTCAGGATGGTCGTGGTAATAATAAACAATGAAGGTGATGATGCGCTTAAGACTACCGACAGGGTCTTTGGCATCAATATTGACTTTTGCTTCGGCTTCATTGAACCGTCGGTAAATTTCTTCAAGAACCGCTACAAACAAGCCTTCTTTATTACCAAAGTAGTAGTAAATCATACGGTCATGCGATTTGGCTGCACTTGAAATCTTTTCAATGCTGCCACCATTTAGCCCGTATTTAGCAAACACGCGTATGGCTGCTTTCAGAACGCTATCACGGGTCAATTGTGCCGACCGCGCACGCGTGCCAAGAGGCTTAACGTTAGCTGACTTTTTAATTGGAGTTGGCTTGGTTTTAATAGCTTGTGCCATTATGGTTATTGGTCTGCAAAAGCGCGTTCAATCACAAAGTCAAAAGGTGTTGATGTATTGCCTTCTTTAAACCCGCGTGCTTCAAGTATATGCTTGAGATCACGCAACATGGCAGGGCTTCCACAAATCATACCCTTATCGTATTCAGGATGCAACGGAGGTACACCGAGATCAGTAAACAGTTTGCCACTTTCAATAAGATCTGTAATACGCCCCTCATTATGAAACGCTTCGCGCGTAACAGTGGGGTAGTATTTGAGTTGTTTTTTAACCATCTCACCTAAAAATTCATGCTCAGGAAGCACTTGGGTCAAATAGTCGTGGTAAGCCAACTCTTTAACTTCGCGCACGCTATGAATAAGAATGACTTCAGAAAATTTTTCGTACGTTTCAGGGTCGTGAATGAGGCTCATGAACGGTGCGAGTCCTGTACCTGAACTAAATAGGTACAAACGCTTGCCAGGAAGCAGATAGTCGATGAGTAATGTGCCAGTTGGCTTGCGACCCACAACGATTTCATCGCCCGGTTTAATGTGCTGCAAACGAGATGTCAAAGGGCCGTTTGGTACCTTGATACTCAAAAACTCAAGGTGTTCGTCATGGTTTGCGCTGACGATACTGTAGGCACGTAACAAGGGTTTACCATCAATTTTTAGGCCAATCATTGTGAAATGACCATTTTTAAACTTAAGAGATGTGTCTCGCGTGGTGGTGAAGGAAAAGAGACTGTCAGTCCAGTGATGGACAGTCAAAACTTTTTCTGAGTTGAATGCGCTCATTTTGATTCCTGCGTTCAAGTGGGTGGCAATTTTGCGGAAACAAAAGCCGTTAGTAAAGTCGTTGCTTTTATGCATACTTTAAAATACACTAG
>DITR01000133.1:7722-9304 GCA_002422175.1 Alcaligenaceae bacterium UBA6179
TACGCTTATATCAAATGATTTTAAGTGGTTCGTTTGTTGGGTTTGTTTGTTAAGTTCGTTTATCGGTTCGTTAGATCGGTTCGTTTTACTAATTGGGCAAAAGCATGGAACACACCAAAACAGATGGGCTGCCTGAAGAAGGCCTGCCAACCAGCGCAATTCAGGTTGTAGGGCAAAGCGCTGTAGAGCAAAAATCAAACGGTAAAGTTGAATGCAATGCGTGCCCAGTTCTATGCAAAATTAGTGAAGGCCGTACGGGTGCCTGTGATCGTTATGCCAATAACAAAGGTCATTTAGTAAGGGTCGATTCAGTTGTCTTCCTGCAAAAAAGCTTTGAGGGCAGTAACTCACAAAAGCCTACCGCATTTGTGCACATTGATGCCGCAAACCCTGAGGGTTGGAATGGCGATGTGTTGCATGCCAACAATGCCTTTGTAACCGGCGTTGGTGCATCAACCACATATCCTGACTACAAGCCTGCGCCTTTCATTGTTAGTTCTCAGCATGAAGGTGTTGACACCGTAACGGTGGTTACAGAGGGCATCTTTAGCTACTGTAGCTTTAAAATTAAAATTGACACCGACCGGTATTTAGGGCCTGAACAGGCTAATGTGCGCTTTGAGGGCGAGGTTGTGGGTCATGTCACCACAGCTGAGTATGGTTCGCAAATGTTGTCGCTTGGTGGTGTTCATCATCTAACTGGGGGCAGTAAAAAAGAAGGTAAGGTCACCATGAATATGATGGCCGCCCTAGGAAATAAGCAAGCCGTTGAGCTGGCAATTGACGGGGGTGCAACCATGATTATTCAAGCGGGTAAAGCCCCGATCGTTAATGGTGTGCCAGAGCAACGTATGCGAGTGGGTTGCGGTTCGGCAGCAGTAGGTATTTTTGCACAACAATTTCAGGGTTTGGTCGATGAAGTTGTGGTGGTTGATGATCACATTACGGGCGTGCTCACCGAGCATCAGGCGGGTAAGTGCCTCAACATGCGTCGCTCGGGCATCGTTATGCGTGGTCGGCGTTCGACGCCAGGTCGTTATTTTCAGGTGGCTAACCCCGGTACGGGTTGGGGCGGAACCGATATCGCCGACCCTTTGTCAATTATTGAAAGTTGGGACGCAGAGTACGCATGGCCAGGGCTACGCCTACTCATGACTTCAACCACAGGCGAACATGCGAGCTGGTATCGCTTAAATGATGCCTTGCAACCAGTACAAGATGAAATGCCTGCTGAGGTTCGCCAGATCATTGATCGTATCGGTGAGAACTGTGAGCCCTCAATGGTGTCGGTACTCTTTCTTGCAGGCGCAGGCGGCAGTTTACGAGCCGGTGTCACGACCAATCCGGTTAGCTTAACCAAGTCAATCAAAAAATCGCTTGTTAATGTGACTTGCGGCGGTGCGCCTGCCTATGTATGGCCAGGCGGTGGCATCACAGTCATGGTTGATGTGATGGGCATGCCAGATAACAGTTTTGGTACTGTGCCAACGCCTGCAATCGTTGCCCCAATAGAGTTCACCATGCGCTTATCTGATTACGCGGCACTGGGTGGGCACATGGATTACGTTCAACCAATGGAATC
>DITR01000132.1:0-806 GCA_002422175.1 Alcaligenaceae bacterium UBA6179
CACACCCCAAACAGTATTTAAACCGACTGTCAGACTTACTGTTCATTTTGGCGCGCTGCATTAACCAAAGCTTAGACGTTAACGATGTGATGTGGCAGCGCCAGTCATCATGACGACTCACTTCATTAAGTAATACTCACACCCGCCGCATGCGCTTGCTCATCAGCATGGTAAGACGATCGCACCATGGGCCCAACGGCCGCGTGAGTAAAACCCATTGCATAGGCTTCGCGCTCATACATGGCAAACACATCGGGGTGCACATAACGCAAGACAGGCAAATGATGGCCTGACGGTTGCAGATACTGGCCAATGGTCAGCATATCAACATCATGTTCACGCATGTCACGCATAACTTGTAGCACTTCATCGTCGGTTTCACCTAAACCCACCATAATGCCAGATTTGGTTGGTACCCCTGCATGCAACGCTTTAAAGCGTTTAAGCAACATTAAAGAATGGCCATAATCTGAACCTGGACGCGCCTGCTTATAAAGACGCGCAGTGGTTTCTAAATTATGGTTCATCACATCAGGTGGCCCCGCGTTCAAAATATCAAGCGCTCGGTCAAGGCGACCTCTAAAGTCGGGCACCAGAACCTCAATACGCGTTTGAGGTGATAACTCTCGTACCTTTTGAATACACTCAACAAAATGCGCAGCGCCGCCGTCACGAAGGTCATCGCGATCAACTGATGTAATAACCACGTACTTTAGTTTTAATGCAGCAATAGTGCGGGCTAAATTTAAGGGCTCTTCGGTATCAAGGGGGTCAGGGCGACCGTGACCCACATCGCAAAATGGGCA
>DITR01000132.1:931-5223 GCA_002422175.1 Alcaligenaceae bacterium UBA6179
CGTGCCGTCTTGGCCTGCGACTTTTGCTTGATCGTCGCATCGTAAGTTTCAGCAGGTGCATCAATTTTAATGGTTTCGGTGCTTATCGACATCTGATCGGCTTTAGAACAAGAGAATGATGAACTATTCTACTCTTAGCCCGCAGTGCTGCACAATTTGCCGACAGAGTGACAGGGATACTTCAACAAAAGTCGCGCTCGAACCCATTTGACGCATGTTTACGGTTTGTAACCCCGGGTACCCACAAGGGTCGATACCCCCAAACGGGCTCAAATCAACGTCAACATTCAAGGCCACACCGTGGTAGGTACAGCCCTGCTTGACCTTGATGCCCAATGCTGCAATTTTAGCTAAGTCGCCCTCAAACAGCACATACACCCCAGGTGCAGAGGGCTTGCGGCATGCACCGCTCACACCCATTTCAGTCAAAGTAGCCATCACGGCATCTTCAAGCGCTGTAACGAGTGACTTTACGAACAAACCAGCCCGTCGCAAATCAATTAATACATAAGCCACGACCTGACCGGGACCATGATAGGTGACTTGACCACCCCGATCAGTTTGCACCAATGGTACTTGGCCCGCATTGAGAACATGATGTGGGCGGCCGGCCTGACCCAAGGTGTAAACAGGCGGGTGTTCTACTAGCCAGATTTCATCGGCTGTCTGCGCATCACGCTTGGCTGTAAAATCTTGCATCGCTTGCCAAGTTGACACATAATCAGCCCGACCCAAATGGCGAATGCGCACGAACTGATTCATACTAAGCTTTAACCATAAGGCATTTTTCTTTTTTCGTTTTTAGAGCATGTACCACATACGTAAGCTCGCGTTAAAGCACAACCGACACCAAAGGGTGACTATGTAATGCGCGATACAAGGCGTCAAGCTGTTCACGCGAAGTCGCTGTAATGGTAAAGGTCAACCCCACATAATTTCCGCCCTTACTCATGCGCATTTCAACAGTGGCTGGGTCAAACAGCGGGTCGTGCACCCATACTATTTCAGTTAAAGCTTGGGCTAAATTAGGGTCTTGTTTGCCCATCACTTTGATGGGAAATGCGCTGGGATATTCAATAAGAGACGGCGTTTCAACCTGTTCACTGATTTTTGATTGAGTGTCAGTCATTTATTAATAAGCCCATTAAGTTAAACATTAAGAAGCGATTAAAGCGTCGATCGCATCATCATAAGCACGGCGTAGTTTTTGATAAACAGGCCCTGGTTTACCTTGACCAACCGCTTTGCCATCCAGTTGAACGATGGGTAACAATTCACGTGTGGCTGAAGACATCATCAGCTCATCAGATAAACTTATTTCACTTTGTGGAAATGGCCCTATGACGAAAGGTATGNNCTTAGCAACCCAAATATTGCATGATGCGCCTTCAGTTAAATAACCATTACGAAATTGCACCACCTCATCGACCTTCGCATCAACCGCTGCTTGCTTAGCCAGCACATTACCTAACAAAGAAATTGATTTGATATCGCAATGCAACCAACGCTCGTCTTCAATACTGATGGCAGTTAAACCTTGCTCACGCGCGACAAGGGTGGGACGAGCCATGGGTGCAACCATGGCAAATACAGTCGGTTTAACGGTTGGCACTGGAAAGGCGTGATCGCGCTTGGCAACTCCACGGGTCACGTGCATATAAACCATACACGTATGATCAGATGAGGTTTGAATTAATTTTCGAACCAAGTCGACCCACTCATTGCGAGTGTAAGGCGATTCAATTTTTAGTTTTTTTAAACTTCGCGCGAGACGATCAAGGTGCTGTGCCATACGAAAAGGTTTGCCGCCATAGATAGGCACCACTTCATAAATACCGTCACCAAAAATAAACCCGCGATCTAATACTGAAATTTTCGCTTCAGAGAGCGGTGTCATCACACCATTTAAAAATACGGTTGGGTCACCCGTGACACCTTGTATCAACATATTCATTCGTCACTTCTCAAGATTAAATCATTAAAGATATGCGAGATTATTGCATCCATAATTTAACTGTATCAACCATACGACCAAAAAAACCAGCGCGACTGACACCTTCTAAAACATCAAGCTGAACCGACTTGAGCAACTTGTCTTCAAGCATAATAGACAAAGTGCCAACATGCTCACCTTGCGCTAAGGGGGCCAATAAAGGATCAGGGCGCTTTGCCACAGGTTTTATTTCAGCGGCCTTGCCGCGTGGAATGGTCACCCAAACCGTTTTTTCAACCCCTAACTTAGCAACTTCAGTGGTGCCCTGCCAAACGCGGGCTTCAACTGTCGTTTGCCCCGCATCGTAGAGTTTGATCTGATCGAAATTTTGGAAAGACCAATTCAATAACTTTAAACTTTCTTCAGCTCGAGTTGCTTCGCTATCTGCCCCAACCAATACAGCGATCAGTCGACGATCGCCCCGCTTAGCACTTGATATCAGGCAATAACCTGCTGCATCAGTATGGCCTGTTTTCATGCCATCAACGGATGGGTCTGCCCACAGTAAACGATTGCGGTTAGGTTGTTTGATTTTGTTATAGGTGAACTCACGCATTTGGTAGTAAGCATACTCAGCTGGGTGATCTTCAATCATATGTTGGGCCAAAATCGCCAAGTCTTGAACGGTGGTGATATGTTGCGAATCTGGTAAACCCGTTGAGTTCATGAAACGAGTATCTTTCATACCCAAACGCTTGGCCTCTTGGTTCATCAACTCGGCGAAAGCTTGCTCACTGCCACTCACAGCCTCAGCCAGTGCAACCGATGCGTCATTGCCTGATTGAATAATCATGCCTTTAATGAGCTCTTGCACTGTAACAGGCTTATTCGGTTCAATAAACATGCGCGAACCTTTTGTCTTCCAGGCAGTTTCTGACACGTTAATTTGTTGATCAAGTGTCAAGCGCTTTTCTTCTAGCGCGTTAAATACTAAATATGCTGTCATGATTTTTGTGAGCGACGCCGGCTCAACCTGTTGCTCGGGCCGATGGGCTGCAACAATTTGACCGGTCACAACGTCAACGACTATCCAAGCGCGGGCCGCAATAGTTGGCACAGGAATAGATGACAAAGTAGAAACAATAACGGGAGTGATGTTTTGGTTTGATACGGCCGCCGTTGCAGCCGCTGAAGGCGCTTGGGTATTGGCCGGAGTGATGTTTGTTGTTTGTGTTGTTGTTTGTGCAATTGAAACGTTTATTGCAGCAAACGTGAACATCACTGCGCTCGTTACCAAAATTAATTTACGATTAAATGCGAGCATGGTGACCGTCCTGAGCAAAACCATTATGTTACAGCGTCTTCAAACGAGTCTGCAGCAACTCCCTCAAAATCAATAGTTTTCCATGAAAAAAATGGCCGGCATCGGGTATCACTGTGATAGGCAAATCAAGTGGGCGAGCCCATTCAAAAACTTCAGTGAGTGGCACCACATCGTCGAGCTCACCATGAATAACTAAGGCGTCTGATGGTATAGCTGAGGCATGATGACGAAACCGTAACGCTGCTGAGCCCGCCAAAATCATCAAGTCAGGTAAAGGTCGATTTTGTGTTTGCCAAAGTGCATACATTTGTAAAGCGATTGAGGTGCCAAACGAAAACCCACCAAATACCCATTGACCGCTCGCCAGCTCTGGGTAACGCACCCTAAATTGCTCAACCAACGCCGCCATATCGAGCATTTCACCTTGCCCATGATCAAACACACCCTCAGACAAACCAATACCCCGAAAATTGGGTCTTACGGTGACCAATTGATGTTGCACACAAGCGCGCGCAATCGTGGTCACCACTTTATTGTCGCGCGTACCCCCTTGCGCCGGGTTTGGGTGTAACACCAAGGCCCAACCCACTGGCTCTTGCTCGGGCCAATCAAATGCACAATCAATTTTGCCTGCTAAACCATCAAACTGAACCATTTCAGTATGTGCTGCCATAATGCTCACCTCATTACGATTCAATACTTGTTATTTTGCACGCGTTGACAACGTTTTATTTACCCAAGTCGCAACTCGATCTGCCACAAGGTTACTGGCAACACCTAGAGCTTGCGCACCCGCCACAGCATCAGCTGATTGCGCGGGCACCCGTTCATAGAGCACCTCACTACCTAAGATGGTTGAACCCCGAGTCAATACCACTTGAAGCGTCAACACCGCTTCGCTTTGACCATTACTTTGAAACACCTGTTCAAACTGCTGTAAATTCACACTCAACACGGGTGTTCTGTCTCCGAAACCACTTTGCAAGACAGGCCCTTGACGCGACAAACGATCAATGAGGCGCTGACGTAACATCG
>DITR01000132.1:5290-5469 GCA_002422175.1 Alcaligenaceae bacterium UBA6179
GCCAATTGATACACCAGGGGGAATGGCTACGGCTAAGCGGGGGTTAGGCGTAGGGTTTTGAGTGCGCGCATCTGTAGGCAAAGCGCCCAGATCAAGTTGGTTCATCGCGGGGCCCGACTGGCCCACACCGCACCCAGCAAGCGCCACACAAGACACCCATACAAAGTGGCGCAACCCCT
>DITR01000163.1 GCA_002422175.1 Alcaligenaceae bacterium UBA6179
GCCTTACCTTTAAGCAATAACCAAATGAAAAATGGCCCACCCACTAAACTGGTGACCAGACCAATGGGTAACTCTGCCGGTGCCATCACAACCCTAGAGACCCCATCAGACAAAACCAACGCTAAGGCTCCGGTTAATGCTGATGCCGGCATCACCCATCGATGGTCAGCACCCAAGACCATACGGACTAAATGGGGTACAACGAGCCCCACAAAACCGATTCCGCCTGTGACAGCCACCAAAGGGCCTGCAGTTAAGGCCACCAAAGTCAGCAATTGCCAGCGAACTGTTTTTAAGTTGTAGCCTAAATGGAAAGCGGCTCGATCACCCAACAACAAGGCATTGAGCACCCGCCAACGCGACATCAGCAAACCCATTCCGATTAAAACCAAAGGTGAAAGCACCCCTAAAACAGACCATGTTGCACCGGCCAAACTGCCCATATTCCAGAAAGTGATGTCGCGTAATTGCACGTCGCTGGCTTGCACAATCATGAGCCCCATCAGACTAAACACGACGGTATTGATGGCGATACCTGCAAGCAACAAACCCGACACATTGTTCGATCGCATACCCAACAGATAAGCTAGATAAGTTGCTGCCAAAGCCCCTAAAAAGGCAAAACCACCAATAATGAGCAAACCACCTGAAGTCAAGATAATGGCCAACACCGCGCCCAAACTCGCCCCTGAAGATAAGCCCACTAAGCCTGGTTCAGCTAAAGGGTTGCGAAACAAAGCTTGCATAGCGGCCCCTGTAACCCCTAAGGCCGCCCCCGCAACAACCGCCAACGCAATACGTGGCAAGCGAATATCGAGCAACACATGCTGACTGACATCATCAAGTGTGCGTTGCCCTACTAAACTATTAATAAGCGTCAATAATGAAATAGGGTATGCCCCTTGAACCACTGTCACCCCTATTGCAGAAACCAACAATAGGGTGAGCCATGCAAAAGTTACCTTTGAAGTCGATATAAACTGCTCAGCACTCATGGCCCCAAAGCCCCACGTATTGTCTGAATCGCTAGACCAACACGTGGTCCAAAGCCCTGCGCCAACAAATCATCTAAAACAATGACTTGATTATTTTTTACGGCTGGGGTGTGCATCAATGCAGGCTGAGCCTTAACCTTCTCAAGCCCACCCAAAGCAGACACAGTGCTTTGCGTCACAATAATGACCTCAGGTGCTGCAACGCTGACAGCTTCAGGTGTGATGGGCTGATAACTTTTAAGTGCAACAAATACATTTTGCAAACCTGATTGTTCAATCACCACATTGGCTGCGGTATCACCCCCTGCACCCAATAGTTTGCCGCCCCGCATCACAATCAACATGGTCGGTTGAGATTGGACAGGTATTTTTAAGGCGGCTGCAACACGTTGATTAACTTGAACAATTAAATCTTCACCCGCTTGCTCTTGATGTAAAACATGTGCAATTTGACGAATACGTGATTGCAGCGACACCATGGTGGGCTCATCTGATAAGCTTTCAACCTGAATACCAAGTGCTTTCAATTGTTTAATCGCTAAAGGTGGACCGGCATGGTCTGAGGCCAACACCAAACTCGGTCGCATAGCGGCCACACCTTCTGCCGGTACACTTCTGTAATAGCCAACACTGGGCAGTTGTTGAGCTTGCTTTGGATACAGACTTGACTGATCTGTGGCGATGATTAAATCACCGGCACCCAATGCATACACAATTTCAGTCACACTGCCACCCAACGTCACCAAGCGTTGGCTATTTGCATGTTTAAGGTCGGTCGCTTGTTTGACGCTTGATGTTTCTTGTTTAACTGGCTGCGCCCAGACCATAGACTCTAAAAAAAACATCAACATCAGCATAATACTCAGCTGTACGCACCGAATAAGTTTCACCTTCATGCTGCTAACTTTTCAGAACAAAGCGAGACCAAAAGTTCACGCCAAGCAGGTTGCTCTGGCACGCCCGGTTTGCGTGCCCCAAAAAATTGAACAATCATTTCACCCGCCTCATCAAAGATCTCAATTGATGTGACCCAACCATCCGTTGTGGGTTTATTAACGACCCAAACGTTTTGAATACGATCAAGATTGAGATGCAGGTTGAACTTTTGATCCAGTACATTAAGCCAAGGACCTTGCTGAACTATTTTTTCAACGACACCTGAATGAATTTGAATCATGCCGGGGTTGCCAACAAAGCACATAATCGACATCTGTGCGTGAGCGGCTGCCCGAAGCATCGTGTCGATACGATCTACGCTAATTTGTTGTGCCAGATCTGAGCCGACATCACTGAGTGCACCTAAGCGTTCGACATCAAACTTTTGCAACATTGTAAAAAAATCATGCGTGTCTTTTAGGTCTAACCACGCTTGACGTAATGCAACACGATCTGCTGCATGGGCTTGACGAATACTTTTGGGCGTCTCTTGCGAAACAGGCCAATGAGGTGCTGCAGCAAAGCGTTGTACCAGCGCCAAATAGGCCGAAGTATTTGTTTCTTCGGTACAAAATACTTTATGAACCGCCACACCAGCTTGATCAAAAAACTGTAAGCTCAAACGGTCTTGATCTTGTACGGCCCATACATGCGCCCAGCGAGAAAAAAAGATCCGTAAATCGATGTCAGGACCCAACACCAAACCCACGGGCCCTTGCGCTTGAATATTAAGATATTCGCCATGACGCTCATGCACGCAACTTTGGTTTCGCGTGAGCGCCATGACTGAGCCGAGTGACCCAATTGCTTTAAATACCTCACGCCCATCGCCTTCCAACCGAATGCTTTGAAGCGTACCCAGCGATGACGCAACCCATTGTGCTTCAGTCACGCCTAATAAGTGCGCCAAATCGCGGGCACGTTTTTTTTGCTCAACAGCACTTAAGGCATCATATTTTTGCTTGAGCTGCGCTTTAAAAGTCAACTCTTGAGAAGTGTATAAATGATTATGCGGAACATCGATCAAGTTGAGCATTGGACTCTCCAATAAAAGATAACAAAAAATATTTGAATTTTTTAATTTGAAAATTTTTGTTAAGTTGATTGATCGAATGGACTCGATCAATCAGCCTACTAAACGCTTGGTTTTATCAATCTTGGTGTGATCAATATAAGTAACTCAAAGAAATTGAAAAATTACGTCCGGGTTGGGTATATGCATTGATTGGCCTTGAAATCGGTGTCACACCGGCTGTGGGTATATCGAGCGCATTCCAGTAGGTTTTATCAAACAAATTAAAGATGCCAGCTTGTAAAGTTAAACCTTTAAACTGAGCAGGACGCCACGTTGCCATTAAATCGACTATGCCGTAGCCTGGTGCTTGAAAGTCTGGATTAGGTGCTTTGAGCGTAGCGTTGGGGTATGCCACTTGAGTGCGTGCCGCTGCGGCTGTTAACTGAGAACGCACTGACCAAGACGATTGGCTATATTCGATTCCAAAAATACCGGTAAGCGGTGCAACGGAATTCAGGTTTTGCTGAGTATTTTGGTTTTGCCCGACTGCCCAGGCCATAGAACCGTACGTGCGCCAACCTTTGGTGACATACCACTCACCCTTAGCCTCAACCCCGTAGATACGAACACTGTCTAAGTTTTCATAAGACTGAATGAAATAGGGATATTGACGATTTCCTGCTGCAGTGACATTTTCAATAAAGTTTTTGTAACGATTATCAAAATACGTTAAAGCACCATTGGCTTGTGATGTGCCAAATTTAGTTCCAAATTCCCAGCCCTCACTGGTTTCAGCTTTTAAATTTGGGTTGCCTTGAACTAAATATGTGCCCGGTGCACCGTAGCGACTGTATAACTGAGTCGCTGTTGGAGCGCTAAAACCTTGAGCGTATTGAACGAAGAGGCTTAAGGTTTCAAGCGGTCGCCATGTTGCCAATAATTTCGGTGACCATGCTTCACCACTTGTGGACTGAAGCGACGCACGAGCTGGGTTTTTACCAAATGAACTGTTATCAGGTCGCTGGCTATATGAGTCATAACGAATAGCCGGCTGTAAAGAAAACTGACCTTGCGCAAAGTCTAGGGTGTTTTGTAACCACGCCCCATATTGATCACCATTTGTGGTGGGCACATCGGCTTGATTAGCATGTAAAAATGAGCAGGGTGGAAAACGGTATGACGTGCATGTGTCTTGACCGCTAACGCTTTGCTGAGTTTGTGTACCAAACCATTCAAACCCTGACTGCCAGAGCTGATCAACTTGACCTTTAAAAGATTTTGCCGCCTCAAGGTTAAGACCATAGGTCGATTCTTGTATGGTATTTTTGCGTTGATAAGGCCCACGAGGTGTCGCAATACGTGTGGCATTCAGGTTGCTAGAAAGCTCGACTTTTTGCCAATAAACTTGTGCCGCGAATGAATCGAGTAAAGCTTTTTGACCTTGGGCAGCCCATGCATAATCAAGTGCAATGCTTTCACGCGTTGACTGTTCTGTTAAATCGCTTTTGCCCGGGGCATAAGTCGTTGGTGATGCGGTTAAGTCATCTACATTATCTTGGCGCTCGAAGTACACACCCGTTAGCCCCAACTTATGACCACCATCAAATTGCTGTTGTAATTTCAGCATGTAGTTTTGTTGTGTGTAATCGTCAGGGTTGGGTTCGGTGCGGCCAATACCATACCCCCCAACCGTACCCTGATTGATGGTTTGGTTACCCTGCTGTGTGCCCGCTTGAAATAGCCACTGAAAGCGATTGTTGCCTTGACCCGCCACCGCAGCATTGACTAACCAACTGTTGTCAACTGACTGATACGATGTTTTAC
>DITR01000144.1:0-478 GCA_002422175.1 Alcaligenaceae bacterium UBA6179
CCCCCCTCAATTGCACAACTTAGTCACGTGATGCAGGCTATTGGTCGACATTTAGCCGCTGTTGTTGACATGGGAACAATTTTTGTGGGTCGCTATAAAACGGCTTTGATTGAACCCCACGCGTGGGTTTTGCCCACGCTGGTTTGGCTCGAGCAAGCCCCCGTGCGATTAAATTTAGTTCAACACGCCCAAGACTGGCGCTGGTCTTCGGCGCAACAGCATGTTGGAGTTGGAGGTCGCCTAACACCTTGGTTAGTCGACCACCCTGACTATTGGGCTTGTGGCAATACGCCATTTGCCCGCCAAGCCCACTACAAATCGATCTTGGCAGAGGGTATAAACAGACAAACTCTAGATCATATTGAGTCAGCTTTACATGGTCAATGGGCTTTGGGTGGCATGGCCTTTTTACAAAATATGAATCAAGTGGCGTCAAGGCGTGTCGCCCCTGCCAAGCGGGGCCGCCCCAAAAAATTAG
>DITR01000144.1:488-1093 GCA_002422175.1 Alcaligenaceae bacterium UBA6179
CTTTATACCTAACATAAACTGGGTTAATCTGATCCTCCTTTTGCAATGTGCACGATCGGAGTCTACAGATGGCCACCTTCCCTTTAAATTTTGTGAGCAAGCCTGCGGGCATACCAAAAGATCAAGGCCTTTACTCAAGCGTTAACGAACACGATGCCTGTGGCGTAGGTTTCGTTGCGCACATTGAAGGTAAAGCGGCGCACTCGATTGTGTCGCAGGGTTTGAAAATTCTTGAAAACCTAGATCACCGTGGTGCAGTCGGTGCAGACAAGTTGATGGGCGACGGCGCCGGTATTTTGATTCAAATACCAGACACTTTGTACCGTGAAGAAATGGCCAAGCAGGGCGTTGAGTTACCCGCTCCCGGTGAGTACGGTGTCTGCATGGTGTTCTTACCTAAAGAAATCGCATCTCGCTTAGCATGCGAGCAAACGCTTGAACGCGCTGTAAAGGCTGAGGGTCAAATCGTTCTGGGTTGGCGTGATGTGCCCGTTGACCGCAACATGCCCATGTCTGAAACCGTGCGCGCCTGCGAACCAGTCATTCGCCAGTTGTTTGTTGGTCGCGGTGCTGATGTCAGGGTGCCTGATGCATTAGAACGTAAG
>DITR01000144.1:1099-6057 GCA_002422175.1 Alcaligenaceae bacterium UBA6179
ACCGTTGTTTACAAAGGTTTATTGTTGGCTAATCAAGTCGGTCAGTATTACCTTGACTTGGCTGATAGCCGCACTGAATCAGCTTTAGCGTTGGTGCACCAACGCTTTTCAACCAATACCTTTCCAGCATGGCCATTGGCTCACCCTTATCGCATGATTGCGCACAATGGTGAAATCAACACCGTCAAAGGCAACTTTAACTGGTTGCGTGCTCGCGAAGGCATGATGAAATCGGCTGTTTTAGGTGACGATTTAGCTAAGCTTTACCCCATCGTTTATTCCGGTCAATCTGATACGGCCACTTTTGATAACTGCCTTGAGTTGTTGGTGATGTCGGGCTATTCGTTAGCACACGCCATGATGTTAATGATTCCCGAAGCGTGGGAACAGCATACCCAAATGGATTCATCACGTCGTGCGTTTTATGAATACCATGCCGCCATGATGGAACCTTGGGACGGCCCTGCTGCCGTGGCGTTTACCGATGGCAAACAAATTGGTGCCACACTTGATCGCAACGGTTTGCGCCCAGCGCGCTATTTAATTACTGATGACAACTTAGTCATTATGGCTTCTGAAGCCGGTACCTTGCCAATTCCTGAAAATCGCATTGTAAAAAAATGGCGCCTGCAGCCCGGCAAAATGTTTTTGATCGACTTGCAACAGGGTCGCATCATTGAAGACGAAGAAATTAAATCGCAGCTTTCAAACAGCCGCCCCTATCGTCAATGGATCGATCGTTTACGTGTCAAGCTTGAATCATTACCCAAGCCCGACGCGCCAACCCTTGCCGCAAACCGCTCAAGCGTACCCTTGCTCGACCAACAGCAAGCTTTCGGCTGGACGCAAGAAGATTTTAAGTTTGTGCTCGAACCCATGATGGCAAACGGCGAAGAAGCGAATGGCTCAATGGGTAACGACTCACCCTTGGCGGTGCTGTCGAACCGATCAAAACCTTTCTATAACTATTTTCGCCAACTGTTTGCACAGGTCACCAACCCGCCAATTGACCCTATTCGTGAACAGATGGTCATGTCTTTGGTTTCATTTATTGGCCCCAAGCCTAATTTGCTTGATATCAATAACGTTAACCCACCCCTGCGACTCGAAATCGCACAGCCTGTTTTAGATCAAGACGCAATGGCGCAGTTACGTTCAGTGGCAGAGTACACGGGCAATAAGTTTCGTAGCTATGAAGTCGATATCACTTACCCCAGCGCCTGGGGTGCGGAAGGTATCGAAGCGCGTTTAGCGGCATTGTGTGCCAGCGCTACTGATGCTGTACACAGCGGCTTTAATGTATTGATTTTGTCAGACCGGAATGTAGGGCCAGACCACGTTGCCATACCCGCACTATTAGCCACCTCTGCCATTCACCAACACTTAATACGTGCCGGTATTCGCACCAACACGGGCTTAGTGGTTGAGACCGGTTCGGCGCGTGAAGTGCATCACTTTGCATTGCTCGGTGGCTTTGGTGCTGAAGCCATTCATCCCTACTTGGTATTTGAATCCATTCAAACTGCTGCTGACGATTCAGAGCACGCCACTAAAGCCATCAAAAACTACATTAAAGCAATTGGCAAAGGCTTGAACAAAGTCATGTCAAAAATGGGTATTTCAACTTTCATGTCTTACTGTGGTGCCCAAATTTTTGAAGCGGTTGGCTTGCAATCTGTTTTTGTGACGAAATATTTTGCTGGAACGGCTAGCAACATTGAAGGTATTGGTATTTTTGAAGTTGCTGAAGAAGCCTTGCGTACACACCGTGCCGCATTCAGTGACGACCCTGTTTTAGAGCATGCACTGGATGCAGGCGGCGAATACGCTTTCCGCGTGCGCGGTGAAGACCACATGTGGACCCCTGACTCAATTGCCAAACTTCAGCACGCAACCCGTGGCAATAACTACACCACTTACAAAGAGTATGCACAGCTTATTAACGACCAAAGTCGTCGTCAAATGACTCTGCGCGGTTTGTTTGAATTCAAAGTTGACCCCGCACAAGCCATCTCAATCGATGAAGTCGAACCGGCTAAAGAAATTGTGAAGCGTTTTGTAACCGGCGCCATGTCTTTGGGCTCAATTTCAACTGAAGCACATGCCGTGCTAGCCGTTGCTATGAACCGTATCGGCGGAAAATCCAATACGGGTGAAGGCGGTGAAGACGATTTACGTTACCGTAAAGAAATGCAAACGGGTAGCAGTGGTATTAGCGACCAAGATACGTTAGCATCTATTTTGGGTGCTGATCGTGTGGTGGCAGACATTCCCCTAAAAGCAGGTGACTCATTACGTTCACGAATCAAACAGGTTGCGTCAGGTCGCTTTGGTGTCAGCGCTGAATACTTATCAAGCGCCGATCAAATTCAAATCAAAATGGCGCAAGGTGCCAAGCCGGGTGAAGGGGGGCAACTACCTGGCCATAAGGTGTCTGATTACATCGCTAAATTACGGTGCTCGGTACCGGGTGTGGGTTTAATTTCACCTCCGCCCCATCACGACATTTACTCAATTGAAGATTTGGCACAACTGATCCACGACCTTAAAAATGTCAATGAGCGGGCATCCATTTCCGTTAAATTGGTGTCTGAAGTGGGTGTTGGTACCGTTGCAGCGGGCGTTGCGAAAGCCAAAGCGGACCATGTCACGATTGCGGGTCACGATGGCGGTACCGGTGCTTCACCGATTTCATCTATTAAACATGCAGGCACACCTTGGGAATTAGGCCTGGCTGAAACCCAACAAACCTTGGTGCTGAACAACCTGCGAAGCCGCATCCGCGTGCAAGCTGACGGCCAAATGAAAACCGGCCGTGATGTGGTGGTGGCTGGGTTGCTGGGCGCTGACGAATTTGGTTTTGCTACCGCACCGTTGGTCGTTGAAGGCTGTATCATGATGCGTAAATGCCATCTCAACACCTGCCCAGTGGGTGTTGCAACCCAAGACCCTGTGTTGCGTCAAAAGTTTCAAGGCAAACCTGAACATGTTGTGAACTACTTCTTTTTTATTGCTGAAGAAGTGCGCGAGATCATGGCTCAGTTAGGTATGAAACACTTTGACGATTTAATCGGTCGCACCGATTTACTCGATACTCGTCACAGCAGCGACCACTGGAAATCACGTGGTTTGAATTTTGACAAAGTGTTTTTCAACCCGGCCATGGAAGGTGCCCGTCGTCATACTGACGTACAAGACCACGGCCTTGATATCGCGCTTGACCATCAACTGATTGAACGCAGCAAAGCGGCCATTGAGCGCGGCGAGAACGTTTCGTTCATCATGCCGGTTCGTAACCGTAACCGTAGCGTCGGTGCCATGCTGTCGGGTCAAGTGGCACGACGTTATGGCCAAGAAGGCTTGCCTGAAGACGCGATTCACATTCAGCTCAATGGTGTGGCGGGTCAAAGCTTTGGTGCATTCCTAGCACACGGTATAACGCTTGATTTAGTGGGTGAAGGCAACGACTATGTCGGCAAGGGTTTAGCTGGCGGCCGCATTATTGTGCGTTCACCCAATGACTTCCGCGGTTTTGGGCCCGAGCAAATCATTGTTGGTAATACGGTGCTTTATGGCGCAACGGGTGGCGATGCCTACTTTAACGGTGTAGCCGGTGAGCGCTTTGCAGTGCGCAACTCTGGTGCAGCGACAGTCGTTGAAGGTAACGGCGACCATGGCTGCGAATACATGACTGGCGGCACAGTTGTGGTGCTTGGGCAAACCGGTCGTAACTTTGCAGCGGGTATGTCTGGGGGCGTGGCGTATGTGTTTGACCCTGAAGGTCGGTTTGCTGACAATTGCAACCGAACCATGGTTGACATTGAGCCTGTTCTCAGCAGCGCAAACCAAAAAACCACACAAGGCATTGAAATTTGGCACAGTGTTTCACGCGATGCACCACGCGAAACAGATGACATTATTTTAAAAACATTGATTGAAAATCACTTTAAATTTACAGGCAGTTTTAGAGCACGTGACATCTTAGGCAATTGGGCTTCGGCACGTGGGCATTTTGTAAAAGTGATGCCCGTTGATTATCGTCGTGCACTGGCTGAAATGTGGCAAACGACCCAAGCATCGACTAAAGCGGCTTAAATTTATATCAGTTCACATCAACATCTTGACGATGATGCACTCAAACTTTTGTGCATCGTCTATTTATAAAAAGGGTTCTTCATCATGGGTAAAGTGACCGGTTTTCTTGAATTAGAGCGTTTACAAGAAACAGCTGAAGCCCCGACTACTCGGGTTAAACACTGGCGTGAATTTGTTATTCACCTCACCGAAGACGAGGCCAGCAAGCAAGGCGCGCGTTGCATGGATTGCGGCATACCTTTCTGTAATACAGGTTGCCCCGTAAACAATATTATTCCTGACTGGAATGATTTGGTTTACAAGAAAAAATGGCGTGAAGCACTCGAAGTCTTGCACTCGACCAATAACTTTCCTGAATTTACGGGTCGTATTTGCCCTGCACCCTGCGAGGCAGCTTGCACTTTAAACATTAGCGATGCACCCGTGGGCATCAAATCAATTGAACACGCCATTATTGATCGCGGCTGGGAAGAAGGTTGGGTTACCCCTGAAATTCACGCAGCTAAAACCGGCAAAAAAGTTGCGGTGGTCGGCTCAGGACCAGCCGGAATGGCCGCCGCACAGCAGTTAGCTCGCGTTGGTCACGACGTCACGCTTTTTGAAAAGCAAGACCGTATTGGTGGCTTACTGCGTTATGGCATACCTGACTTTAAACTCGAAAAGCATTTGATCGATAACCGTGTGTCCCAAATGCAAGCCGAAGGTGTCACATTCTGCCCAAACACCTATATTGGTTCGCCGGAAGACCCCGCTGCAAAAGGTTTGCAAGTTAAAACACCTGAAGATTTAAATGCAGAATTTGATGCCATCGTGTTGTCAGGCGGGTCCGAAAGCCCACGCGACTTACCTGTTGAAGGTCGCGA
>DITR01000210.1 GCA_002422175.1 Alcaligenaceae bacterium UBA6179
ATGACCGGCACCCTTGAAATTTCACTCTAAATCAAAAATATAAGCGCATGATCATGACTGTTTTCTTGGGGTTAATTTATGTTTAGTACACACTCGCTTGCTAGCCCAGTCGCACATCGATTTTCTTTCTCACTTAATCTTTTGGCGCTTTTAGGCGTTTGCTTTTCGTTATTCGTTGCTTTTTTTTACCAAATCGCCTTTAACGAACTACCCTGCCCATTGTGTCAATTACAAAGGCTTGGCCTTATTTTAGTTGGCATGGGTTTTATGCTGAATGCGCAGTTTGGTCCGTCAACGGTACACTATGGTATGGCCATTATGGGTGCCCTAGCCGGTGCAGCCACATCAATGAGGCAGGTTCTTCTTCACATTGCCCCAGGTGATCAGGGCTATGGCTCAACCTTATTTGGTTTGCATTTTTACACTTGGGGTTTTATTTCGTTTGTTATGATGATTGCATTCACTGCATTCATGCTTTGGGTTGACCATAAAAATTTTTCGGCTCCTCGCCAACAGAGATTAGGTTGGGTTTCACTACTGATCATTTCTTTTTTCTTAATTTTAAGCTTAGCCAACACTGTTAGCAGTGTCATGGTTTGCAAACTAGGCCCATGTCCAGACGACCCCATTCAATATCTTCTATCGTTTTAAGTCGTCGCAAAAGCCTTTTTGCTGGCTTGGGTTGGCTGGGTTTAAACCTAATAGCAACTCAAGCAAGTTGGGCCAGTAAAGCAACNNTGACTGCACAAGCCCTTAAACAACTCAACCAAGCAGTACCGGGTGGTGTAGCCATCGTGCCCCTCGGTCAAGCCGCTATACAACCCCGCGTGGCGTTTAAAGAATCAGAAGTTTTGGTCATGGCGTATAAAAACCAGTGGTATGCCATTGTGGGGTTGTCGCTTGACACCCAACCTGGTTCACATCAATTGTCTTTTATCAGTCAGCCAAATGATCTAGTTGGGTCATTTAATGTGCGTGACAAAATATACCCAGCCCAACACATTACGCTTAAGAATAAACGTCAGGTGAACCCTGACCCCGTTGATTTAGCCCGCATTAACAAAGAACTCGCATTACAAAATAAAGCGTACGCGATCTTTTCTGATAAAAGCCCCTCAAATGTTTTATTTGACCCTCCCGTCAAAGGGCGTCTTTCAAGTCCGTTTGGTTTGAAACGTTTTTTTAATGGTGAACCGCGCAACCCACACTCAGGTCTAGATTTTGCGGTACCGACTGGCACCCCAGTTCGAACACCTGCGGCGGGTCGCATTATTTTAGTGGGTGATTATTTTTTTAATGGCAAAACTGTTTTTATAGATCATGGTTCAGGTTTAATCAGTATGTTTTGTCATCTATCAAGCATAGACCGGCAAGAGGGTGACGAAGTCAAACGTTATGACTTGATTGCTAAAGTGGGATCAACCGGGCGCTCAACTGGCCCGCATTTGCATTGGAATGTGAGCTTAAACAACGCCAGAGTAGATCCTGCCATCTTTTTGACTTCTAAATGAAATTAGATAAGGGAGGTCATAAGCATGCAAAACGCGAAACCAGAAGAAAATCATGACGTGTGGCACCATCTATCAACGGATGCTGTTCTTAAAAAGTTACAAACGAATGCCACAGGCTTAAGCCAAGTCGAAGCCGAATCGCGACTTGCAACTTACGGGGAGAACCGCCTGCCTGAATTGCCAAAACGTAGTGCGCTTGTACGTTTTTTGCTGCAATTTCATAACATTCTGATTTATGTGCTGATGGGCTGTGCTGTTGTCACGGCTGCACTCGATCACTGGATTGATACGGGCGTGATTTTGGCGGTGGTGATTGCTAACGCCATCATCGGCTATATTCAAGAGGGTAAGGCAGAAAAGGCAATGGATGCCATACGGCATATGCTCGCGCCCCATGCGAATGTGATGCGTGGCGGTGAACGAATAAATGTCTTAGGTGATCAACTTGTTCCGGGCGATATTGTATTGCTTGAGGCTGGTGATAAAGTTCCCGCTGATCTGCGCCTTCTTTCTGCACATGGCATGTCGATTCAGGAAGCAATACTGACCGGCGAATCGGTGCCTGTGGAAAAACATACTAAGCCTGTTGTGGCAGATGCACCGCTAGGTGATCGCTCCTGCATGGCGTATTCTGGCACGCTGGTGACAACAGGTCAGAGCAGAGGCGTAGTGATTGCAACAGGTGGCCAAACCGAAATCGGACGTATAAGTGGTCTGCTTTCAAATGTGGAAATGCTGACCACGCCACTCGTTCAACAAATGGGCATTTTTTCAAAATGGCTGACCGTCGTGGTTCTGTTTATTGCCGGTCTATTGCTGATTTACGGATATTTTTTCGACCATCACGATTTCACTGATATGTTTCTGGCAGTGGTGGGGCTATCGGTAGCCGCTATTCCTGAAGGCCTACCAGCGGTCCTGACCGTCACCCTTGCCATTGGTGTGCAGGCCATGGCCAAACGCAATGCGATTGTGCGACGTTTGCCCGCGATTGAAACACTCGGTTCAGTTTCCGTCATCTGCACCGACAAAACCGGCACGCTGACACGAAATGAAATGATGGTCGCCTCAGTCATCAGCCATCAGCATGTATTTGCAGTCGACGGAATCGGATACGAGCCCAATGGCGTGTTAAAGCTAGCAGATGCGCATGTATCGCCTTCCGAACACGCAGTAATGGAAGAAATCGGCCGTGCAGCTACGCTGTGCAATGATGCCGGCTTACGCGAGCAAGGCGGCGTGTGGCATGTGGAAGGTGATCCCATGGAAGGCGCATTACTTGCATTTGCTGGCAAAATGAACGTGCAAACCCACGAAGAAAAAACAAGGTGGACGCGCACAGACGCGATTCCGTTTGATTCCAAACACCGCTTCATGGCAACGCTAAATCATGACCCTGACAGGCGCGCCTTTGTCTTTGTAAAAGGTGCACCTGAGCGAATTCTTGCCATGTGTGAGAATCAGCGTTGCTTGGGTGGAAAGACTGAGGCACTCAATACGACATACTGGAATGATAAGGCGGAAACCATCGCTTCACTTGGGCAGCGTATATTGGCCTTTGCCGTGAAACCCGTAAAGCCTGAAAATACCGTTCTCTCTCATGAAGAGGTGGAAGGTTCGCTTACGCTACTTGGCATGGTGGGTATGATTGACCCACCTCGTTTAGAAGCTATTGCAGCGGTTGCAGAGTGCCACGAAGCAGGTATTCGCGTGAAAATGATTACTGGTGATCACGCCATAACAGCAGCCGCTATTGGCAAGCAGATCGGATTACAAAACTCTGACATGGTGTTGACTGGGGCCGATCTAGACAAGATGGATGATGCGACTCTCAAATCAGCCACGATGGAATGCGATATTTTCGCGCGCACCAGCCCAGAACATAAACTACGCTTGGTTATGGCGTTGCAATCTCATGGTATGACGGTTGCGATGACCGGTGACGGTGTGAACGATGCACCGGCACTCAAACGCGCCGATGCAGGTATTGCAATGGGGATGAAAGGTTCTGAAGCGGCCAAGGAAGCTGCTGAGCTCGTGCTGGCAGATGACAATTTCGCCTCTATCGTCAGCGCCGTGCGCGAGGGCCGAACGGTCTATGACAATATTAAAAAAGTGATTAGCTGGAC
>DITR01000167.1 GCA_002422175.1 Alcaligenaceae bacterium UBA6179
GAAAATTTGAATACAAATCATTCTAAATAAGGTATCAAAGCAATCTACAATTCGAACCATCAATGAATCATTCATGCATCATTTTTGGAAAGGTAGCGTGCCTGTAAAAAATCAGATTTTGATAGGCCCCATATTCATTTTGTTATGGAGCACGGGTTTTATTGTCGCCAGGTATGGCATGCCATACACCGATCCCATGACTTTTCTATCGATGCGATTTGCCGGCGTGCTACTTATACTCATTCCTGCTGTGTTGATCTTTAAATCGGTTTGGCCCACACCGAAACAAATGTCACACATTGTGATGGCAGGTTTATTGATGCAGTTAGTCTATTTAAGCGGCATTTGGGTTGCCATTAAGCATGGTATGCCCGCTGGTTTGGCCTCTTTAATTATTGGTTTACAACCGGTCTTAACAGCTATCTTTGCAGCCGGTATTTCTGAAAAAGTGTCATCGCGACAATGGCTCGGTTTAGTATTGGGTTTGCTTGGTGTGGGTATCGTGTTGTCAGACAAAATTTCGGTTGCAGGCGTCACACCATTTACATTAGGTTTTACCTTAATGTCTTTACTTGCTTTTACTGCAGGTACGCTTTACCAAAAAAAGTTTTGCCCTGTTTTTGATTTAAGAGCAGGTACCTTGATTCAATATGGCGCCTGCGGTGTGGCGTCAGTTGTTTTGATGCTTTTGTTTGAGCCGATGCAAGTGCAGTGGTCTATGCCCATGGTGGGCGCCTTGCTTTGGAGTATTGGTCCGATCTCTTTGGGGGCGATGACGTTGTGGTTTATTTTGCTACGTAACGGTGCCGCCACGAAAGTGAGTGGTTTGCTTTATCTAACCCCTCCTACGACAGCAATCATGGCGTGGGTATTATTTGATGAATTATTGACGCCAACGATTATGATGGGCACGGCAGTGACGGTGGCAGGGGTTTACTTAGTAACACGTTCACGTCGATAGTTTGTTTGGTCAATGTAAATTTGTTCATCGTACCCATTGTATGGGTATCAAATGCAACTCAATTATTTCCTCGATATGCTTGTTAAGCAATGTAAACCAGTTAAACAATATTGCTCTGAATAAATTTAACCAACAGTCTTTTATTTAAAAATAGGAATTTTAAACATGAGTGCTTACATCATCACAATGGTCAACGTGAGTAACCCTGAAAACTATGCAAAATACTCTGCGCTCGCATCGGTTGCAAATGAGCAATACGGCGGCAAATTTATTGTTCGAGGTGGTAACCCTGAAGTGTTAGAGGGTGCTATTCCTTTCACTCGTGTGGTAGTTAATGTCTTTGACACACGTGAACAGGCTAAGAAATTTTATAATTCAGTTGAGTACCAAGCTGCACGTCAGCACCGCATGGGTGCGGCTGATTTCAACATGATGGTTGTAGACGGTGCATAATTAATGACGGGGGGCGGGACGAATGACCGTAGCCATGGCCAGCAAAATAAGTATCAATGCAACATAGTCAAAACTGCTTAGTGTCTCGCCCATAAAAAGGCTTCCAGCAAATAAACCCACAACGGGCACCAACATAATTGACAGGCTACTGACCACGGGTGGAAGCTTTCGGGCAACGCGAAACCAGGCCACATAACCAAAAGAAAAGGTCACGACCCCCGCATATATAATCGCAAGCCATTCACTCATAACAGGCCATCGCCAACGATCATATTCAGTAAAAAAAGTTAAAATTAACAGGGCTATAAATGCCGATACCAAAGACCAAAACGCCAGCACTTCGTTGCTAATGGTCAAAGTTGAATGGCGTGTCATGGCGGTACCCGCACCCCAAGATATCGCTGCACTCAGCATGAAAATCACACCAATAGGCGCAGCCGAAAAAGCACTGAATTCAGCTACACCCAGTAATATCGTGGCTGCTAAGGCCAACGTCACCCCTAAAACACCCTGCCATGTTAAGCGAGCACCGTATACTAAAACACTGGTGAGTAATGCCCAAACAGGCATGGTGTAACCGATAATAGCGGCACGCCCAGAGTTTAAGAACAGCACGCCATACATTAAACCGATTTGCCAAAGAATCATGTTGAGTGCGCTAAGCTGAAAAACTCGAAACCTCTCAGCTTGTGGCACACGAAATGAAATGCGATGCCTGACTAAATATACGCCCAATGCCAAAATGCCCAATACGAGACACCATGTTCTAAATGCAATGGGTGGGTAATCTTTTAATGCAAATTTAATCACTGAGTAGCTCAACCCCCAAGTGAGGGTAACGAGCATAATCAAAATGATATCTGTACGATTGATTTTTTCAGTAAGCAATTTAAACCTTAACCCCGCACAGGTGGCGGGGTTGCACGGGCTAGACTATTGGATCAAATTACTGCATGTACCAGCCATGGCTCACAACAAACGATTGACCGGTTAATGCCGCTGTGGGAAAACCAGCCAAGAAGGTCACCATTGATGCCACATCTTCCGTTGTAGTGAAAACACCATCAACGGTATTTTTAAGCATCACATTTTTAATGACTTCAGCTTCAGTAATGCCTAATTCTTTAGCCTGTTCAGGAATTTGTTTTTCAACCAATGGGGTGCGTACAAAGCCTGGGCAAACCACATAACTACGAACATTTCGTGATGCGCCTTCTTTGGCCAACACTTTTGATAAGCCAATCAAACCATGTTTGGCTGTTACATAGGCTGATTTCAAAGGTGAACCTTCATGCGAGTGAACTGAACCCATATAAATAATTGACCCGCCGCGCTTACTGCCATACATATGCTTGAGGGCCGCTTGAGTGGTTAAAAATGCACCGTCAAGGTGAATGGCGAGCATTTTTTTCCAGTCAGAGTATGCGTAACTTTCAATGGGGTTGACAATTTGAATGCCCGCATTTGAAACCAATATATCGATGCTACCCAATGTATCGACGGCTTTTTGAATGCCGGCATTGACTTGTTCTTCGTTGGTGACGTCCATGCTGACACCAATAGCACGCCCGCCAGCTTTTTCAATTTCAGCTGCAGTGGCATTCGCACCATCGAGGTTCATATCAGCAATTACAATTGCTGCACCAGCACGAGCCATGTCAACTGCGCATTGTTTGCCAATGCCACTTGCCGCACCAGTGATGAGGGCGACTTTACCTTTTAATGTCATAGTGCTTCCTTTGAGAAATAGGGTTGAATAAAGCTCAAAATTTGAATTGTTACCTCACGATCATAGCAAAAGTATTAAATCGAGGTAGAAATATCGTCTTCAGATTGACGTTTTTGCATACCCCACATTTGTTCATACGCGCCCTGGGTGCGCATTAACTGTTGGTGTGTGCCCCGTTCAATAATACGGCCGTTTTCCATGACTAAAATCTGATCTGCATGCACTATGGTTGATAGGCGGTGAGCAATGATGAGGGTGGTGCGGTTTCGGGCTAAGCCCCAAAGCTCTTGTTGCAATGCCCGCTCAGTTTTTGTGTCAAGCGCTGAGGTGGCTTCATCAAATATCAGCATAGCCGGGTTTTTCAGTAAGGTCCGTGCAATGGCAACACGTTGCTTTTCACCTCCTGACAGCTTTAGACCGCGTTCACCTACTGGCGTATCGTAACCCTGCGGCAACTGCTCTATAAACTCGTCAAGCTGAGCCGCTTTAGCGACGCGTTTCACTTCATCAAATGAAGCAGTTGGGTCGCCATAGGCAATGTTGTAGGCCAGGGTGTCATTAAATAAGACAGTGTCTTGGGGCACAATGCCTAAATTTTTACGCAGGCTTGCTTGCTGAACTTCGGTGACGTCTTGTTGATCTAAAGTAATGTGGCCCCGTTGTGTATCGTAAAAGCGAAAAAGTAAACGCGCTAGGGTGCTTTTGCCTGAACCACTGCGACCGACCACTGCCGTAATAGTGCCTGCGGGAATGGTGAAATCAACGTCAAATAAAATCGTACGAT
>DITR01000158.1:0-4233 GCA_002422175.1 Alcaligenaceae bacterium UBA6179
GTTTACAAAAGTATGTGGCACGTTGATTTTGCACGATACGTTCAATAAGCGTACCGCATACTTTGCATGGCTGCCCTGCGCGATCGTACACATTAGCATGCAAGCTGAAATAGGCGCCAGGCTCGCCGGTGGCGTTGACATAGTCACGTAAGGTGCTGCCACCACTACTGAGTGCATCAGTTAGCGTTTGAATGATTGATTTAACAAGTATGTCGCATTTTTTTGGGGTCAACGTACCGGCTGGTGTTTCAGGGTGAATGCAGGCACGGAATAGGCTTTCAGAGGCATAAATATTGCCAACCCCTACTACCACGTCACCCGCCAACAAAGCTTGCTTGATGGTCGTTTGACGAGAACCGAGGCCTTTCTTTAAAAGCGTACCGTTAAAATTGGGGTCAAAGGGTTCAATACCTAGTTTTTTCAATAGGGGGTGCCCATAGACTGAGCCACTTTGGTNNTCGTGCCACAAAACGGCCCCGAATCTTCTTGGGTCATGCAAACGAAGCTCTACTTGATTTTTAAATAACCAGCCTACATGATCATGGGTGCGCCAAAGCGCGCCCGGTTCAACTGCCCTGACAGAGCCTGACATGCCCAAATGGACGATAACAACCCCTTTTTCAAAGCGCATAAGGAGGTATTTACCCCTTCTTTCGCATGCTAAAAGTATCTGGTTGTCAACAACGGCGGGCAATTCGGCTGAAATAGGCCAACGCATTCGGCGCTCACGAACAGTCATACGCTCTAGCATGTGACCGAGGGCGACTGCATCAATACCCTGACGGGTTGTTTCAACTTCAGGTAATTCAGGCATCAGTGGGTGCTAACATAAAACATATTGTCATCAAGGCGATTCATTTTGCAATTATTAAGGGCGCTCAAACGTGATTTGTCCGTTGTTTAATCGTATTTCATTATCCTCCTCATTTATTTGGGGCGCCATGCTTTGTGCGTGCTTATTCTGGGTATCGCCAAGCTGGTCTCAGAGTAAAACAGCCCAAAACGCCCACCCTCAAATTGTTCAACCGACTGAAGAAGTCCAAAGTATCAATTTTCGGCAAGGTCAATTGCCAGGTGTCACCTTAACTTCAAGTTTGTTATTTAGAATTTTGGCTGCTGAAATGGCCGCGCAACGCGGTAGTTTTTTGCCCGCCGCAAACACCATGATTAAGTTGGCAAGAGAAACTAGCGATCCACGTTTAGCCAAACGTGCACTCGAACTCTATGTGTCAGCAGGTAATTTGCCTGGTGCTCTTGAATCAGCCACTTTTTGGGCTTTCTTAGACCCCAGAGATCCTGAGGCTTCTGCCACCAAACTGGCTTTGTCAGCCTCGGCTGGTAAAACCGAAGGGTTAGTGCAAGAGCTTGTTAAACAAGTAGACTCTACGCCAGACAAAGCCTTAGGTTTTGCGCGCGTAATGGGTGTTTTAAATCGTATGAATGATCGAGCCGAGGCTTTGAAAATTCTTGAAGAAGTGTTGTCAGCAACTAAACAACAAAATACGCTCATTGGGTATATGGCTTTGGCCGACATAGCTGAGTCAGGTCAAGACTTCAAGCGTGCTTACAGCGAGGCTCAAAAAGCACAAGCGCTTGCCCCTCGATCACAAGATGCGGCAATGCGGGTGCTTGATTATGGCTTGCGTGTGAATGCTGATCAAGCCTTTGCGGCGGCACGCCTCTTTGCAAAATACAATCCCAATGCGAGGCAACTGCGCATGATGTTAACGAGCCGCCTCACTGAGCAAGGCGATTTTGACGGGGCTTTGTCAGAGTTGGCCGACATGGCAAAGAGTTCACCTGAAGACTTTGATTTGCTTTACATGCAATCACAGGTTGCCTATCGTGCTAAACGTTTAGATCAATCGAAACGCTTTCTTGAGCAATATGTGGCGGTTCAAACGCAACGCGGAAATGCTAACGAGATGGGCGCAACAGATGCCAGTAACGCTTTGGCAGATGCTTACACAATGTTGTCCCGAATCGCAGAAGATCAAAAGGAGTATGACGAAGCGATTGCCTATCTTGGAAAAATAGAAGAACCCGCGGCACGATACCCTGCGCGCTTACGTCAAGCTTCAATTCGCGCTTCGCAAGGCCGCGTTGATGAAGCCTTGCGAATGATTGATGCAGCAAACCCGATTGATGAAGATGAGCGCTTGGTAGGTTTGCTGACCGTCACTCAAATCTTGAGAGAAGCCAATCGTAACGATGATGCGATTTTACGGCTGATTGAAGCCGACAAAAAAATACAAAATTCTATTGAAATTAAATATGAACTTGCCATGTTGCTTGAGCGTCAAGGGCAAATTGATAAAATGGAAACCTACTTGCGTGAAGTCATCGCGCTGGATGCAAACTACGCGCAGGCATATAACGCTCTAGGTTATGCTCTAGCTGATCGAAATAAGCGCTTACCTGAAGCGTTAACGTTGATTATGCGGGCACACGAATTATTGCCACAAGACCCTTTTATTCTGGACAGTTTAGGCTGGGTCAAGTTTAGAATGGGTGACTTATCTGAAGCGGTCAAGTACTTGCAGCAAGCCTATGATATGCGACCCGACGCTGAAATTGCGGCTCACTTGGGCGAAGTGTTCTGGGTGCAAGGAAAAAAAGATGCGGCCCGTGCGCTTTGGCTAAAAGCGGTATCACGCGATTCAAATAATGCAGCGTTAAATAACACCATGAAACGCTTCGGGGTTAAGCCTTGATGCTAATGCTGCGCCATTGGGTGCTTGGCGTTTGCGTGCTTGTCTTGTCAGGGTGTGCCAGTGTCTACACCCCACAAAGTTTGCAGCCTGGCGAAATGGTGCGAAGCGGTCGCTTTTCAATGTTGGTACAAGACCATCAAAAGCCTGATGAGTTTCTTCAAGGGCGTTTTTACTGGCAAGATCTGCAGCAAGGTTTGACGCTTGATCTGAATTCACCGGTTGGTGTCACGCTTGCGCGTATTGAAGTTCAACCGCAACAGTCGGTTTTACTTATTCCTGGCGAGACGCCTATTTCAGCGGCGACTGCAGACGAATTATTAATTAATATTTTTTCTGAGCCTGTACCCATTCAGGCACTACGTGACTGGTTTCAAGGTCGTGTGTCGACTTCACTGCAAGCATTTCAGGTAAAGCGTGACAGTGACCAGCGCATCACGTCTTTCAGAGCAGGCCAATGGTTAGTCAGCTTGAGTCGGTACGATGAGCAAGGGCCTACTTTTTTGTCGATGACACAAAAAATGACTCAACGAGAGGTTACTTTAAAACTCATTGTTGATGCCCAGCCATGATGCTTTACGATTTACCAGCCCCTGCTAAGCTCAATTTGTTTTTGCATGTCGTAGGCAGGCGAGATGATGGCTATCACTTGCTTGAAACACTATTTCGTTTGATTTCTTTATCTGACAGCATTTCAATTGATTTAACGATGGGTGCAGGTATCACTCGTGAAACAAATTTAAGCGAGCCTTTGCCCGAGCAAAATGACTTAGTGATTCGGGCTGCACTTGCCTTGCAAAAAGCCACCGGTAGCCACTTGGGTGCACATATTTTAGTCAATAAGCGCATACCAGTCGGCGGTGGGTTGGGTGGGGGCTCAAGTGATGCAGCCACTGTGCTGATTGGCTTAAACCGGTTATGGCGCTGCGGTTTAAACCGTGCACAATTGATGCAAATTGGCCTCAGTCTTGGGGCTGACGTCCCTTTTTTCTTGTTTGGTCAAACTGCCTTTGCCCAAGGAGTAGGTGAGCGATTAACCCCTGTAGTGCTCGCATCACAAAGTTATCTAGTGATTGAGCCCCGTCAAAGCGTGGCGACTCAAAGCGCATTTAATGACCCTGATTTGACACGACAGTCAGAACGCGTCAAAATTACGGACTTTTCCGGTGTTAGAAGTTTTGTAAGTACTGCCCCTAATGGGTTTGGTAAAAACGACCTTCAGCCCGTGGTTTTTCGTCAGTATTCAGTTGTTTCGGCTGCATTTAATTGGCTTAGCCAATCAGGGCTTGAAACGAGGTTAACTGGGTCAGGCGGTTGTTTGTTTTCAGAGCATGCAACCCCAAGCGAAGCAGTTAAAGCGCGGCATGTATTATTGACGAAGATGTTAGGTAATAAAACTCAAGCCGAAAGTGGCACGGGTAGCCCCATAGGTGATATTTTTGCTTGTGATGGCTATGCTGAACACCCACTCAGGCATTGGGTGAACGATTAGTTAGATGGGGAATCGCCAAGCTGGTTAAGG
>DITR01000158.1:4256-5115 GCA_002422175.1 Alcaligenaceae bacterium UBA6179
TCACACTTGGCACAACGATTTTCTGTTTACCCTGCGCATGATTGACGATATGGCCCAAGAAAGTTTCATGATTTTCACTGGCACCGCCAACACGCGTTTGGCGGTCGATGTCGCAAATCATCTCGATATGTCTTTAGGTAAAATGTCCGTTGGGCGTTTTTCTGACGGTGAAGTCATGGTCGAAATTAACGAAAACGTGCGCGGTAAAGACGTTTTCGTTCTGCAACCCACCTGTGCACCCACCAATGATAATTTGATGGAAATCATGGTTATGGTCGATGCCCTCAGGCGTGCGTCTGCGGGCCGTATTACTGCCGCAATTCCTTATTTTGGTTATGNNGTGGGTGTAGACCGCGTCCTCACAATGGATCTTCACGCAGATCAAATTCAGGGTTTTTTCGATATTCCTGTTGACAATATTTATGCAGGTCCAATATTGCTTGGTGATATTTGGCGTCGAAACCTGTCAAATTTAGTCGTTGTATCACCTGATATTGGTGGTGTTGTGCGTGCCCGTGCNNGCCAAGCAACTTGAAGCCGATTTAGCCATCATTGATAAACGCCGTCCACGTGCCAACGTGTCTGAGGTCATGAATATCATCGGTGATGTTGATGGTCGTACATGTTTGATTATGGACGACATGGTAGATACCGCTGGCACGCTCTGTAAGGCCGCACAAGCGCTTAAAGAGCGTGGGGCAGGGCAGGTGTATGCCTACTGTACTCATGCTGTCTTGTCGGGTGGTGCAGTCGCCCGTATAACCGAGTCAGAGCTCGACGAATTAGTTGTAACAGACTCTATTCCTCTTTCAGAGGCAGCCAAAGCATGTGGCAAAATTCGTCAGTTGTCGTGTGCGGC
>DITR01000158.1:5164-8284 GCA_002422175.1 Alcaligenaceae bacterium UBA6179
AAGCACCGAATCATCACCAGATTGAATATTTCACTGGTCGCGGTGAAATATTCAAAAACACGACAATGTTGACGTGTTCAATTTAGACCGGGTCTAACCACCCATTACGGAGTTTTTTCATGGAATTTAATGCAACCCTTAGAAGCGTCCAGGGATCGAGTGCGAGCCNNAATATTGAGCTCGATCACAACGAAATTTTTCACGCCCTGCGTAAAGAATCTTTTCACGCTTCAATTTTAGACATGAAGTTAGGCGAGCAGTCACAACAGGTATTATTGCGCGACGTGCAGTGGCATCCTTACAAGCAGTTAGTCTTACATGTCGACTTTCAACGTGTTGATGCAAGCAAAGTTTTGCACACTAAAGTGCCATTGCACTTTATCAATGCTGACACATCACCTGCTGTGAAACTGAGTGCAGCCATTATTTCTCACATTTTGACCGAGCTTGATATTGCATGTTTGCCTGCAAACCTGCCTCAGTTCATTGAGGTTGATTTGGCAAACGTAATTGTCGGTTCAGTTATACATTTGGCTGACATCAAGTTACCTCTGGGTGTGACCTATGTTTCCCACGGTGGCGAAATTAACCCGTTGATTGCAACAGCCACAGTTCCTGCTGCCAAAAAAGGTGACGAAGACACAGCTGCATCTGCCGCTGATGCACCTAAAGCGTAACAACCTATTTTAAGTGCTGATTTAGTCATCATTTAATGATCATTAAATCAGCACTAAATAATGATCAGGTACCCAAAACTTATTTGGTCTATCGTGATTTAAATGAAATGGTTTAATTAGGTTTGTATCAAACCCCTCGCATGCCTTTTACCGGCTGCGAGGGGTTTTATTTTGTTGTACCTCGTTCAACCCTCTTGATCAATTTGATTGATCACTTAATAGCCTTAAATCGATAATAATGACAGTATGATGTCTGAACCCCTTTCACTAATTGTTGGTTTGGGTAACCCCGGCCCAGAGTATGTCAAAACACGCCACAACGCCGGTTTTTGGTTGGTCCAAGATTGGGCATCGTCTTTAGGCGCAACCTTCAACCCAGAAAAGTCTTTTTTTGGGGAAGTGGCCAAAGCGCGATATCAAGGACGACAAATTTGGTTTGCTAAACCCACCACCTTCATGAATCGTTCAGGCCAATGTGTGGGGGCATTAGCGCGTTTTTACAAAATAGACCCAGCAGCGATTTTGGTACTTCATGATGAGCTTGATTTAGCTCCAGGCCAGCTTCGTCTTAAGCAAGGTGGTGGGCATGCCGGTCACAACGGCCTCAAAGATATACAAGCCGCACTGGGAGACCCCAGTTTTTGGCGTCTTCGCATTGGAATTGGACACCCCCGTACACTAAATCTAAACCAGCAAGTATCTGATTTCGTTCTGCATCAGCCCCGTCAAGATGAGTATTTACGCATTGAAGATGCCTTATGGCGTTGCAAAAATTATTACTCACAGATGATCGATGGTGATATGACTACTGCTATGAATGGCCTACACCGTGACACCGACTAAACAAACAGCACAAATGCCTTGGTCAACCGAGTGGCGCCTATGCTTGGCCTTTTGTTTGCGACCTCGATTGGCACGCTACCCCAATCGACAGTCTAAAACCTCAGGCTGGTTACAAGATTGGCTACCGACATTTTCAGTTGGTCGACTATTCGCCTGGGCTTTTGCATTGTGGTTGATCAATTTGTTTGTTTTGGGTCCTATTGTAGTGAGCGTCATTAAAAGCATGGATGCCGACTCACTTCTTGACCCCAAACAATTGCCTTGGTTGCTGGCTATCGTATGGGCGCCAATTATTGAAGAACTGCTCTTTCGATTTGGTTTACGCAGACCTGCCCAAGCATTGTGGGTTGTGCCCTTAATCTGTTTAGCAATATGGCATGGCTTGGGTTGGGTGCAGTCGATCATGATTGCGTTAACAATTTTGCTTGCCTTGCAATCAACCCGACAAGTACGACACTTGTCAGCTCGTGGGTTTCGTCGCTTACGTCAGTATCGACATTACTTTCCCTGGGTCATGCATTTAAGCTTAATAAGCTTTGCAGGCCTTCATCTATTAAATTTTAAGTTCACAGATATAAACTGGCTTTTGTTACCGCTTTTGGTGATGCCGCAATGGTTAGCCGGTTTAGTGATGTCATGGGTGCGTGTCACGCGAAGCTTTGCTGACGCAATTTGGTTACATGCGCTTTATAACTTTGGTCCCTTGTTCGCGGCTTGGGTCGTGATCTCTATGGGTTGGTCAAACGGTTAAACTGTTGGTTAACTCGATATTTTTTTGTTCAGGAAATCATATGGCACTGCAATGCGGCATCGTCGGCCTCCCTAACGTTGGTAAATCGACTCTATTTAATGCGTTAACTAAGGCAGGTATTGCTGCTGAAAACTACCCTTTTTGTACTATTGAACCCAATGTTGGTGTGGTTGAAGTGCCTGATGTACGCTTACAAAAACTCGCTGAAATTGTTGATCCCGAACGCATTGTGTCTGCCACGGTTGAGTTCGTAGATATTGCTGGTTTAGTGGCTGGGGCCAGTAAAGGCGAAGGGTTGGGTAACCAATTCTTGTCACATATTCGTGAAACCAATGCCATCGTCAACGTCGTGCGTTGTTTTGAAGACGACAATGTGATTCATGTGTCGGGAAAGGTTGATCCCATTTCCGATATTGAAGTGATCGAAACCGAACTCGCACTGGCTGACTTGCAGACAGTGGAAAAGTCGCTGCACCGGAACAACAAGACAGCACGGTCTGGTGACAAAGATGCCCAGCGCCTGGTTGCGATTCTGGAGCAATGCGTCAAACACCTGGATCAGGGTCAGCCAGTCCGTACGATGAATCTCAGTGAGGATGATCACAAGCTTCTCGCGCCTTTGTGCCTGATCACTGCAAAGCCGGCTATGTACGTTGGTAACGTCAGTGATCACGGGTTTGACAACAACCCTCTGCTTGAAAGCCTCAAGGCTTATGCCGAGAAACGCCAGGCACCGGTGGTCGCTATCTGTGCTGCGATAGAAGCCGAGATCGCTGATTTGCCTGACGAAGACAAGGATATATTTCTGGCGGATATGGGCATGGAAGAACCGGGCCTGAATCGCCTGAT
>DITR01000200.1 GCA_002422175.1 Alcaligenaceae bacterium UBA6179
ATTAGGCAATTACGAAAAGCCCGTCAAAAGTCACTTGTTGAAATCGCTCAAGCCTGCCAAATGTCGGTTGGCCTTTTAAGCCAGATTGAACGCGGAATGAGTTCAGTATCAATTAAATCACTTCATGCGTTAGCAAAAGAGCTGGGGGTTTCACCTGATTCATTGCTTAAAAACGCGGGCCCTGAACATGACAGTGCTGAAGGCTCAGTTGCCCGCGCGGGATTTCATAGACGTTTGAACCTTGAAGACAAAGGCATTATCAAAGAAATTGTGACCCCATCTTTTGCAAGAGATATTGACCTTTGTCGTGCGCTTTTACAACCTGGCGCCTCATCGGGCGACCAATGGTTTTCAACCGACAAGGGTGAACAAGTCGGCATGGTTTTAACCGGCGCCCTAGAACTTTGGATCGACAACAAAGTGGTTCTTCTTAACGCTGGTGATAGCTTTTGCTATAGCAGCCGAACACCACGCCGTTGGCGAAACCCAGGTACTACCCCAGCAGAAGTGATCTGGGCAATTTCAAATATTCAGACCAGTTAGTTCATTTTTATCCACCCTCAGGAGCATCACCATGAAGCTTAAATTACTTGCCGTTACACTTGCCTCGACAATCGCGTTAGGCCTGAGCACAACGGCCTTCGCCCAAAAAGTTCTTAAAGTGGGTTCAACCCCAACTGGTATTCCTTTCACATTTCTAGATACGAAGACCAACACCATTCAAGGTGCGATGGTTGATGTCATCAACGCAGTAGGGAAAGAGACTGGCTACACCATTCAAATTGAAGCCATGCCTTTTTCAACACTGATCGCATCGTTGACGTCGAACCGCATTGACCTCATTTCTGCGGCTATGTTCATTACCCCTGCCAGACAAGAAGTGGTTTCTTTTTCTGAGCCTATTTACCGTTATGGTGAAGGCTTAATGCTCAACACTAAAGTGCCACAAAAAACCTACACATCATTTGAAGACCTCAAAGACTTAACGGTAGGTGTTCAGATTGGTACCGCTTTTGTCGAACCGTTGAAAAAAACCCCAGGCATTAAAGAAGTCAAACTCTATGACGGCTCGCAAAACATGATAAGCGACTTAAACGCTGGACGACTTGATGCGGGTTTACTTGACTACCCCATTGCGGCCTACATTCTTAGTCAGGGTAACAACCCAAATGTAAGGCTCGATACGTCTTACAAGCCACAAGTGATGGGCAGTATTGGCATTGCTGCGAATAAAAGCAACCCAGAGTTACTTGCAACAGTCAACGCAGCGCTAACGAAACTCAAAGCAAACGGCACGATTGACGCCATTCTTAAAAAATGGGGGCTAGGTGTCTAAATAGACCGTCATATTTAGATAGACCGACAAATCAAATTTCAACAACATACTAAAGAGCCTCAGACATGATCCAGTTTTTCAATGATGCAATTGAGTTCGTTCCTATTTTGTTAGAAGGCGCGAAACTGACTGTATTGGTCACGCTTGGGTCATTATTTTTCTCTACTGTCTTAGGCGTCGTATGGGCTTTAATGCGGGTATCAAAAATACCTGCATTGATTTGGTTCAGCACCACGATGGTCAACCTTCTTAGAGGTATACCGATCATCGTGTTGCTGTTCTATATTTATTTTGTGATGCCTGACTTTGGTTTGTCTCTTTCAGCTCTTCATGCAGCAATCATTGGGCTGGGTATTGCCTATTCCGCATATCAGGCTGAAAACTTTAGGGCAGGCATCGAAGCGGTTGACCGTGGTCAAGTCGAGGCTGCCATGGCCATGGGTATGAGTTGGTCTTTATCGATGCGACGCGTGGTTTTGCCACAAGCGGTTCGCATCATTCTGCCACCTTATGGCAATACGATGATCATGATGCTCAAAGATTCATCACAAGCATCGACCATTACCGTTGCTGAGTTAGCCCTTCAAGGCAAGCTGATTGCCGCCTCTAATTTTAAAAATTCAACTGTGTTTACGCTTGTCGCAATCATGTATTTAGTCATGTGTATACCACTCATCATTTTGGTGAAGCATCTTGAAAAAAGGAATGCTGCAAAATGATTGAACTGAAAAATATTTATAAAAGCTTTGGTCGAAATGAAGTGTTAAAAGGTGTATCAGCGTCAATCAGCAAAGGCGAGGTTGTTTGCATCATTGGCCCTTCAGGCTCTGGCAAATCAACGATTTTGCGGTGTATTAATGGTCTTGAACGTTATAACGCGGGTGAAATTACCATTGATAATGTGCTGGTCGATAATCAAAAAAAAGATATCGGTCTGATACGCGCCCAAGTCGCCATGGTATTTCAAAAATTTAATTTGTTCCCACATCGTACTGCGCTTGAAAATGTGATTGAGGGGCCCATTTACGTTAAGGGCGAAAACAGAGAGACGGCTACGAAACGGGGCCGCGACTTGCTTGCCAGCGTTGGTCTGGCTGACAAAGAACATGATTATCCCCCACAACTATCAGGCGGACAACAGCAGCGCGTAGCGATTGCCCGCGCGCTAGCTATGCAGCCTAAAGCGATATTGTTTGACGAGCCCACCTCGGCACTCGACCCCGAGCTTGTCGGTGAAGTCTTGAGTGTGATGCGGAAATTGGCGCAATCTGGCATGACGATGGTTGTTGTGACACATGAAATGGGGTTTGCGCGTGAAGTGGCAGATCGTGTCATGTTCATAGATGGTGGCGTTATTGTCGAACAAGGCACTGCCGAATCGGTTCTAAATCAACCGCAACACCCCAGAACACAAGATTTTCTTCGACGCGTTTTGCACCCAATTTGACCTGTAGGATTTGCCATGTATTCAACCCCCTTTCCGTTGTCCCCATCTCTTTGGTTTGCCACGGCTGCACCAGCGCCTCAAACCGAAGCCTTAAGTCAAGATCATCATTGTGATGTTGCTGTTATTGGCGGTGGTTTTGCAGGTCTGAGTACGGCACTTCACCTTGCTCAGCGCCAAATTAAGACAACTCTTTTAGAAGCCAGAGAGATCGGTTTTGGGGCGTCAGGTCGTAATGGTGGTCAGGTCATACCGGGCCTGAAATATGATCCAGATGACATGATTAAAAAGTTTGGCACTGAGCGTGGTCAGCAATTAATCAAATTTGCTGGCGCCACTGCTGACCCCGTGTTCGATTTGATTGCGCATCACAAAATGGATGTGCCACATGTGAGAAATGGTTGGATTCAAGGCGCGCACACCCAAGCTGCTCTTGCCCTTGCAAACCAGCGTGCTGAACAGTGGGGGCGTCATGGTGCACCGGTGCGTTATCTTGATCAGGCTCATACTCAGCAACTTCTCGGAACAGAGCGATACCTGGGTGGCTGGATAGATGAGCGCGCGGGTGCAGTACAACCTTTAAGTTTTGTGAGGGGTCTTGCTCGCGCAGCGATTGAGGCGGGTGCTCGGGTTCACACTAACTCACCCGTCAAAAGCCTTTCTTTACAAAATGGTAAGTGGCACATACTGACAAACAATGGCACAAGCATCACAGCCGACCGTGTTGTCATGTGCACCAATGGCTATGGTGGCGACTTATGGCCAAAATTAAAAACGACCATTATTGATGCCAATTCATTTCAAATCGCAACAGCGCCACTTCCAGATCACATTAAGCGCACCATTTTGCCACAAGGGCACGTTTGCTCTGACACGCGTAATCTTTTACTTTATTTCAGGTTAGACCATGAGGGTCGTTTGTTAATGGGCGGGCGTGGCCCATTTCGCGAACCGAAGGGCGAGGCAGACTGGGCTCATCTTGAACGCGTTATGCACAAAATGTTTCCTCAAGTTAAGGGGCAAGCCATAGCGTTTCGTTGGTGCGGACGCGTCGCGATCACTCGTGACTACCTGCCTCACCTTCACGAACCTGCGCCAGGCTTACTCATTGATATTGGCTGTATGGGGCGTGGTGTTGGTTTACAAACTAGCATGGGTATCGCTATGGCCCATTACATCGCTAATGGCGACAAACTTACGCTGCCCTTTCCAATCACTGAAGCTAAGTCATTCCCGCTTTACGGGTTAAGAAGGCTCTATGTCAATGCTGTTGTGACGTGGTACCGAATCAATGATGGCGGAGTTTGATTGATTTAAGATTTATATGAAAACGACCTTAAACCGACTCAAATCATATTGATCATGAACGCAAAAGCACCACTTGTCGTATCATGATTTAACCCTTACTACTAGAGATTGCCATGAATGCACCCACCGAAAAAATGAGTTTATCTAAAGATATCGATATGACTCATTTCTGGATGCCCTTTACTGCGAATAAACAGTTCAAAGCGGCACCACGCATGATTAAAAGTGCGAAGGGAATGTATTTCACGACGGTTGATGGGCAAAAGATTCTCGATTCGAGCGCCGGTTTATGGTGTGTGAATGCGGGTCATTGCCGCGAGGAAATTACCGAGGCAGTTCATAATCAAATGATGCAACTTGATTTTGCACCGACCTTTCAAATGGCACACCCCATCGCTTTTGAAGCAGCCAATGTCATTGCGAAGATCATGCCTGAGGGCCTTGATCGCATCTTCTTCGCTAACTCAGGTTCCGAGGCTGTCGACACATCGCTTAAGATCGCACTGGCCTATCACCGCGCACGAGGTGATGGTCAACGCACGCGCCTAATCGGTCGCGAGCGCGGATACAACGGCGTTGGTTTTGGTGGCATTTCAGTTGGTGGCATTTTGGCCAACCGTAAGGCGTATTCGGGTGCGTTAATACCGGGTGTTGATCACATTTCTCACACACACAATGTTGCTGAGATGGCGTATAGCAAGGGGCAACCTACTTGGGGTGCCCACTTAGCAGAAGATCTTGANNCGTTTATGTGCTTTACATGACCCCTCTACTATCGCAGCCGTCATTGTGGAACCTGTTGCAGGTTCCACAGGTGTGCTGGTGCCGCCACAGGGTTACTTACAGCGACTTCGTGAGATTTGCACCAAGCACGGTATTTTGCTCATTTTTGACGAAGTGATCACCGCGTTTGGTCGCTTGGGAAAAGCAACGGCTAGTGAATTATTTGGTGTCACGCCTGATATTCTCACAATGGCTAAAGCCATGAACAATGCTGCCATTCCCATGTCTGGTGTGGCGGTAAGTCGTCACGTTCACGACGCAATTGTCAATGCAGGCTCTGGAACAGCCATTGAGTTTTTTCACGGTTACACCTACTCGGCCCACCCAGTTGCTGCTGCGGCGTGTTTGGCAACGCAAGAAATCTACCGCACGGAAAAACTATTCGACCGTTCAGCTACCCTTGCACCTCACTTCGAAAAAGAAATACACGCATTACGTGGCGAGCCTTTCGTGAAAGAC
>DITR01000176.1:0-1692 GCA_002422175.1 Alcaligenaceae bacterium UBA6179
CGGTCATTTGAAGCGCCTGCTTACCGGCGGCGATTCTCTCTAAGACAAACACAATGATTGCTGGAAGCAAAAGTACCACTGAAATGACTGCACCCATTTCAAAATTCTGTTGCCCCACGACCTCTTTGTAGATATCAGTCGCAAGCAGATTCAAATCGCCACCGATGACTTTTGGTATGCCAAAGTCGGTAAACACCATGACAAACACAGCTAAAAAAGCTGTGATCAAACCATAGCGACAAGCGGGCCAAGTCACCGTTAAAAATGTTTTCCATGTGTTGGCATGAAGAACCTCTGCCGCTTGATAAAGGCGACGGTCTGCATTTAACAGTGACACCATAATGATCAGAACGGCATGTGGGAAAGTCCACAAAACAAATGCTGTGATGACACCAATGGGCCCATAAATCGGAGCGCCAAACAATACTTCTTTAAAAATACCCTGATTTCCAAAAAGATAGATTAAAGCGATTGCTTTTAGAAGCCCTGGAATCAAAAGCGGTAGGAAAATGCCTGCCTTAAAGAGCCCTTTCCACCTCATGCAAGTTCGACTTAAGCCATAAGCGTAAAGAAAGGCAATCGGAATGACGATTGCAGCCGATGCAAACGCGATAAAAAAACTGTTACTGAATGAGTCGAACAGAGCTGGGGAGCTAAAGTATTTCTGATAATTACTTAGCCCAATGAAAACCCCTTTGCCGTCTTGTGCGCTACGTGCAAGCAGCATGGCCATCGGAATAAAGATGGCTAATAAAATAGCAGCCCCATAAAAGTAGAGCAGGCTAGAAGCGATCCAGTCATTTGATTCGCGAGGGGGACGCACCACGCGGGGGTGACGTAAAGCGGTTGTACTCATTCTAGTGACCGAATATCGTGAGGACCAGCCTTAAGCCAGAGGCGGGAGCCCACAAGCATGGCGTTGTGATCGAATGATTTTTGAGGCACATCTGAAACGACTTTTTGCCCTTGTGCAAGATCTAAATGCAGCCGAACAAATGGGCCCAAGAACTCGACCTTACGCACAGTACCTTGAGAAAAACTGGCGGGCTCCTCTATCAGCGAGACAGACATATCTTCAGGCCGAATCAACAAAGTAACGATCTGACCCGGCGTAGCGTTTGGCTTGGCGCACTCGATTTCAAAACCTTTTGCCTGGAAACGCGTGCCGCTTAGATGCTGTGCTGAAAAAAGATTACTGACGCCAATAAAGTCTGCAACAAAAGAGCTGGCAGGCTCGTTGTAGATTTGCCAAGGCGTGCCAATTTGTTCAATCTTGCCGTGATTCATTAGAATGATTCGATCGGCTAGGCTTTGTGCTTCCTCTTGATCATGTGTCACCATGATGGTCGTGATACCCAACCGCGACTGTAAGTCTCGCAATTCACCACGAAGACGAGAACGAACCTGCGCATCTAAAGCAGACAGGGGCTCATCAAGCAGCAAAAGTGATGGCGATACGGCGAGCGCACGAGCCAATGCCACACGCTGTTGCTGGCCGCCTGATAACTGGCTTGGAAACTTTTGCTCATGCCCGTCAAGGGTTAGAAGCGCCAACAATTCAGCTGAAATTCTGGCCATATCGGCAGCAGATTTTTTTTGATTTTCAAGGCCGAAACGAATATTTTCGGCCACCGTTAAATTTGGAAACAGCGCGTAAGACTGGAAAACAATACCCACATCACGTTTTGATGG
>DITR01000176.1:1699-4312 GCA_002422175.1 Alcaligenaceae bacterium UBA6179
GCCATACATCTTTTTTAGGTTTTTAACCTCAATGTATTTATCACTAAGCGGTGCCATATCGATCCTTGAGGAACTGCGTTGAAGAGATTATTTATTTACTTTTTTGGCTCTGTTTTGACATCAAAGCGCTTGCGCCACTCATCAAGAATCTGCACCTTATTCTGAGCAGCCCAGGCAAAGTCGTTATCAATCATAAGCTTAGTGAGTTCAGCAGGCATGTTCTCTTTAGGTGGCATATTCACTGGAAAACCTACGATCTCTACACGACTTGCGTAAGACTCCATCGCACCTTGTGAGACAGCCCAATCTACAAACGTTTTGGCATCTGCTTGATTGTTGGTAGATTTCATAATGGCAACACCTTGCATTTCCCAACCAATACCTTCCTCTGGAATCACAACCGCTATGGGTGCACCTTTACTCTTTAAGTCAGCGGCCCTACCTGGTAGAGAAATGCCCACAACGTATTCGCCAGCAGCCGCCTGATTACACGGTTTTGAGCCTGAGTGTGTATAGGAAACAATGTTTTCGTTGAGCTGTTCCATAAATGCCCAGGCCTTTTCTTGACCCATGATTTGTATCCAGCCTGCCACATTTAGAAACCCTGTGCCAGACGAGATTGGGTTAGGCATGGTGATCTGACCCTTGTAGATCGGTTTAGTTAGATCGGCCCAAGTTTTAGGTTCTGGAATATTTCTTTTTTGTGCTTCGATCGTATTGAAGCAAATGGCCGCAGCAAAACCCCAAAGCCCTGTCCAAGTCGGTGGCGACTTCTTGTCACGAAAACGTGCATCTAATTTGTCGACGCCTTGGGGGCTGTAAGGTAAAAACATGCCCATTTGATCCAGTGCCAGCAAGTCTGTCGCAGCGTGCCCAAAAAATACATCATTTCGGGGGTTATCTTTTTCAGCAATCACACGGGCTTGAATCACACCCGTAGAGTCTCGCACCCAGTTGACCTTGATTGAAGGATGCGCCTTAGCAAAATTCTCAGAGAAAATCTTTAGGTTGTCTGATTCCACTGAACTATAAATAGTCAGTTCCCCAGCTGTGACGCTGTTAACTAAAAAACCTGTTGACAGAAGCATGCCAACAAAGACCTTAGACCATTGATTTTTATTAACAAACATATTTCTTCCTTTAAATAAAGCATGAAAAAAATGAGAGAACAACGCTTTAAACTCTGCGACTTTTGGCATCTGCCAACACACAAAGAATTTCGAACATCATGGTCATTCCGACCAGAGCTGTATTACCTAAGGGGTCAAACGGGGGCGATACCTCAACCACATCACCACCAATCAAATTCAAGCCTTGAAGACCCCGAATCAGTTGTTGCGCTTCATACGTGGTGGCACCACCAATTTCGGGCGTGCCCGTTCCTGGTGCATAAACAGGGTCTAAAAAGTCAACATCAAAGCTGACATACGTCGGTCCATCACCCACTACACGCCGAGCTTCAGCAATCACTCCGGGTATGCCGAGTTGGTGATACTCGTCAATATCAATCACACGCACGCCCTGCGCTACGCCCCAATCATTCTCGCTATCGTTATACAGGGCGCCACGAATACCAATTTGCACAGTACGTTTGGGATCTAAAAGCCCCTCTTCAATCGCCCGTCTAAACGGCGTACCGTGCGTGTATAGACTGCCACCAAAATACCGATCCCATGTGTCGGTGTGTGCATCAAAATGGACCATTCCGATGGGGCCGTCTTTTGCAATCGCTCGCATAATCGGCAGCGTGACCAAATGATCACCGCCTGCGGCCAGCGGAATGATGCCACGTTCGTGAAGTTGCGCGAAAAATGCCTGTACATGCTCTAGTGTTGCGTTAAGGTCAACCGGGTTAACGGGCGAATCGCCAAGATCGGCGCAATTACAAAGCTCAAACGGGTTGATCCCTGATGCCCGATTCACATTTCGAGCCAAAGTAGACAGATCCCTTAGTTGGCGCGGGCCATGCCGAGCACCCGCACGGTTAGTCGTACCGCCATCCCAAGGCACACCCACCAAACCCACTTCAACATCTTTGACTTGTGGGTTGTCTAATGACAAATAAGGTAGTCGCATGAACGTGGCGATACCTGCGAACCGAGGCATAACGGTTCCAGTAATGGGAAGAAATTCTTTCTGCGACATGAGGGCTCCTTGCCAGCGCTTGATCTAAATAGGTATAAGCTCTACAGTGTTTAGAAATGTTTTGTTTCGTTGTGTTTTGTTTTTTTTGATTGCGCTCTGATCGTATGACAAACCAACGTTAGTTAAAATACCAAAATATCAAAGTTAACTTTGATCGATCGATAAGCAACCACAGGCCATCTTATTCATGTTGCGTGACATTGACGTTAAACGCTTGAAACTTTTTAAGCAGGTAGCAGAGTGTGGTGGCCTTTCTGCTGCCGAAAAGGCTCTGAACATCAATCTACCCACGATCAGTGCGCACTTAGCTTCTCTTGAAGAGTTTATTGGTTTTAAATTATGCGAGCGTGGTCGCAAAGGCTTTCGACTGACAAAAGAAGGCGAAAGCGTGCTTGTCTCGTGCAACAAACTCTTTGAATCTCTTGAACAGTTTCAATCTGAAATCAGTGATGTGAACCATATGATTTC
>DITR01000105.1:0-814 GCA_002422175.1 Alcaligenaceae bacterium UBA6179
GCTTCACCTGACGAAATTTTACGAACGATGAAGTTAGAATTGAGACCACGGCTACGACGAGAAATCACAACACCTTCGTATGCCTGTACACGCTTACGTGCACCTTCAACCACGTTGACGTTAACGACAACCGTATCACCTGGGCCAAACTCGGGAATCGTTTTGCCTTCGGTTAAGCGAGCAATTTCTTCTTGCTCAAGAATAGCGATTAAGTTCATTTAGAGCTCCGATATCTTACTCTCGGCTGTTGCAACGCAACGTATAGACTCAGAAGTGAGGGCATAAAGAACCAACACAAATGAGGCTTTGTATGAAACATTCGAACAAAGCTTCAGTGAGTCTCTGTCTTTTTGCAAGCACCAAACCATTTGGTACCCGCCGCCGGGCAGAGGATATTTTGACTAACTTACCATTTTACACAATTTTAAGCTGACGTTTGTGCTTATAAACCCATTACAGTACCCAGCCACATGAAACCAGGCACCATGGCTGCCCAAACGACAACGGCGAAGACATCGCCTGCGATGGTCGGCTGACGAGCAGTGATGCGTGATGGGTTTTGTAGTGATTGATGTGAAGTGTGATGTGAATTGTGAAGTGAAGCGTTATCTAAAGCAGGGCTCGCCATAAAAGAGATAGGCGCGAAACGGGTTGAACGTGATGCTTGCATGGTAAGTACCCCAGTACTGTTGATATGTACCACTACTGTACATAAAAACAGTACTGTATGCAAGTACAGTTACAATTGTTTTGTTATTTCAGGTACGGCTTCAAATAAATCAGCAACCAAACCATAATCAGCCACCCCAAAAAT
>DITR01000105.1:838-2202 GCA_002422175.1 Alcaligenaceae bacterium UBA6179
GCCACGTAAAGCTGTGGGGCCACAATTTTGCCAGTTTGCCCAACTTGCCAGTCATTTGGCGCATACCCGGCGTCAACCGCAGCGCGCGATGCACCTAACGCTGCACCGAGCTTATCAGCCAAGGGGTTGAGAACTTTAAAGTTTTCAGCACTGCCCATGCCCCGACCACCTGACACCACCATCCGGGCACCCGCGAGCTCTGGACGATCGCTCGTTGCAAGCTCACGACTGACAAAGCTTGACAAGCTACTTGCAGTGACGGGTACAACAGACTCAACTATGCCAAGACCACCCTGAGTTGAAAGAGCATCAAATGCAGTGGTACGTACCGTTATGACCTTGACTGCGTCAGACGATTTAACGGTTGCAATCGCGTTACCTGCATAGATAGGGCGCTGGAAAGTGTCAGCGTCTTCTACAGAGATAATGTCAGAAATCTGCGCAACATCGAGGGTTGCCGCAACACGTGGCGCCACGTTTTTGCCCGAAGCGGTTGAAGGAAACAAAATATGGCTATGGCCTGCAGCCACATCGAGTACCTGTTGCGATAAATTTTCAGCTAAACCGTCTGAGAGTGCAGGCGAATCAGCGAGTAAAACTTTTTTGACGCCCTCGCAGGCGGCGATTTGTGCAGCGACACCAGCTAAGCCAGCGCCTGCCCCTGCAACTAACACATGCACTTCAGGATTAATTTTAACCGCTGCCGCGATGGCATTAAAGGTTGCACTTTTAACTTGTGCGTTATCGTGTTCAGCTATGACCAATACAGACATTTTTAAACCACCTTTGCTTCGTTTTTAAGTTTATCAACCAGCGCGGCCACATCAGGCACTTTGATGCCTGCAGAACGTGCGGGGGGGTCCGTGACTTTAAGGGTAGACAATCGCGGTGCCGGGTCAACNNTAACGCGGTTCATTTAAGCGTAAATCGGTTGTGATGATGGCGGGTAATTTGATTTTGATGGTCTCAAGACCGCCATCAACTTCGCGCACCACGGTCGCAAAACCGTCAGCTACCTCAACTTTACTGGCAAAGGTGGCCTGCGGCCAACCGAGCAAGGCGGCTAACATTTGACCGGTTTGATTGGCATCATCATCAATGGCTTGCTTGCCCAAAATAATTAAATCAGGCGCTTCATTTACGGCGATTGCTTTAAGTATTTTTGCAACAGCCAAAGGCTGTAACTCAACATCTGTTTGAACCAAAATACTGCGGTCAGCACCGATTGCCATGGCAGTGCGCAAGGTTTCTTGGCATGCAACGGGGCCACACGAGATGGCGATTAATTCGGTGACTGTGCCTTTTTCTTTTAGGCGAGTGGCCTCTTCTATGGCAATTTCATCGAACGGATTCATCGACATCTT
>DITR01000105.1:2263-3468 GCA_002422175.1 Alcaligenaceae bacterium UBA6179
TAGTTTACAGCTTAGACAACGCCTTAATATGGGTGACCACACTTCGACCTAAGGCAGAAAGGTTATAACCGCCCTCTAATGAACTGACCACCCGCCCTTGGGCGTATTGATCTGCGACGGCAACAATTTGCTCGGTTAACCAAGCATAATCAGCCTCGACCAAACCCATTTGAGCTAAATCGTCTTCGCGATGGGCGTCAAAGCCTGCTGATATCAACACCAGCTCTGGCTGATGTTCAACCAAACGGGGTAACCAATGCTCTGTCACCAGTTGACGCACGGCAGCGCCTGACGTATAGGCCGGGACCGGTATATTGACCATATTGGGGGCTGGGTTGTGAACGCCGCAATCTGGAAACAACGGGTACTGAAAGAAACTGCACATCAGTACACGTGAATCGTGGGCAAAAATAGCCTCTGTACCATTACCATGGTGCACATCAAAATCAATAATCGCGACACGCGTTAAACCATGTTTTTCAATGGCGTGCAATGCGGCAACGGCAATATTGTTATAAAAACAAAACCCCATTGCTTGTTCGCGAGAGGCATGGTGACCGGGCGGTCTTACTGCGCAAAATGCGGTAGTGGCTTCTTTTGCCATCACCGCATCAACGGCTGACACCACGGCACCCGCAGCATAACTTGCTGCATGAAGGGTATGGGGGTTCATAACCGTATCACCATCAATTTCGTGATAACCCGAATCAGGTGACCAACCATGTAGTTGTGTTTGATACTGCTCTGGGTGAACACGCGATAATGACTGGGCATCGACAGGTAAAAAGTCTTGATTTTCTTTTAGATAAGATAACAGACCACTTGACAATAATTGATCAGAAATTGCGTCTAAACGCTCAGGGCACTCGGGGTGACCGGGCCCCATCTCATGCAATTTGCAGGCGGGGTGAGTAATATATAGTGTCTCCATAGGTTTATTATGTCTAAATTCTTATCCTTTGCGCAACTTTTAATTCTACGCGGTTTGATCTATGTCGCGTTTTTGCTGGCCTTAACAGCCTGTACTAGCGTTGAACACCCTAAAATTGCGCCATTTACTAACGAACCACCCACCCCAGTTAGCACAAACAAACCGGCTCACGTTAGCGTTCAAACACCTAAAAACGAGATCAAAGCAAGCCCCCCACCACGTGCTAAGGGCAAACCAGAACCCAATATTGCCCCCGCAACCTGGCAAAGTTCAC
>DITR01000020.1 GCA_002422175.1 Alcaligenaceae bacterium UBA6179
GTTCTTCAATGAGATAAACTTGACTGGCACCCGCACCGAGCGCTGATTCACGAATGGCGCGTCTTTCAACTTGGGTTGACCCACAAGGCACGCAAACAATAATACGCGGGCTGGGCGCAAACATATTGCGCGGGTGAACCATGAGAATAAACTGTTTGAGCATTTGCTCGGTTACGGTGAAGTCGGCGATCACGCCGTCTTTCATCGGACGAATCGCTGTGATGTTGCCCGGCACACGGCCCAACATTTGTTTGGCTTCACGACCAACCGCTTGAATAATTTTTTTTCCGTGCGGGCCGCCCTCATGACGTATCGCGACAACTGAAGGTTCGTCAAGTACGATACCCTTGCCACGAACATAAATAAGCGTGTTGGCAGTACCTAAGTCAATTGCCATATCGGTTGAAAAAAAACTACGTAAGAAACCGAACATACGGGGTCAGCCAAAAAAGTTAGATTTAATTACAAAAAACAAAAGTCTTCTGGTCGCTTTTGCCTGTCTCCTATCATAACTTATAATCAGTATTAACACCTATTTAAACTTACCCAAGCACGTTTCAAACACTCATTAATTTTTAGCCTAAAACCTCACTTGGCTGTTGCCAAAACACATTCGACAATATTTAATTTCCTTTATGGCCATTTCCCTTTCAGACACCGCTCGCATTGCTAAATTAGCCCGACTGCACCTTTCACCTGAAGCGCAGCAACAAGCCAATGCTGAACTCAATCAAATATTTGAGTTAATTGCTGAGTTACAGGCTGTTAATACAGAAAACATTGAGCCTCTGGCACACCCTCTTTCAATGATTGAAGAGGTTTCTTTGCGGTTGCGTGACGATGCCGTCACCGCGCCAGGTGGCCCAACAGAGCGAGACGCACTCATGCAAAACGCCCCTGGCCAGCATGAAGGCCTTTTTCTCGTACCGAAGGTACTCGATTAGTATGACAAATATTCTTAAAGACTTTCCCAGCATTGCCAGTCTGCGTAGCGCTCTAGACGATCATAAAATCAGTTCTGTTGAGCTGACCCAAGTATTATTTAAAGAAATTGCTGCACAAAGTGAGCTCAATGCCTTTGTTGATCTCAACCAAGAGCTTTCACTGGCTCAAGCCAAGACAGCTGATCAAACGATCGCAGCGGGTCATGCACAGAGCCTCACGGGCATTCCCATTGCCCATAAAGATATTTTTGTGACTAAAGGGTGGCACACCACCGCAGGCAGCAACATACTTAAAGAATACAAAAGCCCATTTGATTCCCATGTGGTTGAGCAACTTATTCAGGCGGGCACCGTATCACTAGGCAAACTCAACTGCGACGAATTTGCAATGGGTTCAGGTAATGAGCACTCCGCGTTTGGCCCGGCTCACAACCCTTGGCACCCTAAAGTCGTTCCGGGCGGGTCGTCAGGCGGGTCTGCGGCAGCCGTTGCAGCCGGGTTGGTTATGGCCGCAACGGGTACTGATACCGGCGGTTCAGTTCGCCAGCCAGCCTCTTTATGTGGCATCAGTGGCATTAAGCCCACCTATGGCACCATATCGCGCTATGGCATGGTTGCCTATGCTTCAAGCCTAGACCAAGCAGGCCCCATGGCGCGCAGTGCCCACGATCTAATGCTCATGCTCGACGTCATGAGCGGTTTTGACACGCGTGACGCCACCAGCATTCAAACCTGCCGTGGCGTAAATAACCAAAATGGGCGAGTCAAACATGACTTTACCCAGCATAGTTTGCGCATTGCGCAACACGGTGCCAAACCATTTACTGGCTTACGCATTGGCGTTCCCGAAGAATACTTTGGCCCAGGCCTTGATAACAACGTCGCTCAAGCGGTAACCGCTGCTATCGATCAATTTGAAGCGCTGGGCGCCCAAAAAGTGAGTATCTCACTACCTCATACACGTTTATCAATACCCGCTTATTACGTTATTGCACCCGCTGAAGCGTCAAGTAATCTGGCGCGCTATGATGCGATTCGGTATGGTCATCGCACCGAAAACTATACCGACTTGGCAGACATGACCGCCCGCTCACGCAGCGAGGGGTTTGGTGCCGAAGTGCAGCGCCGCATTATGGTTGGCACCTACGTTTTATCGCATGGCTATTACGACGCTTATTACCTGCAAGCTCAACGTATACGCCGATTGATCGCTGAAGATTATCAAGCTGTTTTAGGCGCNNGAAAAAAACCAAAGCCCTACAGCGGAATGGTTAGCCGATATTTATACGCTTAGCCTGAACCTAGCGGGCTTGCCGGGCATGTCTATACCGTGTGGCTTTGCCCCAGGCTTTGATGGCCAAGCCTTACCCGTTGGCTTGCAATTAATTGGCAATTATTTTGAGGAAGGTCAGCTCTTGGCACTTGCACACCAGTTTCAACTCGCAACCGATTGGCATTTACGCCGACCTGAGCCTAAAACAGGGGGTTTAGCATGAACTGGGAAGTGGTCATTGGCTTAGAAGCGCACGTTCAGTTATCGACCGTTTCTAAAATATTTTCTGGCAGCCCCACACGCTTTGGCTCAGCCCCCAATACGCAAGCCAACGCTGTTGATATGGCTCTGCCCGGCTCGTTACCTGTTTTAAACCGTGGTGCTGTTGAACGAGCCATTCAGTTTGGTTTGGCAATTGGTGCCACAGTGACACCTCGCTCAATTTTCGCGCGTAAAAACTACTTTTACCCTGATTTACCTAAAAACTATCAAATTAGCCAATATGAAATTCCGGTTGTTTTAGGTGGTTCACTCAGCTTTTTAGTTGACGGCCAACCGACCACCATCAACCTTACACGGGCTCACCTTGAAGAAGATGCTGGCAAGTCATTACACGATAATTTTCCGGGTCCGCACGGTGAAGCCTCCACCGGCATCGATTTAAACCGATCCGGCACACCTTTGCTTGAAATTGTTTCAGAACCTGAAATGCGATCTGCTGCACAAGCCGTTGCTTACGCCCGTACCCTACATAACTTAGTGGTGTGGTTAGGCATTTGTGATGGCAACATGCAAGAAGGTTCATTTCGTATTGACGCCAATGTGTCAGTTCGCCCATTCGGCCAAAAAGAGTTTGGTACGCGCACTGAAACCAAAAACGTCAACTCGTTTCGTTTTTTAGAGCGCGCCATCTTGTTTGAAGTGCAACGACAAATTGAACTGATTGAAGACGGTGGTAAAGTCGTACAAGAAACTCGGCTTTACGATTCAGACCGAGACGAAACCCGTAGCATGCGTAGCAAAGAAGATGCGCACGATTACCGCTATTTTCCTGACCCTGATTTACCCCCACTCGTGATTAGCCCCGAATGGGTCGCGCAAGTTAAAGCCAACATGCCTGAATTACCGCAACAATTAAGCGAGCGCTTTGCTAAAACTTATGGTTTAACCTCTGTTGACACCTTGCAGATTTGTCACAATCGCGAAACGGCTGCTTATTTTGAGTCTGTCGTCGAAAAACTTCCTGCCAATCAGGGTAAGCTAGCTGCCAATTGGTTAAATGGCGAGGTCCTAGCTGCGCTAAACCGCGACAACCTTGACATGACATCTTGTCCCGTTCAGGCTACGCAATTAGCCGCTTTACTGACACGAATTATTGACGGCACACTATCAAATAAAATTGCCCGCGAAGTGTTTACAGCCATGTGGCTGGGGGAATCTGGCGGTGAACCTGACGCCATCATTGAA
>DITR01000022.1:0-3650 GCA_002422175.1 Alcaligenaceae bacterium UBA6179
GGTAAGCAGGCGCTTCAAATGACCGGTCGTTCATTACCACTGGTACCCACTGTAAGCGTGAAACGCGATTGGTTTTACTTCCTTTTTTGTGCACTTATTCTGTCAATGATGCTGTTGGTGCTGGGTATGGCGCAGTTTGCGGCGCTTATTAAATTTTGGCCTTACAACCTTAATTTGACGTTTTCAAATTATATTTTCAACATGCAGGGTGTGGGTTGGATCAATTTTTGGAATTCGATTCGCATGTCTTTATTGGCTGCGACTGGTGGCACGATCGTTATCTTTTTGGGTGCGGCACTGATTGAAAAAACCAGATGTGACACGTTTTTACGCAAGTGTCTTCAACTCTCGATGCTACTGCCCATGGCCATTCCGGGGCTCGTATTAGGGTTAGCGTATCTGCTTTTTGTAAACAACCCAGCTAACCCTTTGGGTTTTCTATACGGCACGATGTCTTTATTGGTGATCGGTACGGTCACCCATTTGTATACGGTGCCCCACTTAACGGCACTGACCGCTTTAAAAGGGTTAAGCAAGGAAGTAGAGCTCGTCAGTCAGTCACTGAACACCCCCATCTGGCGCACGTTTTTTAAGGTGACGGTTCCGGCTTGCGCTGCAGCGATTTTAGATATTTGGCTCTATCTCTTTTTGCGCGCGATGACCACGATTTCGACTGTTATTTTTCTCTACACGGCAGACACCATGTTGGCATCAATCGCGGTGATTCACATTGATGAAACAGGGTACACCGCCGCTGCCGCTGCCATGGGTATGTTAGTGGTTTATGCGTGTCTGATCGTTCGGGGCATTCACTATGCCGTGTCAGTCAAGGTATTAAAGAAATTCCAGTCTTGGCGTCAATAAGCCAACATATTCTTGATTTTAAGTGGTGTTGAATTTATGAGGTTGTTAAGGTTTATTAAATTGACTTAGATGCACCCGGCTGTTTTAGGGGGTGTGAATTTGCAAAGGCTGGCAGAGCCATGCAATGCGTAAATATTTTTTGAAAAGTAGGTGTTTCTGAAAGCTCGACTAAAAATAGATTGCTCACTCGCGCCTAAATGCTATCTACTCTTCAAGAAGTTTCCAACTCTTGGAACAATTTTATTTTGTAACCATCGTGTTTAAGCAAAGGGAGTGCATGCTGGAGGTTAATTGCTAAGTACGATGCTTTAGCAGTCGGATAAGCAAAGTGGGTGTAGAGTGAAAAAATTCAATACCAGCGCTAAGGCAGACATTGACGATTGTGTTGTGAGCGTGTCACCTGAATGCAACGTCTGAAATCGTTATTGCAGCATTGTTCAAGGCTTTAGCCATCGTGATGGCGTCAGTTCAGCCTACGAAAATTGTTATCTAATAGGCTCTGCCATAATAAATGTTAAGATAATTATTAAACAAAGCATTGTTTTTATTAATTTAATTCTCTTACATAAGCAGCATTCCTGAATTACCCAACAGCATGGTTACACCACAAACTCCAGAAAAGCTCGTTGGCGCACTCATTAGCGGGCTTGCAATTGTTCGCCATTTAGCAATAACCTCTTCGCCTATCGGTGTAAGCCGCATTGCCAAAGACTTAAACCTCAACTCCAGCACGTGTTTTAACTTGTTGAAAACATTAGTTCATGAACGACTCGTGATCTTTGATGACTCAACCAAGACTTACACAATTGGCATTGGTCTAGTAGAGCTGGCAAAAGGTGCCTTGGAACAAGCTTCGTTCGTCAGAATGCTACGCCCACATCTCGAGCAGATCGCCAGCCGACATAGCGTTACAGCCACGTTGTGGCAGCGCACTAGTAACGAGAGAGTGGTTCTTGTTGATCGTGCTGATAATTTGTCTGCGATCCGTGTTCATATGAGCATTGGTCAACGCCTACCCATGTATATTGCAGCACTCGGGCGTTGCATGGCAGCATTTTCTGATCTGAGTCCCGTTGAGTTAAGAGGGCGTGTCAGCCAATTGCGTTGGGAAGATGGCCCTAACTTCGAAGAATACCTTGCTGATGTTAAACAGGTGCTCAAGCGTGGCTATGCTGTCGATTTAGGGAATTACGTCAAGGGTGTATCGACCGTATCTGCGGCCGTTATTGACAACACTAATAAGCCTGTTATGGCGATCAGCGCTATTGGGTTTAGTGCACAATTGAACGCTGCGGCGATCAAATCACTCGGTGAAGATATTCGAGACCGTGCGTCTGAAATAAGTCTTGCCATGTCGGGAAGGGCGCAAAAGTTAGATCTTGTCGCGGGCATTTCAAAAAATCAAGTTTAGATCAGCATGTTTTCAATTTTTGGCGCTGATGGCCATGGTTTGTCCATCAGCGCCAGTCTCAAAGTAAACCATTTCTTGCAACCCAAACACATGTAAAGTGTGCCAAGGTCAGGCATGTACGGCTGACTTAAGACGGAAGAATGTTTCTGCGTTGAAGTTCACTAAGAATTTCTACAAACATATCTTCGCTGTCGATGCAATCTGCAAAGCCGGCCTGTCGTAACTTAATAGTGCTCATGTGATGTGGATTTGGTCTTTGCCCGTAGCCGAGCAGAAAGTCGGCAAACTGCCATGATGGTACGATTTCCTTATATTTATTAGCGACCAGACCGTGCTTCTTGACGACACGATCCCAAATTGGTTCGTTCTCGGGCATTACGCGTGCAAGTGAAAAAGGATGAGCTGGCGCCATCTCCATGCCGAAAAGCTTGGCAACCTTAGGCCATACGTTCTCCCAGACATAGACGTCACCATTGCTGATATTAAATACCTGGTTCGCCGCGTTGGGATGTGTACCGGCCCAAGCCATTGCCTTGGCAATAAGGCGGGCATCGGTGGCTTCCCCAATGCGTTGCACCCCGCCCGGAAATCGCAGTGGCATATTGTATTCACGCGACACTGCAGCAAAAACGCCAATCGCCGTGATGATGTTCAGCGGACTGCCTAGTGCAATACCGCAGACGATCTGCGGTCGTAGAATCGTCCACGACCATGCCTTATCTTTCTGTCGTTGCGCAAGCCAGTCCATCTGGTCGTAGTAGAAATTAGGACCCATATAGCGTGCGTCGCTCTCGCGAGCGGGTTGCCGGAAAGGTCCAAGATGACCGCCGTACGCTTTTGTTCCTTGCATGAGCGTGATATGTTGCAAATCGGGCGACACGCTTTCGACGATTTCGACAACATTTTGCAGCATCTCGAGGTTGATGCGAACGTGATCTGACTCAGACCAACCACGCGTAACATCAGCTTTCTCATAGACCGCTGTGTAGACGATATGCGTGATACCTTTGAGAGATCCGAACTTTGCCTCACAATCGGCGCGGTCACGCAGGTCGGCGGAAATCCATGAGGCTGTGGTGAGAAAATCAGGTTTACGGCGCGACGTGCCAACAACTTCCCAATCGACGAGGTTTTCGAAATGTTCAAGTGCGCATCTGCCGACAGCGCCCAGCGCACCGACTATAAGTATTTTTTTCATTAGATCTCCAATATTAAATGGCAGTCACTTCCGTCGTTTGCGTTCAATGAAGGCCGCGATCGCGCTACGTGCTTCGTGATGAGTGGCAGCATCAATCATCTCAGTCATCAGTTCACGGGGATTCAATTGCGATTGATGTCCAGCCAGTATGTTTGACGTACGCTTGACTCCAGCCAG
>DITR01000022.1:3676-4341 GCA_002422175.1 Alcaligenaceae bacterium UBA6179
CGACCTGTTGCAGACCAATAGAAGAGTGTTCGCATGGTAACGACCTGAGCGAGTTCTACCATTGCCAGAATGGGTGCCATGTTGAGAAACACTTCTGGGAGTGCGAACCTTGCACTGGCACCCGCAACGACTATATCGGATGCGGCAACCAACATACACCCCGCACCAAGACAATCGCCGTTGACGATTGTCACCACAGGTTTTGCTGTTGCACGTAATGCATTGCAGCTTGCTACGAGCAGATCAAAGTGATGTTCGAGAGAAGCAGGATCAGGGTCGGACATCGTTCCAATGTCTGCGCCTGCGCAAAACATATCGATCACAGCCGATTGCAGCACGATGACTCGCACATCATCGTTTTGTTCGAACATATTCACTGTTTCGCTTAAATTCACGAACATTTCTTCGGTTATGGCATTACGACGCTTTGGCCGATCGAGAGTGATGTAACCCACACCCTTCAAGATATATGTTTGTAGGCCTTCAGTCATATTTTTTCCCATCGCTTGCAGCCATCATGGCATTTGCACCACCAGACTGAAAAATATCTTGCACGAGGCGGAATTTCTGAATCTTGCCACTACCTGTCATGGGTAGGTTATCGATGAAGGCCACTGCTCTAGGAACCTTATAAGTCGCGAGGCGCGATTTGCAAAATGCAATAA
>DITR01000037.1:0-1509 GCA_002422175.1 Alcaligenaceae bacterium UBA6179
CCATGATTTGCTGCCAGTTATTAATAGACCTTAATCGTTGCGCCCGCTTGTCTTCCAGCAATAAATTAAACGTTCCATTTGGTGTGTTAGCTAATAAATTCACTTCTTCTTGCGGTTGAACCCGCACATGTGCTTGGGTGCCTAAAGTGCGCGACACAATGTTGGCTTGTAGCCCACCGACAAGCGTCACAATAAACACAATGACCGATACACCCACTGCGATACCCACTAAAATCAACAAGGTTTGTGTAATACCTTGTTTCATAAACTTCAATGCAATGGTGGTTTCAATCCACATCGCGTGATCTGACCCGTTCACCTAATTTAACCGTGGAAGACAACACAATGTGGTCGCCTGGTTTGAGGCCATCGGTGATTTCAGTTGCGCTCAAGCCGCGAAGGCCAAGTTTGACAGGTTGAGCGGTTACCCGACCGTCACGTACAAGCCATATCAAACCCATATCATCTTTAGACTCTTTGATTAGATCGTTGGATACGGTGATGGCTTTATCACGCTGATTGGTTTGAATCGTCGCAGTAACAGTCATGTCTTGGCGTAAAAAATCAGGTGGTGGATCGACCGTCAACCGTACATCAACGGTGCCACGTTGCGGATCAATTGTGGGGGCAATAAAATTAATCTGGGCATTAAAAGGCTGGCTTGGGTAGGCATCTGCAATACATCGAGCGGGCTGACCAAGCGCTAAGACCCCCAAGTTACGTTCATCGACAGGTATGAGTATTTCTGTTGAACCTTCTTTGGCGATTTCTAGTAACAGACGGCCCGGTTGCACGATATCGCCGGGCACCACGTTGCGAGTCAGCACAATGCCAGACACTTGTGATTTGATTTGGGTTCGCGCTAAGGCGGCTTGCGCTGCATTTAATCGTTCAACCAAAATGAGTTCTTCTGATGCCCCCGGCGCTAACGAGTCAGTCAATAATTTCGACTGTTCTTCACTTGCCTGTGCCAAGGTAAGGGCTTGTTCAGCTTTCTCGTAAATTTCTTTTGAGATTGATTCGGTTTGATACAAGTCACGTCGGCGTTTAGCCTCACGTATGGTTTGTTCAAGTTGCGCTTGAGACTGTTTGAGGGCTGCCATGGCTTGCGGGCGACGCGATGAGCGCAATTGCTCTAACGCAGCCTCTGCCTCTCGCACACGGGCAGCCAAGTCGTCGTCACGAAGCGTGATGAGTAGGTCGCCAGGGTTAACTCGATCGCCTTCGGTAATGTGTCGCTCAAGCACAACGCCCGTAATTTCGGCGCCGATCTGAGCGCGTGAAGTTGAAATAACGCGACCGGTTGCCACCACGTTTTGAATAAGGGGCTGTTCAACAACGCGGTAGGTATCAACCGAGGGACCTTGCCAAACCCGCCAAGCGATAATCAGCACGAAAAGGGTACCGATACCGATAGCGAGACGTTTACGATTTAAATGCTTAACAGTTTGTAGGCCTTGCACAATTGAGCGTTTAAGAGAGTCAAAAAAAGTTAAAATATTCAACAGG
>DITR01000037.1:1526-4542 GCA_002422175.1 Alcaligenaceae bacterium UBA6179
ATATGGGTGTGCCCACAAAATGCCATGGTTAAGTCAAGCTCTTTGTGAATAATTTCAAGTACTTTGGTGACCCCGGCTTCACCCATAGCCCCTAAACCGTATAGAAAACTTCGGCCAATATAGGTTCCGCGTGCGCCCAAAGCCCAAGCTTTGAGTACATCTTGGCCACTACGTATGCCACCATCGATATGAATCTCAATCTTTTTACCAACGGCGTCAACAATAGCAGGTAGCGCGTTAATGCTTGAATCGGCACCATCAAGTTGACGGCCACCATGGTTGCTTACAATGATCGCGTCAGCCCCAGAGTTAGCTGCTAAGCGCGCGTCTTCAGGGTCCATAATGCCCTTTAAAATGAGCTTGCCACCCCAACGTTTTTTGATCCATTCCACATCATTCCAATTCAAGCCGGGATCAAATTGAGAGGCGGTCCATTCGCTGAGTTTGCTCATGTCAGTAACGCCTTTGACATGTCCCACAATATTGCCAAATTGGCGTCTTGGGGTGCCCAGCATGCCCAGCGCCCAGCGCGGTTTGGTCGCAATATTGATCATGTTAGCGAGTGTGAGCTTGGGTGGGGCGCTTAAGCCGTTTTTCAAGTCTTTATGTCGTTGTCCCAAAATCTGTAAGTCAAGTGTCAACACCAATGCTGAGCAATTAGCTTGTTTAGATCTTTCAATTAGACGTTCGATAAAATCACGGTCTTTCATAACGTAAAGTTGAAACCAAAACGGATGGCCACCGGTTGCTTGCGACACATCTTCAATTGAGCAAATGCTCATAGTTGACAGGGTGAAAGGCACCCCAAAGGCTTTGGCTGCACGTGCCGCTAATATTTCACCATCAGCGTGCTGCATGCCGGTCAGGCCAGTCGGTGCAATGGCAACTGGCATGGAAACGGGTAGGCCAATCATTTGCGATGCAGTTGAGCGATTTTCCATGTTGACTAAAATACGCTGGCGGAGTTTTATTTTTTGAAAGTCACTTTCATTGGCGCGGTAAGTCGATTCGGTCCATGAGCCCGAATCAGCATAGTCATAAAACATTCGGGGTACCCGACGCTTGGCAATTTTGCGTAAATCTTCAATGTTGGTAATGATTGGCATGTTGACCTCAGTTTAATGTTTCACTGTTATTGCAACACAAAACATGCTTTTAGCGATGCTTAATGGGTTCATTTGTGGTTCAATTAATCATTAATTAATGAAATTTAATCCATTCGTACATTTACGAGCAAATTCATAAGTCGAGAGCATGTTATGAAATTTTTATTGGCAGCTTGCGTTATGGCTATGGCGGGTTCAGTTTGGGCACAGAGTCCCTCTGCGCCAAACTCCTCAACGACTATTGCCCCGGCCTCTACCTCAACAAGCCCCACAGCTAGCTCTACGCCTGCCGTCAGCACACAAGATATGCTTGCTGTATGTCGTGAAAAGTTTGAGCCTTTAGCTCGAAACTTTTGCTATGGCTTCGGTGAAGGTGTTTATCAGCTTCACAAAGCCCAGTTGGGTAATACCCCTGATTCAAGCATTTGTTTTAAATCAGGTGCACAAACCCGTGATCAAGTTTTAGATGATTTTGTCGCATGGGCTTCAGCCCGTCCAGATCTTGCAAATCAGCCCGCAGCAGGAACTATTATGCTTTTTCTGCGTCAACAATACCCGTGTGCCACTCAAAAGTAAGCCTTATTAAAGGCCTTTCACAGAAGGGTTTACGCTTATTAAATTCATTTCTTTTTGAGTGTCTACAAATCTATAATAAAAAAGTTTTTGAATTTTAAAGTTGAGTTGATTTAAAAATTTCGTTATTAAAAAAAATTAAAATTTTGCATAATAACTAACAACATTTAATTGGAGACTTTCCATGGATCGTCGTTCGTTTATTCGTCAAGCGGGTGTCGCTGGCGTTGGGGCAGCAAGCTTAGCAACCGTATCAGCACCAGCCGTGTCACAAAACAAGATTACCTGGCGAATGGTCACCACATGGCCTAAGAACTTTCCAGGCTTGGGCGTGGGTGCGCAGCGCTTGGCTGACCGCATTACCGCTGCATCAGGTGGCGCTTTAACCGTTCAGGTTTTCTCAGCCGGTGAAATGGTACCGGCTTTGCAATCAATTGATGCCGTTATTGATGGTGGCGCTGAAATGTCGCATGGCGCGGCATATTACTGGCAAAACAAAAGCAAAGCGTTGTCTTTTTTCACAGGCGTACCGTTTGGTATGACCAGTCGTGAATTGGCCGCGTGGGTGCGTTACATGGGTGGCCAACAAATTTGGGACGAAGTTTACGATCAGTTTGGCTTGCAGGGTTTCTTGTCAGGTGACACGGGTACCCAAGCAGGTGGCTGGTTTGAAAAAGAACTCAAGAGTGTCGAAGATTTAAAGGGTTTGCGTTTTCGTACACCAGGCCTAGGCGGCCAAGTCTGGGCAAAACTAGGTGTTTCAGTTACCAACATGGCTGCAGGTGAGATTTTTCAAGCGCTTCAGTCTGGCGCGCTAGACGCTGCGGAGTTTGTAGGCCCTTACAACGATTTAGCTCTGGGCTTTTATAAAGTTCGTAAAATTTACTATACCTCAAGCTTTACTGAGCCAGGTCTGGCTACAGAGTTAGTTGTGAATAAGAAAAAGTATCAAGCCTTGCCTAAGAATTTGCAAGATCTGGTGCGTGATGTTTGCCAAGCTGAGTACGATCAAGTGGCATCAGATTTTGCCGCCAACGACCCCCGTGCTTTGCAGGTCTTGGTAAATGATCACGGCGTCAAAGCCATTCCACAATTTCCTGACAGCATTGTCAAAGCAGCAGCGGTTGCCTCAGTTGAAATTATTAATGGTATTCGCGAATCTGGCGATGCGCTAACCAAGAAAACGGTTGAAAGCTTTGTTGCCGCGCTCAATACTCTTAAGATCAAGACCAATGGTACTGATGCACAGTTTATTGAGGCGCGTGAAAAGTACTTTAAGTTATAAAAAATATAGGTTGTGCGTTTTGCTATGAATTAAAAAACGACCTAAAAATGAC
>DITR01000037.1:4563-6047 GCA_002422175.1 Alcaligenaceae bacterium UBA6179
CATTGTCATGCCCGTGCTTAAATGGAAAGTGAGCCGATCGAGGGCTATCAACTGTTTTACCCCATTCATTAACCCTCTTTTTGTCTCGGGTTGATCCACACTTGCAAAAATAGTTTGATGCTCACTCCTTAAAGGTTAAGAGCAGTCATACAATACCTCGACGTCAATACACAAAATGTTGTCGTTAAACGAATAACGACAAAAACAATATTTTGGGCTCTATGCTCAGGGTGCTTATCTTGAAACATGTCATAACGATTCAGCTAAAACGCAGGCTGATATTTTTTTGTATGATGATTTTGATAGTTCTGAGCTTCAAGCATGCCAATGCAACTGCAACTGATTCAAGCGCTGCTGCACCCTCAGCAAATGCAAGGGCTACGCCAGACCCGACCACACAACAACTCGCAACATCTAAAGTGAATGAAGCATTAGAGCAAAAGCCGCCCATACTGGTTTTGAATTCACTTCATGCGACTGTCAGTATTATTGACCCGATCACTTTCACTGAAATTAAGCGCTTACCTGTTGGCAAAGAACCGCATCATTTGTATTTGACCCCCGATTCAAAATCAGTTTTAGTGGCGAATGCTGCAGGGAATTCAATTACGTTTATTGATCCTAATACCGGCGAGGTTCAACGTACGTTAAACAACATTGTTGATCCCTACCATTTAAGATTTTCACCTGACATGAAATGGTTTGTGACGGCAGCTAATCGTTTGAATCATATTGATATTTACGAATGGTTAGGGTCTGAGGCCGAGATGCCNNCACGATGCAAGATAGCAATGAATTGATGGCAATTGATTTAAAAACTCAGGAAATCCTTTGGGTTGTACAGACTGGCAAATTGCCTGCGGACCTTTTTTTAACCCCTGACAATAAAAAACTATTGGTCGCGCTAACGGGTGAAAGTGGGGTGCAAGTGTTTGACGTTTCAGGTCCAAAAGGGGTGCTTGTTCAGCGCCTCACAACAGGAAAAGGCGCACATGCTTTTCGAGCACAAGGCGACGGCCAGCATGTTTTTGTGAGTAACCGTGCCGATAACAGCATTAGCCGAATTGATTTAAAAACGCTGGCGGTGGTTGATCAATACCCCGCCCCGGGTGGGCCTGATTGTATGGAAATGTCTGCAGATGGCAAAACTTTGATGGTGACATCACGCTGGTCAGGCAAGTTGACATTTATTGACCTGTCGACACGTTCCGTATTGCGCCAAATTCCCGTGGGCAAGTCACCCCATGGTGTTTGGACACTAGACCATGCTGCACGTCAGTGATGAAATCATTCGAATGACTTCCCACCCATTACTAAAGTTAAATGTTGCACGCTGTTACAGATGGCTGATTCGTCTGTCTACGGTTTTCTTTGCGACGGGGCTTTTCGCTCAAACAACCTGCGATAAATCGGTCTATTTGACGTTTGATACCGGGCATATGGGTATTGCACCCCTCGTTGCGCAAGTGTTGCAGCAGCAACAA
>DITR01000037.1:6098-6873 GCA_002422175.1 Alcaligenaceae bacterium UBA6179
GCAGGTTCTAAAAAGGGGCAAACACAAACCTTCACGGCAGATCAATATTGCCAATCACTTGATCAAGTCGCCGAGCGGTATAAAGCGATGACTGGGGCGCAGCTCAGCCCAATATTTAGAGCCGCGGGCGGTAAAACATCTCCTGCTCTGCTCATGGCAGCTAAGCAGTGTGGTTATTCGCATGTGGGCTGGAGCCCGAATGGTTTTTTAGGTGATGAGTTGCCCAGTGACCGCTACCCAAACAGCAAATTGCTTGAGCAAGCGTTAAAAAATATTAAATCGGGTGATATTCTATTGGCACATTTGGGCATTTGGTCACGCCAAGATCCTTGGGCTCCTGCCGTATTAGAGCCATTGATTGTTGGTTTAAAAGAGCGGGGCTTTTGTTTTAAAACAATCAATCAGCACCCACAGTTCAAACAAACCTTAAAACCCACATCATGAATTCCCTTATTCATTATTTTGATCAAACCCAACAATGGCTTTTTGAGTCAGTGGTTCAGCCTTTGCTCTACACCTTAGATAGGGTTGACTTGGTTGAGCCAGGTTATGACGCAACGATGTGGTTCATGATTGGCGCGCTTCAAATTATCTTGCTCGTTGTGGTGCTCAGTTCATTAGAAAAATGGCGCCCTGTTGAGCCCGTTGTTGACAAAAAGCAAATTCGAATTGATATGCTCTACACCTTTATTCATCGTATGGGTATTTTTAGACTTGTCCTGTTCTTTACACTGGTTCCTGTTTTCGAAACAGTGATGTCATTTTTTAATTTGAA
>DITR01000054.1 GCA_002422175.1 Alcaligenaceae bacterium UBA6179
TTAAGCTCTTTTTAATCTGTTCATGTGTCAGGTCATTAATTTTTGGCATATCGCCACCGGCTACACTCACGCCATTGGTGCCGTGGCAGTTTGCACACGTTGCAGCTAAGCTCATGTTGTAAATTTGTTCAGCCGAATTTGTTTGGGCTGAAGCGGTTAGGGGAATGGCAACGCTCATTGCTGAAATAACAACAGCAAATTTTATTTTTTTCATCATTTTCATGACTTTGTCTCCGTAAAAAATTTAAAAATACTTAAAAATATTCGATAACAACACGTGGGGAAGATTCAGGTATTAGGGTTAGGCGACACCATTAGATTTGAACCAGGCTAAGCATTTTTGCCAACCATCTTTAGCGGCATCAGCACGGTAACTGGCACGATAGTCAGCATTAAAAGCATGGGGTGCTTGAGGGTAAACTTCAATCATTGATTTTTTTGCGGCCGGGTTCGACGCGCCCGCTTGAGCCAATGCTTGACGCATTTTTTCAACAGTATCGAGTGGAATGCCTGGGTCATCACCGCCATACAGCCCTAAAACAGGACCTTTAAGCGATGTAGCAATATCAACTGGGTGAAGGGGGAAATTGTCAGACTTGTCACCCACTAAGCGCCCATACCATGCCACGCCTGCTTTCATTTGTGGTATTTGCGCACAGGCCAACCAAGTTACCCGGCCGCCCCAGCAAAAACCAGTTATGCCGACTTTATTTAGATCACCTTGGTTTTTTCCTGCCCAAGTTAAACAGGCTGAAATGTCACCCATCACTTGTTTATCAGGCGTCTTGGCGACGATCTGACTCATAATTTCAGCGATGGTGCCTAAAGAGGTTGGGTCGCCTGCACGTGTAAAAAACTCGGGCGCAATGGCCATATAGCCCTGTTTGGCAAAGCGCCGCGCCATGTCAGCAATATGTTCGTGCACACCAAATATTTCGCTCGCCACAATTACGATTGGGAGAGGGCCTTTCGCATTTGCAGGTTTTGCCATGTAAGCATAAAGATCTAGCCCGTTTTCTTCAACATGAATTTCGTCAGCTTCTAGACCATCAAAATTTGTATTGATAACCTGACTCATTACCGGATCGGCCGCTAAAGCAAAACCACCCAACAGACTGGCTGCTGACGCATTGCGTATGAATGTTCGACGCGATTGTTGACTCGGGGGGTTTAGAGAAACAGCTTCATTTGCAAGGTCTCGATTCACAATTTTAGACTCCAAAATTTCAATAATTAACTCAATCTATATTTGAATGTTAATTGCTAAGTGTCGTTTTTGATAGTGCTTTGCAACTAAGGGTTTATCACCATAGATACATAACGTTTTTTAAATTACTTTATTGACTAAACTAATAACTAGATTACAATTTTCGAACTGGTCATGTGCTGTCCTGAATGAACGATCTGACTTTATTTCTGGAGATTTGCGTGAGTGCTGATTTTTTGTCTCGCAAACCGGGCCGTCTAAAACGTGCGCCGGAAAACTTTTTGTCGAGCGATTTTGCTACCAATGTGACTAAAACTGGGCTTGATGATTCACGCCGTGGTTTTTTACGTCAAAGCTTTCTGGGCGCTTTAGCTGCCGGAGCAGGTGCAACGGGTTTATCTTCTGCCGCTTTGGCGCAAAACGGCCCAGATGACCCTGCCATCGTTACCAAACAAATGTGGCAAACGACGTTAGGTCAGCCCGTTGCCGTCAAGCCTTATGGTGAACCTTCAATTTATGAAAAGTATTTACAGCGACGCGAGTCACCCGGTTTGACCCGTGTGTCTGCCGCGTCAGTATCTTTTGCCCCATTGCAGGGTTTTTTTGGCATCATTACTCCAAATGGCCTGCATTTTGAACGCCATCATCAAGGCTGGTACAACATCGACCCAAATCAACACCGTTTGATGATAAATGGGTTGGTTAAAAAAGAGATGGTTTTCACGATGGACGCTCTCATGCGCCTACCTGCTGTGTCGCGGGTTCACTTTATTGAGTGTGGCGCGAATACAGGTATGGAATGGGGAAATGTGGCCGTACCCACAGTTCAATATACGCACGGCATGTTGTCATGTTGCGAATTTACCGGCGTACCGCTGTCGTTATTACTCGATATGGCGGGTTACGACAAAACAAAAGCCAAGTTTGTGTTGGCTGAGGGCAACGATGGCTCAGGCATGACACGCACGCTGCCGATTGAAGCAGCACTTGATGACGTCATCGTGGCATGGGGTATGAATGGCGAAATGTTGCGCCCAGAAAATGGCTACCCATTGCGTTTGGTGGTGCCTGGTGTACAGGGTGTAAGTTGGGTCAAGTGGTTGCGTCGCATTGAAGTAGGTGATCAGCCTTGGGCAACCAAAGACGAGGCAGTTCATTACATTGATTCAATGCCAGATGGTCAACATCGGCAATACACCTCAATTCAAGAATGTAAATCAGTGATCACCACGCCTTCAGGTGGCCAGCAGTTACTTGAAGCTGGCTTCTACAACATTACAGGTTTGGCTTGGTCAGGTCGCGGAAAAATTAAGCGTGTTGATGTGTCAACAGATGGTGGAAAAAACTGGCGTGAAGCTAGACTTGAAACACCAATACAAACCAAAGCTTTGACGCGTTTCAATATCGATTGGGTGTGGGACGGCAAGACCGCTATTTTGCAATCTCGCGCCATTGACGATACGGGCTATGTTCAGCCCGCTATTCGTCAGTTGCGTGATGTGAGGGGTACGCGGTCCGTTTATCACAACAACGCGATTCAATCTTGGAAAATCGATACGAATGGTGAGGTGAGTAATGTTCAAGTTGGTTAAACCCGCATCTCTTGCAGCGCTATTGTTTTTGGGCATAACAAATGCTTGTGCTCAAAACACCACCTCTTACCCAGGTGTGGGTCGTGCAGCAACTGTCAATGAAGTGAACGCTTGGAATATTGATGTTAGGCCAGATTTTAAAGGCTTACCTAAGGGTTCAGGTACTGTTGAGCAAGGCACTGTTATTTGGGAAAATAAATGTGCCAGTTGTCACGGCGCGTTTGGCGAGTCAAATGAGGTGTTCACACCAATAGTGGGTGGCACCACTAAAAAAGATCAAGAAACGGGTCACGTTGAAGCATTGGTTACAAACTCGCAACCACAACGCACCACAATGATGAAAGTGGCAACCATTTCAACGCTATACGATTACATTTATCGTGCCATGCCTTGGAATGAGCCGCGCTCGCTCACGCCCGATGACACTTACGCTGTGATGGCTTATATTTTGAATTTAGCTGAGATCGTGCCTGAAGACTTTACGCTGAGTAACGACAACATTGCTGAAATACAAAATCGCATGCCAAACCGTAATGGTATGACGCTTGATCATGGTATGCGCACAGTCGACGGTAAGCCAGACGTTAATGCGGTCGCTTGTATGAAAGACTGTGTAAAAGAAGTGGTCATCACTTCCTCGCTTCCAGATTTTGCGCGTGATGCACATGGCAATATTGCGACCCAAAACCGTAATTTTGGTCCGACCCGTGGCGCTGATACAACTCAGCCACCTTTAGCGAAATTACCGGGTGCGGGTTATCAAATGAAAGTGGTTGCCATGACTGCAGCGCCTGCAAGTGCTGAGACGACAGGTGGTGCAGCGGCTAAAGAGCTGTTCACCAAAAACAATTGTGCAGTTTGTCATGCCGCCAACTCAAAAATGGTGGGGCCGTCAATTGCAGATGTTGCTGCAAAATATAAGGGTAATCCCGATGCGGTTGCGCTGATGGTAAAAAAGGTCAAAAATGGGGGGGCAGGCAATTGGGGTTCTATACCAATGCCACCGCACCCACAAGTTTCTGAAGCTGACACAACAACTATGGTGACATGGATGTTAGCGACACCTTAAGTTTTCAGTTTTCTAGTTATCTTTTATTTGAAGTCTTAATTTTTTTGAATTTATTGGGGAATTAGCTATGAATCTGCAACGACGTAATCTTATGCAAATGACGGCACTCGTTGGTTTAATGGCCAGCGCTGGCCTGATAACCCAAGCCGAAGCGGCTCAATGGGACAAAGCCGCCTTTGAAGCCAAGTCAGTTGATGATGTGGTGAAAG
>DITR01000153.1 GCA_002422175.1 Alcaligenaceae bacterium UBA6179
GCTTAATCAGTTACTTAAAAATCTTAATTATTATACTGTTATTGAACTTTTCAGGGTTATGCCGCATTTGTTGTCTTGAGGGACCGACTTAGCAATATTGTCATGGGGTCGCGGGCTAGGCTTTTAACTCTGAATGCGTATAATGCAAGCCTTGGCGCCCGTAGTTCAATGGATAGAATAAGAGTTTCCGAAGCTCTCGATACAGGTTCGATTCCTGTCGGGCGCACCAAATTTAGCTCTCTAAAGACAGTGCAGCGTTAAATTGCGNNCACGTACTCATCAAACGACATGCACTGTTGAGCTTCAAGCGCATTTTGTGCATCAATTGAGGTTTGGCGTTGCATGGCTGCTTGGTTTTGCTCGGCGGGTAACAGGCCGGCAGACTTTAAGGCTGACATATGGTCTTTGCTTTGATTGAACGCAAACGCTTGAAACCCTTTTTTACCAGTTTGTAAGGCCTCTAGCACACGAGCTGAGGGGGTCAGTTGGGGCTGATCAATTTTGACTTCTTGTAAGGCTAAGGCGTCTAAGTAGCGTGTATCTCCCGTTGCTTCAGCTAGCGCTTTGGCGCAAGGCTGCATCTGTTTGAGTAAATCGTGCGCCCAATCAGTTAGCGTCACTGGATTTCCCGCACGCGATAGCATTAAGCCAGGTTTGCGCCCCTCGCGAACGCTGCGTTTGAAGTTTTCAGTGCTTTCAGCACAATGACCCTCTTCGTCAAAAAGTGGGCTTTCGTGAAGCGCACAATACAGTAAGAAAATGTCAACAAACCGAGCCGTATCGTGAGCGATGCCACAGGGTTCGAATGGGTCAATGTCTAAGCAACGTACTTCAACATACTGCACACCTTGCTTAGATAAGGCTGTAATCGGGCGCTCGCCTCGAGCTGTTGTACGTTTAGGTCGAATCGTTGAGTAGAACTCGTTTTCGATTTGTAATAGGTTGCAATTGAGCTGAACCCATTCACCCTTTTGATGTGTGCCCATTGCCTCGTAGGGTGGCCATGGCGTGGTTACTGCCTCGTAAAGTCGGCGTAAAAAGGTATCAAGATGGTTATAGCAAAGCTTGAGCGCAGATTGAGCCTTGTTTTGATACCCTAAGTCGCTCATACGTAGGCTCGTAGCGTAAGGTAAAAACAAAGTGTCCGTATCAAGTGCGGGCATACCGACATCGCGACCACGCGTGAAGTTCTTTGAAACGGCGGGTGAAGCCCCAAACAAATACATTAATAACCAGTTGTAACGCATAAAGTTTCGAATCAAACCAACATAGCCGGCTGATTGTTGTGTTTTATTGTTACGAGGGGTTTTTGACTGATCAGCCAACGCAACCCACAACGCATCATCAAACGAAAAGTTGTAATGCACGCCTGCAATACATTGCATCGTGCGACCATAACGCAAGGCCAGGCCTCGGCGGTATACATGCTTGAGCATGCCACTATTTGAATGACCATACCAGGCAATCGGTATCGCATCGTCTTCAGGTAAGAGGCAAGGCATAGAGTGATTCCAGATGGTTTCATTGCTTAAACCCGCTGCCGCGACTCTGTGAATTTGATTTAATTCGTTCATTAAGTCATCGACCTGATGATGTACACCGGTGATCAATTCAAGTAATGATTCAGAATAGTCTGTGGTGATGCGCGGGTGTGTCAACGCCCGCCCGAGTGCATCAGGATGTGGGGTTTGAGCCATAAGGCCGTTTGTATCAACGCGCAAGCCTTCTTTCTCAATACCCCGACGGCTACGCGCCAGCAGTGCGGGCTGTGAAGCTAAAAGCAAAAGCTTTTTTGAAACAATATCTAACACCGTAAATTCCTCAATGCAGGACGTATTTGCCCAATCAACTTATTAATTGTACGGTAAGCATTAGACAAAACAATTTTGTTATATTTTGCTTGTAACCCTCTTGGTGCAGGGTAATAAGCCGTTTAATAGGGTTAAATCATGTTTTCAGTTAATGCCTTTTTTTCGTGCAGAAGGCTGATGAGAGTTGTGTTAATGGGGGCAGCGTTTTTTTTGGTGGGTTGCTCACCAGAATACAACTGGCGAGAACTTTCTGTCGCCGATGGACGTGCCATGGTGGCCTTTCCGGCAAGGGTGCAAACCGAGTCACGTCCGTTAAAGATAGACCAACATACTTTGCAATTTTCTCTGACTTCAGCTGCAGTCAAACAAAACTTGTTTGCTGTGGGTTATGCCCCGCTACCGCCCGAACTCAGTCAAGATCAACAAACGGCTATTAAAAACGCGTTGTTAAAAAGCCTTGCCGCAAACTTAGGCGCCACACTGCCTGATTCAGCCCATGACAGCGAGCCTTTTGTGCTTGAATCGCTGAGTGCTCGACCTATACGCATGGTGGCTCGAGTCTTGATTCATCGCGGCTACGTCATTCAGTTTGTTGCAACAGGCCCCCCAGGCGAGCTCAACACAACAATTACTGAAGAGTTTATGCGCTCAATCTCTCTAAGGTAAATTCACCTAAAAACCCTAAGCGAATAGCTTGCGCTACAGCGGCTTGACGACCATACACATTGAGTTTACGACTGGCATTGAGTAAGTGAAAATTTACGGTTCGTTCACTTAAAACCAGTATCACGCCAATTTCCCAACTTGTTTTGCCGCGTGAAACCCATTCTAAGCACTGCAATTCACGCCCAGACAACGGGGTTGGCAACATACGCACTTGTCCTCTTCATATATCTACTCTTCGGAAAAACAACAGTGTGCAGTAAATGCTGGGTTTTGGTAATGCGCAGAATCCCTGTGTTTTCCTAAGTAAAGAGGGAATGATAAGATATTATTATTATTTTTTGGCGCTGATTTGCTTGATCGGCTTGCGGGCGCCCCATAAAAACAGCTAAAAGAGTCGGCATGACACAAATGTTACCCAAATCTGTTGGTGTGGTGCACACCCAGTTCATGCACTTTGACGAACCGCTTTTGCTTGAAAGCAATCAGGTCTTGTCGCAATACGATTTAGCCATTCAAACCTATGGCACCCTCAATGCAGATCGCAGCAATGCCGTTTTAATCTGTCACGCGCTCAATGCATCGCATCACGTTGCCGGTGTTTCAGCTGATAACTCAGATGAAATCGGCTGGTGGGACAACATGGTCGGACCGGGCAAACCTGTTGATACCCGTACATTTTTTGTCATTGGTGTGAATAATTTAGGCTCTTGCTTTGGCTCAACGGGCCCCGCATCCATTCGTCCTGAAACCGGCAAACCCTGGGGAGCTGCATTCCCCGTGCTGACAGTTGAAGATTGGGTGCGTGCCCAAGCGCGTGTGGCCGACCGTTTGGGGGTTGTGCGCTTTGCAGCGGTCATGGGTGGGTCTTTGGGTGGTATGCAAGCAATGAGCTGGGCCATCACGTGCCCAGAGCGCGTTGCACATTGTGTGGTCGTTGCAAGTACCCCTAAACTGTCTGCGCAAAACATTGGCTTTAATGAAGTGGCTCGGCGCGCCATCATTACTGACCCTGAGTTTCATGGGGGCGATTATTACGCTCACAATACGGTGCCTGAGCGTGGGTTGTCGGTCGCGCGAATGATTGGTCACATTACCTATTTGTCTGACGACGATATGGCTGAAAAATTTGGGCGAACACGTCGCCAGTCAGAAGCCAGCGCCGCATACGATTATGGTTATGGTGTCGAGTTTGAAGTTGAATCGTATCTTCGATATCAAGGTGAAAAGTTTTCTAGATACTTTGATGCGAATACTTATTTATTAATCACTCGTGCACTTGATTATTTTGACCCAGCACGTCACACCGGCGGTGATTTAGCATTGGCTTTAGCGCCCGCTAAGGCCTCTTTTTTATTGGTATCATTCGCGACCGATTGGCGTTTCCCACCCAGCCGATCACGCGAAATTGTAGAGGCTTTAGTTAAAAACGAAACGCCTGTTACGTACGCAGAGATTGATGCGCCGCATGGCCATGATGCCTTCTTACTTGACGATTCACGCTATCACGGTGTGATGTATCGCTATTTTGAAAATATTGCCAAATCATTGTTGTTAGACCAAGCCGATAAGCAGTTGGCTGCACCAGCACTTTTATTAGAAGCTAAAACCAGTGAATTTTCATCACGCTTAGACCTAATGAAAATTGCCCAATGGATACCTCAATCAAGCCGTGTACTTGATTTGGGTTGTGGTGATGGTGCGTTGCTCGAATATTTATCGAATCACCAAAATGTACGAAGTGTTGGGGTTGAGTTAAGCGATGATCGTGTTCAGTTGTGTGTCGCCAAAGACGTTCAAGTGGTGCAACAGAACTTAGAAAATGGTTTGGCCTTGTTTGACGATCAACGATTTGATACAGCAGTGCTGTCACAAACACTGCAATCAATGCGCCACACAGAACATATTTTGCGAGAAATGGTGCGGGTCGCAAAAGTCGGGGTGGTGTCCTTTCCTAATTTTGGTTATTGGCCCCATGGCTGGTCTTTGCTAAAGGGGCGTATGCCGGTAACGGGTCAAATGCCCTACGCTTGGTATGACACGCCCAATATACATTTATGTACCCTGAAAGATTTTGAAGATCTGTGTCACAAGCTGGGGTTGCGCATTATTGACCGTGTGACTTACGGCCCTGATGGCGAGGTGTCATGGTTAGCGGGTTGGCGCTCAACCTTGGCGCTTTATCGATTCACGCTTGATCAATCAACGGCTGTTTAATGCGTTTATATTTTAATCGGCGTGTGGGTCCTTTATTATTGTTGGGTTTTGCGAGCGGTTTGCCGCTAGCCCTAACGGGTGGCACCTTGCAGGCTTGGGCAACGGTAGAAAATATATCTCTGCAACAGATTGGTTTTTTGACACTGGTGGGTACGGCTTACACGTTAAAGTTTTTGTGGGCGCCATTGGTTGACCGCTACGTACCGCCTTTATTTGGAAGGCGTCGAGGCTGGATGGCTCTGACTCAAGCGTTACTCGGCTTAAGTTTGTTTTTTATGGGTTATCTTTCACCTTCACAAAATTTAGGTTTGTTGGCAACTGTTGCTGTTTGTGTGGCATTCTTTTCTGCTACACAAGATATTGCCTTTGATGCGTATCGTACTGATGTGTTACGAGCGAGTGAGCGGGGTGCAGGCGCCGCTTTCTCTGTCTTGGGGTATCGTTTGGCCATGCTGGTATCGGGCGGCTTAGCCTTAATATTGGCTGATCAGTGGTTAGGTTGGGGCAATATGTACCACCTTATGGGTAGCTTGATGCTGCTATTGTTATTAGCAACGTGGTTTGCACCAGAGCCCGAACACCCTGGCAATGTGCCGAGCTCATTGCGCGATGCTGTTGTTAAACCGTTTAAAGATTTTTTTCTCCGCCCTGAAGCGCTCACCGTTTTGTTGTTGATCGTACTGTACAAATTAGGCGATGCCTTTGCCGGTGCATTATCTACTACGTTTTTGATTCGTGGTGCGGGCTTTAGCCCAACAGAAGTCGGTAGTGTGAATAAAATAATGGGGCTTGCTGCAACCATTGTTGGCGCTTTAATAGGCGGTAGCTTGCTTGAGCGTTTGGGTTTATATCGATCGCTTATGGTGTTCGGTATCTTGCAAGGCGTGTCGAATCTAGGTTTCTGGCTTATTGCTGTCGTGCCACAACAATTAAGCCTTATGGCCATAGCTGTTGGTCTAGAAAACTTATGTGGGGGCATGGGTACAGCTGCTTTTGTGGCATTGCTGATGGGCCTCTGCCATAAAGACTTTTCTGCAACACAATTTGCATTGTTATCAGCTATTTCAGCCGTCGGTAGAACCTATTTAGCGGGCCCCTTAACCCCTGTCGTAGTTGACGAACTGGGTTGGGCAAACTTTTTTCTAATCACCGTATTGATTGCCGTGCCAGGGTTGGTGTTACTGTTTTGGCGCAGGCTTGATATTCAGAAACTTGACCAGCAAGCCTAGTTTTTCAGCGCCTGAATGCATTTAAAAACATCAAGCTACCCCCCCCATCGTCACCAAGCACGTTTCTAGCTCAGATCATATTCAACTGTAAGCGGGGCATGATCGCTAAAGCGTTCGTCTTTGTATATATTGCTTTGCATTGCGCGTTTTGCGATGCCTGGGGTGGCTATTTGATAATCAATACGCCAGCCGACATTTTTAGCCCAAGCTTGACCACGATTGCTCCACCAAGTGAATTGGTCGGGTCTGGGGTCGAGTTGGCGAAAGACATCAACCCAGCCTATATCATCGAAAATATGGGTCAACCAAGCACGTTCTTCGGGTAAAAAGCCAGAATGTTTTAGGTTGCCCTTCCAGTTTTTGAGATCAATCTCGTGGTGGGCAATATTCAGGTCACCACAAATAATGAACTCGCGCCCTGTATTGCGATATTCTGCCATGCGGTCAGCTAACCAAGGGCCAAAAGCGTCTAAACAACGCATTTTGGCCTCTTGTCTGACATCGCCACTTGAACCCGAGGGTAGGTAAACACTAATCACGCTTAAAT
>DITR01000174.1 GCA_002422175.1 Alcaligenaceae bacterium UBA6179
TTCCATCGGTTGCTGTGACAGAAGGTTTGGGTCTCAGCATCATTGATTACAGTGCTTATGACATCGTTCCCGTTTGGTTGGCTATTAACTCGTCTGTTCTTGACAAGCGCCGCGCTGAAGTCTTAGGCTTTCTTCGTGCTTGGGTTGCGACAATTGATATCTTTAAAAATTCGCCAGATCGAGCCGCCACCATTGTTCAAGATAACTTCACGAAGATGGGCTTCACCGTCTCTAAAGTCGCTATCGTCAATATGTTGGGCAAGTTAGAAGCTAACCCCGCCTATGTTCCAGGCTTAGAAGACTATCTAACGGCTGAATCTAAACTTTTAATTGAAAAGAAGCAGATTGCACAAATGCCTGATTGGAAAGCCTTGCTTTCTAAACCGTTGCTGCAACAGATTCCTCGTAGCTAAATATAAAAGTAGATAAAAAAAAGGACTATAACGATGCGCCGATTCATGGACATCTTGTTGGCTTGCATCCCTTTTGCCATCATACTTTTATCATGGCAATTACTGTCTCTTTATGGCAGCTTTCCACAAAAATTAGTGCCTGATTTAGGTCAGATAGCGCAAACATTTGTGCGTCTAGCCAGTGAAGGAATTTTGTGGGACGCAGCTAAATCTACGCTTTACCGTTTGTTGCTTGGTTTTATCATTTCGGGGCTAGTCGGTATCTTTGTGGGTATTTTGATGGGGCGATACAAGGCGGTTGAAGACACCTTGTTACCGCTTATCAGTTTTGTTTATCCCATACCTGGTATTGCCTACGCCCCGTTATTTGTGTTGTGGTTTGGTTTAGGTGACATACCTGCCATTTTACTGATTGCTTTCGCATCGACCTTCATTGTGATCATGAATACGTGGAAGGGCGTTAAGTCAGTGAAACCCGTATGGATCAAATCAGCTGAAATTATGGGTGCCAAAAGTACCGATTTATTTTGGCTCATTGTCTTGCCTGGTGCCCTGCCCTTTATCTTATCTGGATTACGGTTGGGGCTGGCTGCTGCGTGGCGTATTTTGGTGGCAGTCGAAATGCTGATGTCAGTCAAAATTGGTTTGGGATGGATGATTTTTGGGTCACAAACGTTTTTGAACACTGATGTGATGTTGGCCACGATCGCTTTGATTGGTTTGATCGGTGTGATTCTTGAAAAACAAATATTCGAGCAAATTGAGCGTCGAACGGTTGTTCGTTGGGGAATGGTGAGAGGGTGAACGAAAAACATAAATCTAATTTCCCCTGGCTCTCATTGTATCGAGGCCTTGCCGGTCTTTGCTGCGCCCTTATCATTTGGGAAATATTTGCTCGAAGCGGCTTGTATTCAAAAGCATTGACCCCGCCCCTGTGGGATGTCGTCTTACGCTTAAAAGAAATGGTAGAAGATGGTGCGATTTTTGCACACACAGGCGTCACCATGCTTCGTGTTCTGCTGGGGTTGGGTATTTCTTTTGCGATTGCCATACCCATTGGTATGGCAATGGGTACATCGCACAATGCTGAACGCATGTTCTCACCTTTATTGAGTGTGCTGATGCCCATTCCGTCTTTGGCTTGGGTGCCCTTGTTTGTGCTGTGGTTCGGTATCGGTAACTTGGCAACCATCTTGGTTGTGATTTATGCCTCAATTTTTACGTTGACCTACAACACCTGGACCGGAGCGAGAGCAATTAATCAAGTGTGGACCAAATCTGCCTTTGTGATGGGGGCAAATAAGAACCAAATGTTTTGGTATGTCATGTTGCCGGGAACGATGCCCTTTATTATTTCCGGTTTGCGTATTGCCTTTGGGCGCGCATGGATCGCCGTCATTGGTGGGGAATTATTGGCCAGCCCTGATTGGGGGTTGGGCAAGATTATTTTTGATGCACGAGAGTATTTAGAAACAGAAACGATGCTCGCTGCGTTGGTGATGATTGGTCTAATTGGTATCGCGATTGAAAAGATTTTCTTACGTCGCTTAGAGGCAGTCACCATTGAGCGTTGGGGTATGGCTCAAAGCACCACTAAATGAGCTTTTCTTAATAAACGGATCACCCACCATGAACTTAATTTGGCAGAGTGAGCTGCGCCAGTTAGTCGGCGATGCTTACGTCAGCTTTAACCCTTCAGAACATGAACGTTATGTGACAGATTGGTTCGGTCGTGAAGCAGGGGTTGCCGTTGCGGTAGTGAGACCTCGAAGTGCTCAAGAGGTCGCAGCGGTCGTGGCTTGTTGCCATCGTCATGGTGTATCGATTGTTCCTCAGGGTGGCAATACGGGCTTAGTCGGTGGCGCCCTACCCGATGCCTCGGGTCGTCAATGTGTCTTATCGCTCGAACGAATGAATACCATTCGCTCAATAGATGCGGCAGGTAAAGTGATGACGGTTGAGGCGGGTGTTCTATTGGCTCAGGTTCAAGCTGCCGCGTCTTGTGAAGGGCTTGAGTTTCCCTTAAGCATGGGTTCTGAAGGAAGCTGCACCATCGGTGGCGTGTTATCAACCAATGCAGGTGGCACCGCCGTTTTACGATATGGCAATGCGCGCGCGTTATGCCTTGGGCTAGAAGTGGTGACGGCAGAGGGCGAAATCTTGAATGGTTTACGCCAGTTACGTAAAGACAATACCGGCTACGACTTACGAGATCTTTTTATTGGTGCAGAAGGTACGCTTGGCATCATTACCGCGGCAGTGTTGTCGATGGTACCCGCTCCGAAAGCCAAGTTAAGCGCTTTTGTTGCACTCGAGTCTGCTGAAAAAGCGGTTGCTTTGCTTGATCTTGTGCAGGCTGAGGTGGGCCCTTTGTTAACCGCTTTTGAACTGATCTCAAACACCTGTTTGAAATTGGTAGCCCAATACTTTCCAAACATGGCGTACCCCTTTGCGCAGTCGACACCCTACGCTGTTTTGCTCGAACTATCAGACCACGAGTCTGAAGAACATGCCCTGACTTCGATTGAACGCGTCATGGAACGGGCGATTGAGCGCGGTTTAGTCACTGATGTCTTACTGCCGCAATCGCTGGCACAGTCTAAAAAGTTCTGGAATATTCGTGAGCATATTCCTTTGTCTCAAGTGCAAGACGGCAAAAATGTGAAACACGATATTTCTTTGCCCATTTCTAAAATACCGTTATTTTTAGCTCAAGCTGAACGCTTAATTGCCTCACTGCACCCAGGCGCCCGCATGATTGCCTTTGGCCATCTCGGTGATGGAAATTTGCACTTTAATGTGGCGGCACCTTTAGGTCAGCCTGTTGAAACTATTTTTCAAAATAAAGCCGCCATTACAGACGCTATCAATGAATTGGTCGCTTCGCTAAACGGTTCGATCTCTGCCGAGCACGGCATTGGCAAGATGAAAGTGCAAGATTTAGCCCGTTTTAAAAGCGACGTTGAAATGCGTTTATTTAGACAAATCAAACAAGCCTTAGACCCTCAATGTATTTTTAATCCGGGCAAAATTTTGTCGCATTAATTTTTTAAAAACAACAACACTTTTGCATAGATAGTATCTATAAAAATAATAGTAAATAAGTATTTGATCTATTAATGAAAGTCCCTTAACATTTTAAAAAACTTTATCAAAAGACTATCTTGAATAACAACAACAGCTTAAATAGTCATGAGCCCACACCCGTGCTCATCATCACGGGCTTCTTGGGTAGTGGCAAAACAACCTTTTTAAACTGGTTACTCACACAGCCTGATGCGGGGCGCATAGCGGTCGTGGTCAACGAGTTTGGCGAAATCGGCTTAGACCACCTTTTAATTGCCACCCCAGTTGAAAACATCATGCTGATCGAGGGCGGCTGTTTATGCTGCGAGGTTCGAGGTGATCTTGTTCAGACCCTAGAAGACTTATGGCAGCGTCGTGAACGGGGTGAGATTCAGGGGTTTGATCAAATTGCCATTGAAACGACAGGCTTGTCGAACCCTGTGCCTTTGATTCAAACCGTATTGTGTGACGAGTCTATACGTGATCGTTATGCCATGAACAAGGTGATCACCTTAGTTGATGCCGTCAATAGCCCTGCCCAAATGAAAAGCTACGCCGACGCCATTCGGCAAGTGGCCGTGGCTGACTTAATCTTAGTGAGCAAGCGTGATTTGTTGAGCCCAGCTGATGATGGGGTCATTGACGACCTTCTGTTGGCAGCCAACCCCGGGGCCCTGAGAGCGAATGTACAGCAAGGTCAGCCCATCGGTATGCAAGCAAAAGATGTATTGGCTTCTGACACCCACCGCACGCGCGAAGACTTTCTGCAATGGCTGTTTGCCGGTGAATTGCAAACAAGAGCTGCTTCGCGCTCAGCAGGCATGCCTCAGCATGGCCTCTCGACCACCAAACAATTTTCTTTAGGAACAGTCTCTCAGTCGCTAGGCATTGAGTCGTTTTCAGTGCGTCGGTCTGGTGAAATATCCTCTACCAGCATGGTCATCTGGCTCAATATGTTGGCTTCATTGAAAGGCGAAAACCTTTTGCGTATGAAAGCCATTTTAAATATTGAGGGTCAGCCGGTTGCGATTCATGCGGCACAAACCATCGTTCACCAACCGACAACACTCGAAGACTGGCCCGACGAAAGCCGTGATTCGCGTTTTGTTGTGATTTCACAAGGCTCAATTCGTCGAGACTTTGAGCGATCTCTAGAGCATCTTGATTTTTTTGAGCCCAAACCCGCTGACGGTGGGGTGATCGATCCAATTGCCTACCAACGATTTCTTAGTTTGGCCCAATCTTTTGGCGGAAATACCGCTGCTTCGTCTTCAACTACCGTGGATACTTTATGAGCACAACCTATCAAAAATTTGAACAGCCTGAAGCACCTGGCACCGACCGCTATATCAAGGGGGCTAAGCTCATTGATGTCGTAGGCGAACGCGTCATTTCTAACGCGGTGGTGCATATCACTGGACGAAAAATTGCGGCCGTCGGAACAGATCAAGAGGTTCGTATACCCGAAGGCGCAGATGTCATTGATTGCGGCGGTTTAACCCTCATGCCCGGTTTGATCGACTGTCATTTACACACCATGATGTTTAACTGCCTGACGTTTCATAACTACCGAGTGGCTCAATGGGAAATTACACCTGAATTGCAGCAAATGTATGGTCTTTTTCATGCGCAACTTTGTTTTGATATGGGCTTCACGACACTACGAGATCTTGGCTTAGCGTCTAGCCGAGGCTTATTAACTGGGCACCTGTGCGCCATTCGTGATGCCATTAACGCGGGAGTCGTTGAAGGGCCTCGCATGTTGATTGGGGGCTTCACCTCGATTACAGGGTCGCATTTAGACCTGATTAACCCACGTGCCATGCAGCGCTTCGGTTTCCAGACTGCTGATGGTCCTTGGGAACTTCGCAAGCTTGCGCGTCAAAATCTTTTGGTGGGCTGCGATGTCGTCAAAACGTGTGCAACGGGTGGCGGTGGTACCGACAAGGAAGAACCCGATATTCGTAATATGACACAAGAAGAAATCGATGCAATTGTTGACGAGGCGCATGCTTTCCACAAAATCGCAGCGGTTCACTGCTTTACGCCTAATGGCCAAAATATGGC
>DITR01000053.1 GCA_002422175.1 Alcaligenaceae bacterium UBA6179
TAGTGCTCAATAAAAACGTTTAAAAATACTCAAGGCTCACCAATATCTTCGTTCCAAATCGTGGGTTTACTCAAAATAAAGCGATTCATTAGATCAATGCAGGTTTGATCTTGCAAGACCTCAACTTGCACGCCACGTGATTTTAATAGGGCTTCCTCGCCCATGAAGGTTTGATTTTCACCGATAACCACTTTGGGTATGCCAAAGAGCAAAATAGCCCCGCTACACATCGAACAGGGCGATAGCGTGGTGTAAATGACTGACTCTCTGTAAACGGCGGCAGGTTGGCGACCGGCGTTTTCTAGTGCACTCATTTCGCCATGCAAAATGGCGCTACCGTCTTGCACACGTCGGTTATGGCCACGACCAATAATTTTTCCATTGTGCACCAATACTGAACCAATAGGTATACCGCCACCTTCAAGCCCTAATTTAGCTTCATCAATTGCTGCCTGCATGAACATGTTCAAAGGCATTTGTGTTCCTAATGAGTCGATTACTTTAATGGCACCACTTTAATGTGTAAATTTTTAAAGTGATCAACTTACAAGTTCTAAACAACTGTAATGCCCATTTTAAAGCGCTTTTCACAGTGGCTTTTTTATTGAGTAAATAATAAAATGATTTCGCAACAGAAAAACTAGGCGCAGTATCAGCCTTTGATCCCACTAAAACCCTTGCTATTAATTTTATGTTTAAAACTAACTCATAACTTAAAGGAAATTAATATGGCGTACTGCGTAGTTACTTTTCATCCTGGCGGAACAAAAGCCCAATACGATGCTGAAATTGCAGTTGTACATCCGCATGGTGGCGCAAGTCTTCCAGTCGGCCAGTTATATCATGCTGCCGGACCATCGCCCGGAGGCTGGTCTGTTGTTGCCATTCATGACTCAAAAGAATCTTGGGATAATTTTTTAGGCAATATCTTGTTGCCCACTATTCGATCCCAAATTAAAAATGGGTTTACAACTGAGCCCCACGTAATCGGCTTTGAAGTTGACCATTTACAACAGTCCTGATTGCTTTTTAATGGCGCCTTCAATAGAGCATGTAGCTTAAATATAGAGAACGAGGCTGAAATTGAAATTTGGAGCACACAAGCCAAGCCTCATGCTCTGAAGGCCGCCATAGTAGCTTAGAGATTCCTAATCATCAACAGAGTAGGAATAGTTGGATCGTTTTCTAAGCCAAAACACAGTTTCACTTACAATTTCCAGCCTTGGTCTGCTAGCTCAGTCGATAGAGCATAAGATTGAAAAAAATGGCATCCGCAGCGATGAGTTGGCAAAATGACTTGTCATGCACTTTGATCAATAAACGGCATGATGGTCGCCAACATTGATCAAAACAATTTCAGTTTCAGTCATGATCATTTCAATAACGATACGATATTTCAAATTGATGGAAATGCTTTGCAATCCATCAAGCTTTCCTGACAAGCCATGAAGACGAAGTGACGGATGATATGGGTTGAGCTCGAGAAGTTCCAGGGCTTTTGTATATTGAGATTCTGCCTCAGGATGACGCTTTAAAAACTTTGCAGCGCGCCTACTATATGGTCACAGCAATAAACTTGTGTCCTGTTAGGTTGGCCAAGATGCGTTCGCCAATACCCTTGTTTGCAAACGAGGTGAAAAAGAACGACCGAAATATGGGTAGAAAAGATCGCCCATCAATCAATGACTTAAAGAAAGGTATACAAAACTGATAAAGTAGTCTCATGAACAATAATAAAGACCTCACGTGGCAAGAAAAGTTTAATCAGCGTCCTTGGTGGGTCGATTTCATTTTACTGAGTGCAATTTGGGGCTCATCATTCATGTTCACTAAAATTGCAGCACAAGATATTGGTGCCATAACAACGGCTTTTTGGCGGGTGGCTATAGGCGCCATGTTTTTATTACCTTTATTGGTTTTAAAACGTCAAACAGCCCTACTGAAACAACACTGGAAAAAAGCTTTCGTATTAGGTATTTTTTACGCAGGCATTCCTTTTACAGCCTATAGTTTTGCTTTAATGACCATATCGACGAGTACAGCGGCAATTGTCAATGCAACCACAGCATTATTTGGCGCGCTCATTGCTTGGTTGTGGCTCAAAGAAAAGCCAGGGCTAAGTCGATCTGTTGGGTTGGTATTAGGTTTTACCGGCGTCAGTTTATTGGCCCTACAAAATGCACACGCTGCACCAACACACGCCTTGGCGGCCCAGCTTATCGGTATGTTAGTTTGCTTGTTAGCGCCTATGTGCTACGGCCTTTCAGCCAGTTACACCAAACTATATTTCACAGATATTCCTGCTCTGGTATCGTCGACGGGAAGCCAATTAGGTGCCACATTCTTTTTAGCGCCATTTGCCATTTTTTTCTGGCCAGATCACAGCATGCAATTCAGTACAGTTGGCTCATTATTGGCGTTGGGTGTCGTGTGCACAGGCTTAGCCTTCATTATGTTTTTTCGTATTATTGCCTTAGCCGGCCCAAGCAAAGCATTAACCGTCACCTTTGCAGTGCCCGTTTTTGCGGCGTTTTACGGCGTCACATTCTTAAATGAAAACGTCACCCTTACCATGATGCTCTGTGCTGTTGTGATATTAGTCGGCATCAGTTTATCTACGGGTTTGGTGCGACTACCTATTAAGCGTTAGCTTTTTTTTGTATAACGTTATTAAGCTGATATGTTTAAACAAGCCGAGCAGCTGAATTAAGCGCTATCGCGCGCCTGCTCAGAGACCTAATCATTTGAGCGCTGTCGCACTTTTGAGCGATGAAGCATGCAAGTAAGCCATAAAAAAGATCAGAAAATACGTAAAAAAATGTGGCAGTATGGTGTAGGCCATACCCAGTACGGCATAGTAACTGAGCAGAATAAAGGGTTCAGACTGTTGCCATGTTTTTTTAATGTTGAACCGAGTAGCCAGCCATAAAAGATAAATTAAAAATAGACAGGTCCAGACAAAGCCATTTTTTAATACGCTATCAATGTACATATTATGTGTGTCGCCTGACGGGTAACCAAAACCCTGCAGTTTCTCACGATCACTTTGGTTCATAGGCATTTCTTTAAAAAATGCTATTTGCATTGGGCCGTAACTCTTTCCACCCGCACCAAAAAGAAATGTCACGGGTTCATTTTTCATAAAGAAAACAGCATGATTAAAGCCTACTTTCCATAAGTTTAATCTGACCCAATAATCGTTATTTGAGACGTCAGCAATGCTTTGAACGCGATTGTAAAAGTGATCTACGTTATCTTTAAAAATAGTCATTGAAAAGGTAATCGCGATGATGGCAGCCAATATACCGTTGATAATCATGCGCTTCGTGAGTTTAAGCGTGAGTAAATACAAAACAAGAACCACAATACTTGCCAGTAACGGAATTCGGCCACCAGCCCATATCAACTGGTAAATAGACATGCAAAATGTAGCAATGATGAGTAACTTTGTTTTAAATGAGAACACTGCAATTCTCGTGCTCACGACTAAAAACACAAAAAACAAACCTAACAATGCGTCCCACGTGCCTTGAGGCCAGGTGCCTTCAATGCGCGTAATATTTCCGATCTGGTGCCAGTTTTTGAAAATTGTTAAAAGTGCTGCCACCCAAAACCCTGCAATCACGCTATAAAACGCTAACTTTTTATTGCTTTCATTTTTAAATGCAATGATTAAAAAACCTATTACTAATAAAAATAGCGTTTTTCGAGCGGCCCACAACACATCATCAATCTCTTGCATCGCAATAAGAGAAGTCACGATTCCAACAGCAAACATCGCTAAACTAACAACCGCAATATTTGAATTCAAATATTGGTGTCTATATTCTTTATTTCTCAAAATACCTATGCAGGTGTATGCAATGATTAATGCAGATGAAACATAAATGCCCGGCTTCCAAATAAAAATTGAAACGGCAAATAAAATAACCAAAAAGCTTTCTGTCTTTTCAGCAAGCAAAGCTGTTTGCCTATTCATTGAACACCATAAAATTAAAGTCAAAGATCAACATGATGATCTTGTTAAAAATCTGTTTTGTTTGACGTGATCTTACGTGTCAGCCGTTTGAGTCTTTTTAAAAATGTCTTGTTTTTTGCAACACTTGCTTCTTGTTCTTCTTTTTCATTTCTTGCACGAAAGTCGGTGCCCTTGTCAGGCAATTCTTCGTAAACATGTTTTGAGGCTGTGTAGTAGTAGAGCGCTACAGAGCGTCGGGTTCTTTCTGGTGGGCAAGTTAAGGCATCAGGGTGACCATGAAAAGAGTTGGCATCTGTGTTGAAGACCACACACCGATTAAATAATGGCAAAACCTTGTGAACAGGTTCGCTCATATCCGTTTTCCACAGCTCTAATTTACCGCCATATTCGTTTTGCCAATCTTTATTAAGATAGACCAATAAATTAAGTCTGCGTGCCAAGTGAAGTTTTTTATGTATTCTGAAGTCGGCATGAACACCGAGCTTACCACCCCTCGTTATTTCATGATAACCCGCACCCTCAAAATAGGGGTCTGAAATCAGGCCTTCTATACCCGTTAACCCTTCTAGAAATTGCAGAAAGGGCGCTGAATTAAAAAACATAAATATTTCAGTGGCTCGTGACTTACAAAAATAGGGGCTTATTTGTCGCTTATTAAACTCATAGTAACCATCAAATATCTTGTCTTTTCGCAAAGGTTGCTCTGGAAAGTTAACCAACAGATCATTAGTCAACGCATCTGGTAACAAATGATCTAGAACAATATGCGGAAACGGATTGTTTAATAAGTATTGAGAACAGTATTTTTCTCCAACTTTTTTGGCACTTTTTGGGTCTAAAAAAATACCGTTTTCTAGATGAATAGGCAAAAGACTAGTCATATATACAACCTTAGTAAAAGAAGGCAATCATCATTTGTAATCCATGATGTCGAGAGTATTGGCATGATTTTACCCGCACAACACGTTACACCCTGACCTGTATAGTGGTAGCCATAGCTAACTTAGTCTGCCCAAAAAAACGCCAGACTAGCACCACCGATGCAAGGCCTAACGCGATGACAAAGCCCGCCCAAACGCCAGCAGGGCCCATGCCCCCTTGATGCGCCAGCAACCAGCCAAGCGGCATACCGATCACCCAGTAAGCAGCCAGCGACACCGTAGCCGGAAAGCCGGTATCGGATAGCCCGCGAAGAGCACCCGTCATGGTTGATTGCACACCATCCATTACTTGGGAAAATGCAAATACAACAAAGATGGTGGCAGCAATCTTGATCACCTCAAGGTCTGAAGTGATCAAGCCTGCAATGTTACGACCGTAGAAAGCAAGAATGATAGCGGCCGTGGAAAGCCAGGCCATGGCCAGACCCATCGCCGCCCAGGTGATTGGGCGCAAGGCGTCGACATGACCCGCCCCACGTTCTTGTGCAATTCGAATCGCGACTGCCCCTGAAATACCTAGCGGCAACATATAAAGCAACCCCCCCACTGACATCGCTACTTGATTACCTGCCAGTGCCACGGCACCAAACGTACCAATCATAAGCGTTGCCACCGCCATCGCCCCCGTTTCAGCGACATACATTAAGCCCAGCGGTGCGCCTTCACGAGCCAGCAATGCGATTTCAACACGAGAAATTTTGGCACGTAAGCGTATTTTTCGCGTTGACTTTGCGCTTTTCCAAAAAAACCAAGCGACCAAAAGCGCTAACCCTTCAGCCGCAAGCGATGCGATACCCGCACCCGTCAAGCCTAATTGCGGCATAGGGCCAACTCCCCATATCAAAGAATAATTCAGTGGAATATTGATCACCACGGCCAAGAAAGCGAAGCTCGCACCCAACCAAGGTCGATCAGTCGCTTCAAAAGTCGTTTTGAAAGCCGTTAGAATAGAATAAGGCAGCATCACAAAAGAAATGGCTACCCAGTAGGGAAACATAATCGCCAACACCTCGGCAGGTTGGCCCAAGTATGGCAAAAGTAACCAGACCAACAACATGACAGCGGTGCCGCAAGTGCCAACCATCGCACCCAATGCCAAACCATTGCGCAAAATCACAGGAATGCGTCGCCCCTGACCTGCACCATGTGCCGTTCCGACATGCACTGACAGGGCTGAAAGCAGCCCATAGATTGCCGCAAACAGAATGATCGCCACTGCGTTAGTGACACCGACCGCCGCTAGTGGAAGCACCCCAAGTGGGGCCAGCATGATTGAATCGGTTACGCCCAGTAACGTTGACGCGCCAAGCCCTGCCACAATGGGCACGGCCAATGCCAGAATCGCAGGCATTTCACGACGAATAATATTAAAGGCAGACATCTTGATCTCTAGTTTTCAGTGTGAGTCACTTATAGATCATTTGTGGGTTGTCATCTTAACGCAAGCCTACATCGCTAAGTTGTCAGTTGTTTAATTTAAAATAAACAAGCTACCCACAATCATTCAAGGAAGACTCATGACCGACTTGATCAAGTTTTTTGTATTCAACTTTACCTTGAGCTTTTTTATAATCGGCATGCTCGTTGCTGCGATTCAAGTCATGCGCGTTCATTCCTCACAGCGCACCACTGCTGTCATATATGAAAACGTCTTAAAGTGGTTTTTGTTTTTTTCTGTCGGTTGCACCTATTTCTATAACTTCATCGTTCATGTGTTTTTTGGTGAGATATCTGCCCAATTCATTGGTTGGGCCAATAGCCCCTTTCAGCTTGAAGTAGGCTTTGCAAGTCTTGGTTATGCCGCAGTTGGTTTTATTGCGTTTAGGAAAAACTGGTGGCTTAGACTTGGCGCCGTATTAGGTCCCTCATTATTCATGTTGGGTGCTGCGGGTGGTCACGTATATCAAATGATCGTGGCGAATAATTTTGCACCGGGCAATGCCGGCATTATGTTTTATTCAGATCTTTTTTTACCCCTGTTTGGGGTCATGCTACTTTGGTTAACACGCGGCGAAAAATAAGCGGGCTGACACACGGCATAAAGTATGAGCGAGTACTTTTTTTGGTTCAATCAGTGCCTGAAAAAAAACTTTGGAATTAAAACAGCGAGAAGGTTCCAGCCGGGCAAAAAATACGCCAAAGCAAGTGCAACCGTCACGCTTATTAAAACAATTTTCACACCGCGTAACTGACTTTCAACTTCAATCTGACTGACTTCACTTGCAACCAATTGCTTGCTTTTTTTAATGTGCAAAACTTGAAAAAAACCAAGAAGACACAATAGCCACAAATTGCCTGTGTAGATCAAAAATGCAAGGGGCTCAGTGTAATACTCACCAACCAATGATGTCGTAAAGGGCAACAGACAAATTAAAGCAAGGTGAATAAATTCTAGTTGAAGATATGTATTTCCAATATGATTAATACATTGAATCAACCTGATTCTTACTTGCCAAAAAATGATGATGACCCAGAAACTTAATATCCAGGTCATAAAATTTGATATTTGGTCATTGATAGCGTCTAAGAAAACCACATGAGACATGCTACCCGCAGGCAGTTTGAGATCTAAGACTAACAAAGTGAGCGCCACAGCGTAGACGCCATCGGTGAGCGCCTCAAGACGATTTTTTGGAAACCACTTCATGATATCTTGATTCATACACTCACTGATGCCTGTTTTTTGTTAACTGTTGTTCGGCTCAGGTGCTGTAACGCCGAAACCAATATAGAGAAAACGCTGATGCAATGAGCACCAGTAGAGCACTTAGCGCGGCAAACAGACCCGAAACCTCTGTTCGTGAGCGTTCTAATTCAAATTTTGTTGATAACTGCTCATAAATGCCCGCTAGCTGTTCGGCATTTTCTGCTTTAAAAAACTCACCTTCGGTTAAAAGCGCCATTGTTTGCAACGTACGTTCATCGACAGCAGCATAAAACGAACGGTCAAACCCAGGTATAAAACCATCTGGCGTACCAAAGGCGACGGTATAAACTCGCACCCCTAATTGGGCAGCCAGTTGAGCGGCAACGATGGGGTCTGGCCCTGTCGTGCGACGGCCATCAGAAATCAAGACAATCGCACCCGATTGAAAGGAACCTGGTGGCACAGGTTTTAAATTAAAAAGCGCTGTCCCCTCTTGTGGCCGGTTGCGCGGTGAAGTGTTAAACCCATAAATTAAAGGCTCAATATCTAACTCAAGCTCTGGCCGCAACACCGCTAGCGCCAAAAGTAAACCACTACCCGTGGCTGTGGCTCTTTGAAGGCGAAACCGATCGACTGCGGCCAACAATTCTTCGCGGTTATCTGTCACACGTTGTGCCACCTGAGCCGTACCTGCAAACGTGACCAAACCGACTCGAAAATCTTTGGGCAGGTCAGTTATAAAAGTTTTAACGGTAGATTGTGCCGCTTTGATACGACTGGGGGGAACGTCATCGGCCAACATGCTGAGCGAAACATCAACAGCGACCACTAACGTACGTGTGTCTGTTGGCAAAATGATATTTGCAGTGGGGCGCGCCAAGCCAAACAGCCCCACGATTACAGCCAAGAGCATCAAAGCCGGGGGTATGTGGCGGCGCCAACCCTGTCGCGCTGTGAGCGCGCGGTTCACTAAAAGCAATGAAGAATAAGCAAATGTCTCGCGGCGGCGGCGTTTCAGTAGCCATAGATAGCCAGCCACCAACAATGGGACAATTAGAAAACCCCACAGCGCTTGAGGCCAAATAAAGTGCATAAGTAGAACTTCAGCGTTAAGATAACTTAACTGTATCACTGCTTTCTGATCTTGAGGTCATATGAAACGTGCCACGCTTTACAGCCGCTCGACTCGATCAGCCCCTTTAACGTCATCGACCTCTAATAATCGGGCTGAACAACCGCAAGTCAATGATGCCAAACATTTCATCATAGCCCCAACCCATCCAGTAGACACTGCAGGGTGGCAAAAAAAAATCAAAAACCCGTTAGTGCTCATGTTTTTTGGGGTTATCTTGGGTGCCGCGCTTGTTTCACAGCTCACGCCTGACCCCGTTATCGTACCCGCTTTGAACAAAGCCAACGTTGAATCAATCGTGCTTGAGACCTTGGCAACCAAGCCACTACCTGCGCGGGCTGCTCAAGTGGCTGCTGTTGTGGCACCCTCAGTCGTCAGCATTAAAGCCCTAGACAGTGAACCGACACCCCTTAACCAAATTAGCGAGAGCGGTAAGGGCACAGGCTTTGTCATCAAAGACGATGGCACCCTACTCACGAATTATCACATTGTTGCGGGTGCCAAGCGCATTGAGGTGACCTTTGCCGATGGCATGGTTTCACCTGCACAGGTTATTTCAGCACAACCAGAGCGCGACCTAGCCGTATTAAAACCCGCCCGCATACCCGATGATTTGCCCGCTATCACCATGGCGGCGGCTGGGCAACTTGCCCCAGGCGATTTGGTCATTGCTGTAGGCTTTCCATTTGCTATGGGCTTATCGGTGTCGGCAGGCATTGTCTCGGGGCTAGACCGCACCTTCCCTATTCCAGGACGCAAGCCCCTAAAAGGCCTCATTCAGTTTGATGCCGCGGTTAACCCGGGCAACTCAGGTGGCCCGCTACTCAACCAGAATGGCGAAGTTGTTGGAGTTGTCACGGCCTTGTTTACACCCTCACCCGACGGCACATTTGCAGGCATCGGCTTTGCCATCACCATGGATAGCGCGGCCAACGCTGTCGGTATTCCACCTTTTTAAACAGAGTGCAAATAACCCATGAATCAAGACCCTACTTGGCAAGGCCAGCAAAACCATGATGAGCTTAAAGACGCTGCGACAATCATGGAAGGTGTGCTGTATGAAGTCAAAAAAATTGTTGTCGGGCAAGACCATTTTTTGGAACGTATTTTAATAGCCATGCTTGCCCGCGGCCACTTGTTAATCGAAGGTGTGCCAGGGCTTGCTAAAACACTGACTGTCAATACGCTGGCACACGTTGTTCAAGGCCGTTTCAAACGCATTCAATTTACTCCTGACCTACTACCTGCCGACTTAATTGGCACACGCATCTATAACCAAAAAACGGGTGACTTCAGCACCGAGCTTGGCCCTGTTTTTGCTAATTTACTACTCGCTGATGAAATCAATCGCGCACCCGCAAAAGTACAGAGTGCCCTACTTGAAGTCATGCAAGAGCGACAAGTCACCATTGCAGGGCAAACCCATCGCGTACCTGAACCCTTTTTGGTGATGGCCACACAAAACCCCATCGAAAGTGAAGGCACTTACCCTTTACCTGAGGCGCAGGTTGATCGCTTTATGATGAAAGTACTGGTCGGCTACCCTAAACCCGAAGAAGAGTTTGTGATTGTTCAACGTGCGATTGGTCAAACCATTGAGGTGGTGGCGCGCACCACCACAGATCAGTTAGGGCAGCTGCAAGCGCAATGCCATCGCGGGTTTGTTGATTCAGCCCTTGTGCAATACGCAGTTGATCTTGTAAACGCCACACGCCAACCCCAACGTTATGGGTTGTCTGCCATAAGCGATTACGTCATGTTTGGTGCAAGCCCCAGAGCCTCTATTAATTTGGTGCAAGGTGCTCGTGCGTTGGCTTTTTTAAGAGGCAGAGCCTACACCACGCCCGAAGATCTGATCGATATTGTGCCAGACGTCTTGCGCCATCGCATTATGCTTTCTTATGAAGCCATTTCTGACAACATCAGCACTGACGCCGTGATTCAAGACATTCTTAAAGCGGTGCCTGCACCGACTAAACCATTACAGAGTCATGTTCAAATTCCTCAAACCGCGTCAGCTTGAAGCACGGGCCACTCCGCCCGCTTCACTGAAGCCACCACAAATCAATGCTCAGGCTTTGCTGTCGCGCATTGAGTGGATCAGTGCAAAACGTCTCGATGGTTTGATGCAAGGCAACTATCAAACGTTATTCCGTGGTGCAGGTTTAATGCTTGCCGACTTACGCGAATACTTACCTCATGACGACGTTCGGCACATTGACTGGAACGTCACAGCGCGTATGCAAACACCCTACGTTCGTGAGCACGAGCAAGACCGTGATTTGACCGCATGGTTTCTTGCAGACCTGTCAGCCTCAGTTGGCTTTGGCTCGCAAGGCATTAGCAAACGGGTTCTCATGGCTGATTGTGTCGCGCTTTTGGGGCATGTACTGCAACGCCGTGGCAACCGCGTGGGTGCAGTGATTGACCGTGCGAGCGCTCAGAAAAATCTTGAGGTCTTACCCGGTCGTTCGGGCCGACGCCATCTTTTGCATGTGCTGAACCGCCTCTTAAATGGGCCGCTTTACCCACAAACGGAAGCCACGGGTTTGAAAAAACTGTTGATGGGTGCACAAAACGTGATGGGCCAACGTGCCACTGTGTTTGTGCTGTCAGATTTTTTAACTGAACCTGATTGGAACAAAGCCCTATTGGCATTAGCGAGTCGTCATGATGTCGTGGCTGTGCGCTTGGTTGACCCCTTTGATCGCGAACTGCCAGCGATGGGAATGATGACCATTCGAGATGCCGAAACCGGTCAACAAGTCTTTGTCGACACCAATGATGCCGGGTTTAGACGACGCTTTGCTGAGCAAACCCAAGCCCATGAGGCGCAGTTGATAGACGCTTTCACCAAAGCGGGTGTTGATTGTTTAGAACTGAACACAGAGAACCCGGTGCATGAAGACTTGATCAATTTTATTGTTCAACGTCAACGCTTTCTCAGACAAGCCAGCAAAGGGCGCAACCATGTCTAATGCCTTGGAATGGCCCGCTTGGTTTCAAAGTGAAAACATCGTTTTTATTTGGCCTAGCCTTCTCTGGCTTCTACTCATTGTGCCAGCTGGCCTCATTTTTTACCACTTTCAGCGCCGTCATCAATCATTTGATAAGTGGAATATTGTCAGTGGCGCACTCGTGACCTTAGGGCTTGTCGCCTTACTTTTAGCCATTGCAAGACCGCAAGTTCAGATTAGCCTGCCCGCCAGAGCAGATCGATTAATGATCGTGCTTGATATTTCTGGCAGCATGCGCGCTGATGACGTTGAACCGAGTCGCTTTGATGCCGCTAAAGCTGTCATTTCAAACTTGCTTGACAATCAACCCCCGGGTTTGCAAGTCGGGCTCGTTACAACGGCTGCCACGGCAACTCTGGTGCAACCGCTCACGACTAACCGCGATGCTTTACGTGAAGCACTCAATTCGGCTTCTTTGCAAACGGGTTCAGCACTGGGCAGCGGTTTACTGATTGGTTTGTCAGAGTTATTGCCTGCTGCGGGTATTGATGCGCAAACCATCATGAATGAATCAACGCTGCGGCCAGACAGTCAACCTGCGAAACCCTGGCAGCCTGACCCAGAAAAAATCATGCCCCCGGGTTCAAATCGTTCTGTCGCGCTCGTATTGATTTCCGATGGTGAGTCAAACATGGGCCCTAACGCACTCATGATGGCTGAAATAGCGTCTCAATTTGGTGTGCGTGTGCATACGATTGGTCTAGGTACAGAACAAGGTGCTGTCGTTAAAGCTGAGGGCGTCTCGCAACGCGTGCGTTTACAACCTGCCCTATTGGCTGAAATTTCAGCCAATACGATTGGTCATTTTTACCAAGGGACCTCTGAAAAAGATTGGCAAAAAATTTACCAATCTATCAACACAAACATTCAATTTGATCGTCGTCAGCCAGTCGAATTCAGTGCGCTGTTTTTGGGTGGCGGCTTGCTTTTGATTTTGATCGGTATGATTATGCGATTAGCGCGACAAGGGCGTATTCTTTAATGGGTTCATATTTGCCTGCTGACTTAAATACTGACCTACTTGAACCTGATATATTGCTGCTCAAACTCAATCGAGATTCAAATGAAAAAGTTGATCGTCAGCCTGTTTTTTATTGTTTCGTTCAGTGTATTTGCAAGCGAACCCTTACCCTCATGGCATGACGCGTCGAGCAAACAAGCTCTGCTCAGTTTTATTGAAAAAACGACGACTGCAGGGTCTGTCGATTTCGTACCCAACTCAGAGCGTATTGCTGTCTTTGATAATGATGGTACGTTATGGAGCGAGCAACCCATTTATGTTCAACTTGCCTTCACCTTTGACCGTATTAAGGCACTATCAAGTCAGCACCCCGAGTGGAAGACAACGCAGCCCTTTCAAGCGGTGCTAGATGGCGACCTCAACACTCTCTTGGCCAGTGGAAATGAAGGGTTCTTGATCCAACTCATCACAGCCACTCACGCTGGTATCAGCACTGACGCTTTTAGAGAGACTGTGCAAGCATGGCTCAAGACCGCGCGCCACCCAAAAACCGGCCGCCTTTATACAGAAATGGTGTATCAACCCATGCTAGAGTTGTTGGCGTTGCTCGAGTCACGAGGGTATAAAAATTATATTGTCTCGGGCGGCGGCATTGAATTCATGCGCCCCTGGACCGAAATTGTCTACAACATTCCCCCAGAACGTGTGATTGGAAGCTCAATCAAAAGCAAATTTGAGATCGTTGACGGTGAGCCGCAGATCATTGGCTTGCCCGAAATGCAATTTATTGATGATAAAGAAAATAAACCCATCGCTATTCAAGAGCGCATTGGCCGTAGACCTGTTATTGCGGTTGGCAATTCAGATGGTGATTTAGCCATGCTGTTATGGACAACGGCTGGCAAAGGCCCCCGCTTGGGTATGCTCATACACCATACAGACGACGTTCGTGAGGTTGCTTATGATCGAAACTCTTCAATTGGTCGCTTGAACAAAGCGCTTGATCAAGCACCGCTTAAGGGATGGATAGTTGTCGATATGAAGCACCAGTGGCGTGACATATTTCCGGCCGATCTACAACAAAAGTAAGCATGTATTTCTCAAGAGGGGGTGAGCATGGCGACGCGGTCTAAATGGGTGCAGCGCACTCACTTAAGACGCCGCCTTTGCACACCCCAAAAAAATTAAGCGGGCAGCTTACCCAGATGCCGAAGAATACGAACCACGTCGGGCCCGATATGCTCGTAGAAATGGTAAAGCCCTGAACACAGATAATTCATGCCCGGCTCACCATCACGACTTTTAATTAATCTGTTCTTTGGGCATTCACCCCAACAGAGCTGCAAATAGTCACAGCGACGACATTGCGATGGCAGCTTGTCACGCTTATCCATGCCAAATTTTTCTTGTACGGCAGAAAATGCCATGTCACCCAGATGTGTTTCGGCAATGTTGCCTAGCCGATACGCGGGATAAACAAAGTGATCACAGGAATACACTTCACCATCATGCTC
>DITR01000152.1 GCA_002422175.1 Alcaligenaceae bacterium UBA6179
GGTGCTTCAGACGTTTCATGCAAGCGCAAGAGCACACCCACGGTTGCCATTAAAAATAGAGCGCTCATGTCAGCTAATAATCGACCATAAGCATGTGGTGTGGGTTCCCCACCGAAGGGTAAGGCTAGCGGTTGGCCTTCATGGCGACGACCCAGTAAATACGTGCCATACCAAAGAGCCCACAGCATGAGGGCAAACCAAAAGATGACAGCGACCCGCGCCGCGGCGATATGACTCAATATTGGTTCAAGTAGCCACATAAACCCAGCACCCACCCACATAGATAAAGGGCCGTTTTGGGTCAGTGTGGTTGAGCCGATATGTGGAATAAGCCAAGCGACATGCCCTTCATTCAGGGCGGTAAGCATGGTGGCTAAACCAATGACATCATCTGTTTTCCAAGGATCTCGGTCAAAGAGCCCTAACAAAATATACAACGAAGCAATGAATAACAACAATACGGTTGGTAAGCGTTCAGTTGCAGAGGCGACAATACGCACAGGCGTATAGGCAACGATAGGACGGTTACGGTTAAACATGATGCGCAAACTTTAGACCATTGACATCTTTACCTATCTTAAATGAAGCCCAAAGATTGTTAGTAAAGAAGGGTGTGTTTAAACAATGCATAAGCCATATATGTATTAAAAAAATCATGCTCATTAAAAAGGCAGCCCGTGGCTGCCTTTTTCATTTCTGGTTATGTAGACATCAAGCAGAAGTCTTAGCGCGTGTACCAGAAGTACGAGCAAAACGGGCACGGAATCTTTCAACACGACCTGCTTCAACGATACGCGTTTGTGCGCCCGTGTAAAAAGGGTGTGATTCAGAAGTGACTTCACATTTAAACAAAGGTAATTTTTTGCCATCAATTTCAATGCTGTCACGGCTGGTGAGCGTTGAGCGTGTGATGAACTGATTACCGGTTTGTTGGTCAAGAAACACAACATCGTGATAGGTGGGGTGAACGCCTTCTTTCATTTTAATTCCGTTAGGGTTGAGCGAGTCGCCGAAGGTATCAGTGCGTTGACCGCCGAGGGGGCGATAAAACGTTTAGACGCATGTGCGTTTAAACTGAGAGACCAACACGTATTCTTTAATTCATTAATTGAACGCTTGCTCACACTAACCACAACTGAACTCAACAGATTTTTAATGTGAGACATTTGGGTTAAAAGAATCAAGCACTATTCTACTTACAGCATGCTAGTTTAGCGGGTTAATACTGATGGCGCAACGTCTATGAAAAAGTCACCCTTAGCAACTCTTGATCAACCCGTGGTTTCAGAGCAGTCGGGGGTGAGATATTTGCATTTTGACTCGCCCTGGGTGCAGGGTGCCATGCAAGTAACTAAGCCCAATCGCCTCGTCTTAGCCTATACCCAACAAATGATGGCCTGGTTGTTGTTTTTACAGCCTCAAACAGATGCCATAATTGGACAATTGGGTTTAGGTGCCGGTGCATTAACCCGATTTTGCCTGAAACATTTGCCAAATCAATTATGGGTTGTTGAATGGAACCCCCATGTCATTCGCGTATGCCAACAGTTTTTTAAGCTTTCAAATCAGCCAAAATTTGAAGTTTTTGAAGATGATGCGGGCAAATGGGTGCAAAAGTCAGACAATCATCATACTTGTGACATCTTAATGGTCGATTTATATGATACTCAAGCCCGCGGCCCTGTTCGCGACTCATATGATTTCTATAAAAGTTGTTACAATGTCTTGTCGCCGGTTGGCATCATGGTTGTAAACCTTTTTGGCGCACATGAGAGTTTTAGCCGAAATGTACGCAACATTGAGTCGGCCTTCGCTGGGCGCCTACTGTTTTTGCCACAAATTGACGAAGGTAATCAGATTGTGTTGGCTTTTAAAGGCCCCCCCCTTGAGGTGTCTTGGGCCGATTTATATGAACGAGCTGAGCAAATTGAAAAGCAGTATCAATTGCCAGCTCGCAAGTGGGCTAAGTCTATGGTTACTCGTTTGGTTCAGGGTCACTTAGTGCTAAATTAAAATTAAAATGAATATCATTATTAATATTAAATTCTAAAGACCAATAAAGGGTTTTATATGCATCAAGTTTTTCGTAAATTGTTAGGTGGAATTTGCTTGTCATCAACATTGATTCTGGGGGCGTGCGCAAGTTTTAATGCCCCACAAATTTCAACTGATTACGACCATAGCGCAAACTTTGCAGCCTACAAAACTTTCGCTTTTGCTGACCCCTTAGGCACTGATAGTGGGGGTTACACCACGATCGTGACAGCTCGATTAAAAGAGTCAGTAAACAATCAAATGACACAGCGCGGTTATGTTTACCAAGCTCAAAACCCTGATTTGTTAATTAACTTTTTTATTAAGATACAAAATGAAGCTCAGTATGTGGCGCCACCCCCAATGGCTTGGGGTCCTTATGGCTTTGATGGGGGTTGGTATCAGCCATGGCCAGGTTATGGTGGGTACGGCTTTGCCCCCACAGTCGTTCAATATACCAATGGCATCATTAAAATAGACCTGATCGACGCACGAAAAAAGCAGCTTGTTTGGGAAGGCGTATCTAAAAGCCAAATTGATGATTTTAAAAACGATACATCAGCCAATAAACTCAGTTTAGATGTGTCACAAATATTTGCTTATTACCCCTTTGCCGCTGAGCCTTCTCTCGCAGTGCCTACCTCAGTTGTGCCTAAAAAATAAAAGGTTTTTGACTTATGCGTCAGTTGTTTTTAGTTGTTGTTGTAGCACTTACCTTAGTAGGTTGTGACAAAGACCCAGAGGGTGGGCAGCGCCCACCCACATTGGTCAGCACGGTATCGGTTGAGCCCCATACCGCAACGATATTTGCTAATTTGCCTGGTCGAGTAGACGCTATACGTGATGCTCAAATTCGAGCACGTGTGACAGGTATTGTTAAAAAAATAACCTTTACCCAAGGTGGCGATGTTAAAGCGGGTGACGTGCTGTTTGAAATTGATCCAGCCCCTTACCAAGCGGCCTTAAGTCAAGCTCAGGCAGACGTTGAGCGTGCCAAAGCCGACGCTTTAGCAACAGCTGCGTTAGCAAAACGCTATGCCCCATTAGTCAAAATAAATGCGGTTAGTCGACAAGAATATGACGATGCTCGCGCCCGTGCGGCTCAAGCTGCGGCCTCAGTGTTGGGGGCGCAAGCCCAATTGCAGTTAGCGCAAATCAATTTAGACTATACCTTGGTAACATCACCTATTGATGGCAGAGTCGGGCGAGCATTGGTTACAGAGGGTGCGCTGGTCGAGGCCTCTACTGCGACACAAATGGCCTTGGTGCAGCAAATAAGCCCCGTTTATGTCGATGTGAATCAGTCTTCTGCGCAATTAGCCAAACTGCGACAGGCATTTCGTCAAGGCACGATGACGCAAGTCAGTGATGATGCTGCAAGAGTTGATGTGATACTCGAAGATGGTTCAATCTACGATCATCCTGGGCGCTTACTTTTTACCGGGTTTACAGTCAACCCCAGTACGGGTGAGGTGGTCTTAAGGGTTGAAGTCATTAATCCAGAACTAAAATTATTACCAGGTATGTTTGTGCGTGTGCGTATTGAACAGGGTATTGAGCCAAACGCCTTGACTGTGCCACAGCAAGCACTTCAGCGCACGGCAGATGGCAAAACCAGTGTTTACGTTGTCAAAGAGGGCGTTGCTAAATTAGTGCCTGTTAAAGTGGGTACCACCA
>DITR01000010.1 GCA_002422175.1 Alcaligenaceae bacterium UBA6179
CCAATATCATAGGGTGCATTGGCGTCTTTATCATTTGCCATGAGTTTTTTCTTGGCACGAATTAAACCCCCATCTTTGCCCGTCAAACCCACTGCCTTACCCCCGGCCTCGTTGATCATCATGACGATATCTTGTTGAACTTGCCCACCTAACACCCATTCAACGACTTCCATTGTTTCAGCATCGGTGACTCGCATACCTTGAATAAAAGTGCCCTGCTTACCTAAACGTTTGAGAGCTTCATCAATTTGCGGGCCTCCACCGTGCACCACAACTGGATTTAAGCCAATTAGCTTAAGCAAGACGACGTCGTGCGCAAAGCTACGTTGCAAAACAGCCTCAGTCATGGCATTGCCGCCGTATTTAATCACGATCGTTTTGCCGTGAAAGCGACGTATATATGGCAATGATTCGGACAGCACTTGTGAAACGATACGAGGGTCAAGCCGTGATGAATCAGGAGATGTGTTCATGGATGGGTGATCAAGTCAAGGTGTGAGCATGGGTTAACGAATAGGATGAAAGCACCTAGGGTGTTTAAGACTGAGCGAGTGCTTTTTCAATTGTTTGGCGCAGGTCGGCTTTGTCATAATTACCCAGATACTGTTTGATAATACGACCTTTTTTGTCGATTAAAAAAAAGGTTGGTGTGAGTTTGACATCACCAAAGGCTTTTGCGACAGCCCCATTGGTATCAAGCCCTACAATAAAAGGCAGTTGTCGCGATTCAGTAAAATGGCGCACAAATTCAACGGGGTCGTATGACATCGCAACGGCAATGACTTCAAAACCTTTAGGCGAGAGCTCTTTGTAAAGCTCGACGGTGCTAGGCATTTGTTTAACACAGGTGACACAGCTGGTCGCCCAAAACTCAACTAACACCACGTTATTTTTAAGTGAGGCCAATTCAACCGATTTGCCCTGCAGCATTTCGATAGTGACGTTGGGCGCAGGTGGGTAAGGCTTGAAAGCAAACCAAGCCCCAATCGCTACCAAACACCCTAAAAAGACGATTGACACCACTTTTTTCATGATCGCGTGCTCAGCATGTGATTAATTGGGGTTGATGGGCATGGGCGATGCGCCTCCTGCAGGCGCTATGGGCGTGGCTGATATGCCGGTTGCTGCATTAGAGCCCGCTGTAGGGGGCGAACCGCTTGCGCTAGGATCAGCGTAAGCGCTACCTAAACCAGAGGGGGTGGGGTTGCTCTCTGGTAGATTGTTATTAATTTTGTTGCGCTCTGCAAGGGCCTTGGCTTGCTCTGGCGTCATGATTTGATAGAAGGGAAAGACTTCTTTTACGCCGCTAATTTGAGAAATCGTTCGGTTTACCAGATCTGCCTCAGACTGGGTGACCAAGCCCATTAAATAAACATTGCCACGCTGAACGACGTCAATAATGGCACCTGATGGAATATTACTGGTGGCTATCAGTGTTGAGCGAATTTTAGAGGCCAGCCACGTGTCAGATGCTAATTGACCAAATGAAGATAAAGGCCCGACATAAAGCTGATTAATAACCGTTTTGACTTGCGGTACAGCTGTAGCGAGTGCGGTTGCTTTTTTAGAAATATCTTCACTAAAGACTTCGCCTGTTAAGAGTACAACCCCTAAATAGCTTGTTGATGTGATGTTTGCCGTTTCGCCAAAATTAACACGCATCTCGTTAGCGACTTTAAGTGCGATTTCTTTATCTGAGACCTGCTCACCCACCGTACGACGGTCGCTTGCAACAACAGCTGTTGTGGTGACCGCTGAACCAACGAGAAAAAAAGCGCAACCTGGTAGCACAACAACACTACCGAATAATGCAAGTAAAAAAGCGGTACGTTGAATACTGTGGCGCAACCCTTTTTTGAAAGTTGTCATGTTGCTCAGTCTCCGAGAATGTGGGCGTCAATACCGTCACAGATTAAATGCAGCATCATTAAATGCATTTCTTGAATACGCATGGTGCGATCGTGAGGAATACATAAATGAACATCGTCTGTTTTTAACATGCCACTTATTGCACCCCCACCTTTACCCGTCAAGGCAATGATACGCATACCCTTGGCGTGTGCTGCTTCAATGGCTAAACGCACATTGGGCGAATGGCCGCTGGTTGAAATGGCAAAGAGGGTATCGCCAGGTTGACCTAAAGCGGCGACTTGGCGAGAAAACACTTGATCAAAACCATAATCATTACCGACTGCAGTTAAGATTGACGTGTCTGTCGTGAGCGCCACACCGGCTAAAGGCATTCGGTCACGCTCAAAGCGACCCACCAGCTCAGCAACCAGATGTTGCGCATCAGCGGCTGAACCGCCATTGCCACATGCCAAAATTTTGCCATGATGTTTGAAGGTGCTGACGCAAGCCTCTATTGCTCGTTCAATTTCTGAGGCCAATGCAATATGTGTACGTCGAGCAACCTCGATGTGATCTTCAAAATGGGCTGAGATACGATTTGTTACGCTCATGTTATTTAACTTGCTAAAAATACAGTTAAATCATTATCTCATGTCAGTTGACGTACGTCTTGTAACCAATTTAGCCCTTGAGGGCTTTGTGTCACCACATCAAACCGACAAAAAGGGGTGAGACCATCAAAATGTTGAAGTGTGAGGTGTTTAAGCCAATATTGAGCAGTTAAAAAAATGCGCTGCCATTTGTTGTGATTTAAGCTCGCTGCTGCCCCACCAAACTGGTTGGTACTGCGATAACGCACTTCAACCCAAATGAGTAACTGATCCTTGGCCATAACCAGATCAATTTCTCCGAAACGACAACGCAGTCGCTTACCAATGCATTGAAAGCCTTCTTTTTCAAGCAAATGCTGAGCACATTGTTCAGCATGAAGCCCTTTTTGTTGCGCATGTTGATTGTTAATGAGCCTTTGAGCCGCGGGGCGACGAGGCTTTTTTTGATAATGCGCCGTATCATGCATTTGAGCGTTTGATGCCAGTAAAAAAGCATGCTCAGGGTGGTTTTTGAGGTCAATCATGATGAATGGGGTGACTTACAGTGCTAAATGAGGGTTATAAGATTTGTTCGTATTATCGTATTGCCTGGTCGCTTGTGTAAAACCCCTTATGGTTAAAAAAGTCTATGTCAGTCAAATCTGAAATGCCTGAATTAAATGTGCACCCTTTACAGCAGATGTCTGTTCGTGTGGCTAACCAAGATTGGCCAAAGGCGGCGCTGTACGTTGTCGCGACACCGATTGGTAACTTGGGTGATCTCAGTTTGCGTGCTTGGCATGCTCTGGGTTTAGTTGATTTAATTGCGGCTGAAGACACGCGCGCGACGCGAGTCTTATTGTCAGCCTGGGGGCTTGATACACCGCTTATGCCAGCCCATCGTCATAACGAGGCGCTGGCGGCACAACAGATTATTGACCGTCTTGGTAAAGGTCATCGTGTTGCACTGGTTTCTGATGCCGGCGCACCCGCTGTCAGCGACCCAGGTGGTCTCATTGTGGCAGCCGTGCGGCAGGCGGGGTTTGCGGTTGTGGCGCTTCCGGGCCCAAGTGCTGTGATCACTGCGCTTATGAGCCTTGGGGTGACGTCAGACGAAAAGCCTGCTTTTGCTTTTTTAGGTTTTGCACCGAACAAACACAGCGCTCGATTGTCATGGTTGCGTCGGGCCTCGTTATTTGATGGCACGCTCGTCTTTTACGAGGCACCGCATCGCATTCAAGCCGCTATGATTGATGTGGTTGAGGTCTTTGGGCCGCAGCGTTTCGTTTCGCTTGCAAGAGAATTGACTAAAAAATTTGAAGAGACTGTTTCACAGCCAGCGGCCACGTTACTTGATTGGTTCAAGGCCGCACCGCATCGCGAGCAGGGTGAGTATGTGGTCCTCATTCACCCCATGGGGCGATTAATTGAAGGTGATCAAATCACTGCTGATCAACTCTCAAGTGCCTCAGATCAGGCCGCTCAACAGGCGTGGGCTGATGCCTTGTTAGGTGTGTTGTCGGTGCGCGATGCATCAAAAGTCATGGCGCAAGCAACCGGTCTGGCTAAAGACGCATGCTATGCCATGATGTTGGCTCGTAAAGAACTTCGTCAAGAATAGCCACCTCGTTTCAAAGAAT
>DITR01000195.1 GCA_002422175.1 Alcaligenaceae bacterium UBA6179
TTTGATCGTTTTCTGTTTGATCGCTTTTTATTTGGTTTTTTACTCGATCGGTCATGCAGGTGGCTCCGTTCAATTTGTCATGTGCACAAATTAAAAATTAAAAGTTAACAACTCACTCATCATTACAACAACGTTTTACGTGATTAAACAACGTTAAGGGGCTTGTGAACAGTATGCCCCGCTTACCTCAAGGGTGATCTGGGCATTCATTCTTCTTTAAAGCCACTTTTGCATAAAGCAAGCTGTACCCATTGCCGGGTCTAAGGCATAGTCTTCAAACCCCGCCTTAATATAGGCTTGTCGTGCTGGCATGTTACCCATCAAAACCTCTAGCGTTATTTTGCAACAGTTTTGTGACTTTGCATATTGTTCAAGCGTTGTAAGCAGTTGGCGCCCAACACCCTGGCCTCTAAAATCAGGGTGCACCGCAATATCGTGAACGTTCATGAGGGGCCTGCCTTTAAAGGTTGAATATACTTTAAAGGCATTGAGTAGCCCAATCGGTTGATCGCCGAACCATGCCAACCATGAGCGCGCAGCAGCAATTTGAGCTAAGTCAGGGCACAGCCTTTCTAATATGATGGGCTCTATTGACTCGCCACCCCCCATTGGATCGCAAGCATACATGTTGATGATCGTTTTAAAGGCAGCCTGATCATGCGGTGCAGCATAATCAACAATTGAAATTTGAAACAGGTTTGACATAGCCATTTTGTATATTAAGCTTTAGCTAAGTTTAATCTTAAAAAAAATTAAGTATTTTTACATTCAACATAAGGAAGGATATGGTTACTTTTATCGGCCTGATCAAATCACTAGATCAAGTGGCATTAAAAGATTATCTGTCAAAAGTGGGGCAAACAGTTGATTTGTACGGTGGTCAAGTCGCGGCCCGGGGTGAAACTTTAACCCCCATGTGGAATGAGTTAAATTGCAAATCGTTTGATTCTTATGTTGAGGTTTTGTTTGATTCGTTTGAACGAGCAAACGAATGGTCTCGTAGCCCAGAGTATCAAAACTTGTTACCTATTAGAAACAAAGCGATGCAAGTGACCTTTTTTGGTATAAATAAAACTCAAACAGAGCACAAACCTTAGGGTGCCAAATCAAAAAACAAAATTTCGGCATGTTGGCCATTTTTAATATCAAGCTTTGACTCGGCTTGAATCAATAGCGCATCACCTGTTTGTAAATCAACCCCGTTAATCTGAATTTGCCCTTTAACAACGTGAACATAAGCTTTACGTTTTGGGTTTAAATCAAGTTGCGCACTTTCTTGACCATCAAAGTAACCTGCATAAATAAACGCATCAGCATGCATTTTTACAAACCCTGTCGTGCTGTTGGTTTTTGCTGGTTCATTGCCAGCGAGTGTCACAGACTGAACACTTTGCGGTGGCGTTGCCCAGGGGGCAGCCACTAAAGTTAAAGCACCCCGTTTGCGCGAGGCATCTATTGATATTTGTTCGTACCCCGGCTCGACACCCATTTCGTTAGGTTCGATCCAGATCTGTAATAAATGTGTTTCTTGGCCCTTAGCGTGATTAAACTCGCTATGTCGTACGCCTGTACCCGCACTCATTCTTTGCACATCGCCAGGCGGTATCGATTCGGTATTGCCCATACTGTCTTGATGGGCTAAAGCGCCCGACAACACGTAGGTGACAATTTCCATGTTGGTATGGCCATGGGTGCCAAAACCCTTACCAGATGCAATAAAGTCTTCATTGATAACGCGTAGGTTTCCCCAGCCCATAAAACGTGGGTCGCGGTATTCACCGAATGAAAAACTATGATGTGATTTAAGCCAACCGTGATCGAAATAGCCCCGATCTACTGATTTACGAATTTGGTTCATGANNTACGAAAATAGGCGGACTGATTTGAGTTACTGGAAAAATAAACAGAGCAGTTAAAAAAACAAGCGATGAGAATGTGAATGGCCTAATAGACTCATCGCAAACTCAACCGCTTGTTAGCTTGTTAAATTACAAATTACAAATTACTTTTCAAACGTGACTTGAACACCGCTAGCACCTGCATTAAGTTGTAGACCTTCGGTAGTGCCTTTTAAAGTCATGATAACGCCATTCTCATTTTTCAATGTCATGTTACCAACACCACCACCTAAAGCGACATTACCGTCAAGTTTGACGTACGTACCAGGGAATTTAGAAATGTCGGTCAAGTCATACACACCACCGACAGCTGATACTTTTGAAATACCAATATTGGCACCCAAACTCAAACCGCCAATTTTAAAAGCATGTTTTTTGCCTTGAAAATTGAGTTCGCCGCTACCTACGCTACCACCAATAATAAAACCAAATTGTGTTTCATTAATTGAAACTTCACCAACTTGTTTTTTTGGTTCTGCGGCGTGAACAGCACCCGTTGCAAAAGCCATACCCAACAATGCAGCGGTTAAAAATGAACGAATATTCATAGCCTAAAACTCCTTAAATATATTAAGTGCATCTAAAAACACACTTTTCGCTTTGAAGAATAACATTTTTTGAATATCAAAAATGTAACCTCTATTCAGAGTAAATTAATATATTTAAAGGTGTACTGTATATATTTTTACACTTACATTTCATTTCAACACAACAAATTAGCAGGTAAAAAATATGAGCGTGCTGTTTTCAGAAGTTCAACTAGGCCCCGTCAAGCTCAACAATCGAATTGTCATAGCCCCAATGTGTCAATACTCATCAGTTGAAGGTATGGCTAACTCATGGCATTTAATGCATTTGGGCAATCTCACCTTGTCGGGTGCAGCAGCATTGATTATTGAAGCCACCGCAGTAGAAGATATCGGCCGCATTTCAGATGGTTGTTTAGGCTTATGGAGCGAGCAGCATGCCATTGCCCTTAAGCATGTTATTGACACCATTAAACCGATTGCCTCAACCAAAATTTTTATTCAGCTCTCTCATGCAGGACGCAAGGCGTCTAGCCATAAACCCTGGGAAACTGGCAAACTCATACCCCTTGACGCGGGTGGTTGGGAAACAACTGCCCCCAGTGCCGTCAGCCACGCCCCTGATGAGCGACTACCACGAGCCCTTGATGCAGCGGGTTTAATTCGTGTGCGCGAGGCATTTGTTAAAGCTGCTAAACGTTCGGTAGAAATCGGGGTTGATGGCATCGAATTACATTGTGCACACGGCTACCTGTTGCACGAGTTTTTATCACCCATTTCAAATCAACGCACTGA
>DITR01000050.1:0-3117 GCA_002422175.1 Alcaligenaceae bacterium UBA6179
CGAACGTTTTGCCACCTACCAACAAGTCAGATGGATTGAGGGTTTGCACGTCAACTACGCCACCCAATGCCCCCGAACCAACCGTACTTGAGTCACTACCCCGCACGATATCAATGGCTGACAGCGAATTAAAGTCAATGGTGTTTAGGCCCCCTTTAACCCCACCCATATCACCCCGAATATCTTTAAGATACGATTGGCGAATACCGTCAATACGTGTGAGCACTCGATTTTGATCAAGACCGCGAATATTGATGCTGCGGTTGCTCGCGTTGTAATTCACACCCGGCTCAGCCCTGCTTCCAAATTCAGACCAATTTAAAATTTGTAAATCGTCAAGTGTTTGACGCTCTGTTTGAGTTGCCCAAGGCATCGCTTGATTGAGCTTTTCACCCATGACAGTGATGGCATCAAACGTTTGTGACACAGTTTGCGGTGTTTCAGTTTGATTTGATGGCAGCGTTTCAGTTGCGGGGGCTGAACTGCTGGTTTGCGCCTGAACATAACCCATAGAAAAAATGGCCAAAGCTAATGCACTTAATGCGGGTTGTACCGCACCGATAAACTTTATGCGCCTATCTTGATTTCGTCGGTGTTTAAGTACAGAGACATGCTTTTTCATAATTACCCTTAACAAACGTAAATTTACGTAATGATAATCATTCTCATTACGTTTTGCAAATCGTTTGAAGGATAAAAAATTCAAAGCGTCAACATGAACAGCTCCTTTAGCAGCTCGTTTAGCAGCTCATTACCCCTTTCTAAAAGTAGAAAACATGAATGTCATAGACTTAAAAAGTATTTTCTCCTACAATTTATAAATAAATATTTCATATTTAAGTGTAATTAAAGTTTTGCCCGCAAAAAACCATCAAGCTCCGCATCAATAAGCGTTACAAATCAACAAAATAAGTGAACGTGTTCGGAAGTTAAAGCCCATTAAAACGGAGACAAAAAAATGCAAAAATTACCCGACCCCATCCGACGTAGGTGGCTACAAACGGCGAGTTTGGCGCCCCTTGTTTCAAGTGCTGTGGTGCTGAGTACGAGCCCTAGAGAAGCCAAGGCAGCCTTTAAAACGAATGCCAAAATTGTCATCATGGGTAGCGGCTTAGGTGGTGTGTCAGTGGCTAATCGACTGAGACGTGAACTTGATGGCGCTGAAATCACGATTATTGATGCCAAGGTTGAACACAATTACCAACCAGGCTATACACTCGTCGCCACAGGGGTCTGGCCAATCAAAAAGGTACGCGATAACAACGCCGACTATCACCCAGAAGGTGTGAAATGGGTACAAGAGATGGTGACGGCTGTTGATCCCGAAGCGAACACCGTAACAACATTGGGTGGGCAAAAAATTCCATATGACTTTTTAGTCGTCGCAACGGGTGTTCACCTTGATTACAACTTGATCGAAGGTATGGACGTTGCAGCCATTGGGCAAAATGGCTTATCAAGCGTGTACGCCAGCCCCAAAGCAGCACTGGCGAGTTGGGAAGCCATGCAAACATTTACTCAAAAGGGGGGCGATGCCATCATGACGCTACCTGGCACACCGTTAAAGTGTGCGGGTGCACCCTTAAAAATGACGTTTATGTTGAGAGACCGTTTGCGCCAGGCGGGCACATTAAATCAGTCAAACATTCAGTTTCAATCTGCATTGAACAATATATTTGGCGTCAAAATTGTGAATGAAAACGTCTTGGCACGTTGGAAAAATTTAGGCATAGGTGTCAACTACCAACGCACTTTGACTGGCATTGATATAGGTGGTCGCAAAGCTATATTTCAAGAAGCCAATGGTGCATCAACGATCTTACCCTACGATTTTGTACACGTTGTGCCCCCTCAACGCGCACCCGATGTCATCAAAAACAGTGCACTCGCTTGGCAAACGGGGGGTATGGCAGCGGGCGGCTGGCTAGAGGTTAATAAAGATACGCTTCAACACCAACGCTACAAAAATGTCTTTGGTGTGGGTGATGTAAACGGTACACCACGTGGAAAAACAGCCGCAACGGTGAAAAAAAGCGCACCGATTGTGGTGAATAACTTGATAGAAGTGATGAAAGGCAATGAGCCCAACATGACGTTTGATGGTTATACGTCTTGCCCCTTAATTACGCGTGAAGGGGCTGCCATGTTGATTGAGTTTGACTATGCAGGCAACTTAACCCCCACCCTACCGGTTATAGAACCCTTAAAAGCGAGCTATTTTGGCTGGATCATGAAAGTCGGCATGCTTAAACCAGCCTACGTGGCTGTATTAAAAGGGCGGGTTTAACCCCCACAACGGAGAACAAGATGACATACGAAATTTGGTTAGGCATGAATATTATGTGGGAAATTGCATTAAGCTTTCTGTCTTACATTTTGATTGCAGCAATCATTTGGTTGGCGATATCATTCGTCACTTATCAGAAAAAAGCGTCTTGGTTGGTAGCCTTTAAAAGCACCTTCATCATTGGCTTAATTGTTACAGTTATTGCATTTTTTACTTTACCAACGTTAACCCTTTCTTCATTTAGAGATATGAATTACTGGCTAGATTGGGCGACCTTAACGTTGATGGCATGTGGTGTAGGCGCTGTTGTCTTTGGTTTTATTTGGCCTTTTATGGCGCTAAAAAAAACCCCTCGACCTAGCACATCGGCATCAAATGACCCATTACTGAGTGACTGAGGTTGCTCAAGTATGCGGTCAACCCTCAAATTGATATATGCTTGGTACTGTTTATACTGAACAGTGTCAAGCTTTTTTCGTTGTCACTCAAATCTAAATCATCGAATTTTTTATAAAAGGTCGTGTTATGTCGATTTACAAAATAGCGCTTATTGTTGGCAGCAGCCGCAAAGAATCAATTAACCAATTACTCGGTCTAGCGTTAACTAAACTAGCGCCCAGCTCTCTTAGCTTTGAGCTCATAGCGATTGATGATTTGCCGATTTATCACGGCGATTTAGAAGCCAACCGCCCAGCAGAAGTGAACCGCTTCACTGCTGAGGTGGCCGCATGTCAAGGTGTTTTAATCGTTACGCCAGAACACAATCGTTCTATACCTGCCGTTCTTAAAAACGCAATTGACTGGGGCTCTAAACCTCAAAATAACAATGT
>DITR01000050.1:3186-5320 GCA_002422175.1 Alcaligenaceae bacterium UBA6179
AAGCCCAATCTAATTGATGAACAAGGCAACGTTGCAGATGAGTCAACACGCTCATTTTTATCAAATTACATTCAACGCTTTGCTACATTGGTTGAAAAACTGTCTGCATAATCGGTTCATATGAACTTCGAACCAAAAGTTGCCATAACGATTAACTAAGAGGCCATAGTAATATACAAATATACATTTTATGTTTTTTGTAATTAAATGGAGATATACCTTAAATTGATTGTTTAAAGTATTCAGCACATCGCAAAAGATAGTCAGTTGCAATCAGTAAGCAATCACTAAGCATGTTTGTTTGAATAATTACTTAGCTCATCATTACTTTAATCATAAAAGGACTTTTAATATGTCATTACGACTCAACGATATTGCCCCAGACTTCACCACTGACTCAACATCAGGTGAATTAACCCTACATAGCTGGATGGGTGACCATTACGCAATTTTATTTTCGCACCCAAAAGATTTCACACCTGTTTGCACGACTGAATTTGGTGCCGTTGCACAATTGTCTAAAGAGTTTGAAAAGCGTGGCACTAAAGTAATGGGTGTTTCAGTTGATAGCGTTGAAGAGCACCATAAATGGATGCGCGACATCGAAGCTTTTGCCGATGCACCCGCAAACTTCCCTATTATTGATGACCGTTCACTACAAGTCGCTAAGCTCTACAACATGTTGCCAGCTGACGCTTACTTACCAGATGGCCGCACACCTGCTGATAGCGCGACTGTGCGCACAGTATTTATTATTGGGCCCGATAAAAAGATTCGCTTAACCATGTCGTACCCCATGTCGGTTGGCCGTAATTTTGCAGAAATTTTACGCGCTCTAGATGCAATTCAAATTACTGATGGTGTGCCCCTTGCGACACCCGCAAACTGGGTACCGGGTCAAGACGTGATTGTTGGTTTGAGTCTCTCAAATGAAGCAGCCAAAGAAAAGTTTGGTGAAATTGACATTAAGTTGCCCTACCTACGCTATGCCAAAGCACCTAAAAAAGCTTAATTTTTAAACGACCAGCTTAAAGGCATTTTTCATCGTTGAAGCGGTGAAAAATGCCTTTTCTTATCTAAACANNGATACAAAATAGATCAACTTAGGGCTTTTAAATTTACCTAGATGAATGTCGCAAAAAGCGCGCATTTCAGCTTCACCCGTCTGTCGATCAGGCCGCAATACAATACAGACCATAATTTCTTGACCATAATGCTTATCAGGAATACCGACTGAGGCAGCGTCTAAAACATCAGGGTGACGTAAAAGCACCTCATCTATCTCACGCGGGGCAATGTTTTCCCCACCTTTGATAATGAGCTCTTTTATACGACCTGTAATAAAGAAAAAACCATCTGCATCACGATGGCCCAGGTCACCCGTTCGCAACCAGCCATCTGGTGTAAAAGTGGCAGCCGTTGCACTTGGGTTTTTATAGTAACCAGCCATCACATTGTTACCTTTAATGGCAACCTCACCGGTTACGCCATCGGCAACGACGTTGAATTGATCATCAATAATACGTGCCTCGCAACCCGTTTGCTTACCGACTGAACCCAGCTTACGTTCCGAGCGATTTAAAGGGTTAGAAAATGCTGGCGCTGCCGTTTCTGTTAGACCCATCGTTTCAATAACGCTTAAACCAAATTTTTTCTCAAAACCCTGAAGATGTTCAGGCGGTAAAGAAGCGGATGCTGACCGACAAAATTTTATATTTTCTGTCACTGAAATAGGTGGGGCCGGATGCTCAATGAGGTAAGAAACCATGGTTGGTACGAGATTGATCCAAGAGCAGGCCATGGTTGAGGCTTGATTCCAAAACTGTGCAGCTGAAAACCGGGGCACTAAAGCCAAACTTCCACCAGAAACTAAGGGTGCCAGCATTGTGACCATAAAAGCATTGATGTGATAAAGCGGCAAAACAGCCAATACCCGATCATGCTCAGTTAACTGATGCTCTGCAACGATCGACAACGCATTATGTGCAAGCTGGGCTTGTGTCAGCAATACGCCTTTGGGTACACCTGTTGTGCCTGAGGTATACATCAATAAAGCTGGGTTTTGAGGGGCGACTTGGCTTTCAATAAACTTTGAAAATGCTTCGAGTTGCTCTGTTGATGAATAGATTTCGCC
>DITR01000050.1:5352-6876 GCA_002422175.1 Alcaligenaceae bacterium UBA6179
TCTGGGCTTGCCATAATTAATTTGCAATCTGAGTGCTCAAGCACATAACGCATTTGATCAGGCTGCGAAAGCAAATTGACGGGATTAACGCAATAGCCACCCCACATCGCCCCCAACAAGATACGCAACGTGTTTAGTCCGTTAGGCATCACAATTGAAATGGTTTCACCCGGCTGTAAACCATGCGCGGCAATAACTTGCGTTACAGCAGCACAACTCGATAACAACGACTCATAGGTTAAAAGTTGGCCACTGGCTTCTTCTAAAACATATGTATTGTTGGGTGTGAGTTGGGCTTGCTGATTAATAAGCTGGCTGATTGTCATCATTTTAAATTGCACCATATTTATCAAAATATGATCCGAAGATTTCATTTTCAGTTGGAATCTTTTCTGGAATAGGACGTGAAATACGTGTGGTATTCAGGTAGTGTCGGTAATTCATGTTGTCAGAAAAATTATTACCTCCCCATGTGCCACAACCCATTGACAATGAAAAGGGTAGCCCATTATCAAAACTACCACCGGTTGCGATGGCATGTGCTTGATCAACGATGACACGTGAAACAGGCAGACGCAAACCCATTTCTAAAGCGCGATTGGGTTGACTGGTATGGAGACCTACTGAATGACCTGCACCTTGCCACTGGTAAATACGCTCAACCATTTGCAAGGCATTTTCAAAATCTGGCACGGTATAGACTGTTAACACTGGGCTGAGTTTTTCACCTGAAAACGGATAGTCAGCCCCCACATTATTGGCATCTTGATCGACCATCAAAATTTTAGGTTTACGCGACACCATGTCAGTAAAACCTGCAAGTTGAGCAATGACTTCGGCTGATTTACCCGTGACTTCAGCAGAAAGCTTGCCATGGGGCCACATAAGCTGCTCAAGAGGCTTAGACTGTTCATTGCTGAGTAAATAGGCACCACGCAACTCAAGTGACTTTAACAAAGCATCACGAATACTTGCCACAACCACTAGACTGTTTTCAGCAGAACAACTGGTTGCGTTATCAAAAGTTTTAGAGCGAACAATTCGTTCAGCGGCTAGATCAATATTGGCTGTTTCGTCTACGATACTGGCTACATTTCCCGCACCGACACCAAATGCGGGTGTGCCACATGTGTAGGCAGCTCGAACGTTAGCTTGCGAACCTGTCGCGACCACTAAATCGCACAAACGCATTAAATCAGAAGTTGATTTTTTACTTATCGGCGAAGGCAAGACTTGCACAAGATCTCTAGGGGCACCAATCAAATCTAACTGTTCGTGTATGAATTCAATCAGACGTTGTGCCGTACCGAGCCCTTTTGGGGAAGGTGCCACGATTACAGCGTTTCGGCCTTTGAGTGCATTAATAATTTTATTAGCGGGTGTTGCACCAGGGTTTGTTGAAGGTGTTACCGCACACACCACACCAACGGGCCTCGCTATTTCCACTAAACCTGCGGCTACATCTTCAGCAATCACGCCTACTGATTTTTTACCTTGCAGATCACGCAGTAAACCTAATGTTTT
>DITR01000157.1 GCA_002422175.1 Alcaligenaceae bacterium UBA6179
ACGCCAATGCACCCTATGATATTGGTATGGTAGGCGACATCACTCAAGTTGACCCAGCCGTTGTAAAAGCGTTACAAGACGATCAATTCATACCCGTGATCTCACCAATTGGTTTTGGTGAAGACGGTTTAGCTTACAACATTAACGCTGATGTGGTGGCTGGCAAAATGGCTGAAGTACTTGCAGCTGAAAAGTTACTGATGCTGACCAATACGCCGGGCGTACTTGATAAAGACGGTAATCTGCTTCGCGAACTGTCTGCAAAAACAATTGATGCCTTATTTGCGGATGGTACGATTTCTGGAGGTATGTTGCCCAAAATCAGTTCTGCACTTGATGCTGCGCGTAATGGCGTAAAGTCTGTTCATATTGTTGATGGTCGTGTTCCCCATTGTTTATTGCTCGAAGTACTAACCGACCAGGGCGTTGGCACTATGATCTCGTCGCGATGAGGCCAAAAAACGCACGCCTCAAGCGTGCACGTATTCATCGGCACAGGGCTCACAGACCAAATGAACCGGTATGGCTATTTGATCTAGACAACACACTTCACAATACTTCTCACCGTATTTTCACGCATATCAGTGCCGGCATGACAGTTGCCGTCAAAGAAGCACTAAATGTTACCGACGAGCAAGCACAACACCTTCGGCAAACCTACTGGAAGCGTTATGGTGCAACGGTAATCGGCATGGTGAAACATCACGGGGTTGATCCACATGTTTTTTTAAAACGCAGCCACGACTTTGATGTCAGATCTCTCGTGCAAGCTGAACGCGGCATTCATCGCAAACTGGCGCAATTAGTCGGGCGCAAAGTGTTGGTCACTAACGCCCCACTACATTACGCCACTGCTGTGCTGAAGCATTTACGTATGCATCATTTGTTTGATGCTATTTGGGCGATTGAGCATTTAAAATTGCATGGTCAATACCGGCCGAAACCTTCCGTTGCCATCATGCGTCATATTGTGGCCTGCGAAGGTGTCGCGGCACGTCGTACTGTGTTGATTGAAGACACCCTTGAAAATCTTAAAGGGGCTCGTGTCGCTGGCATGAGAACCGTACACGTCTATCACCCTGGCACACCGTTTGCAAAATATGCCCGCGGGCGTTCGTTATATGTTGATATGCGCATAAAAAAAGTAAGTGATTTATTACTCAGTAAAAGAGCGTTAAAAAATTAACGTCTATCTTTTAACCTGTATTGAAATGATGTTGTAGACGCGCGCAGTCAATGCACGCAAACAGAGCAATCAGGGTCACGGGGCACCCGAACTTCATGCCACCGCATATGACGAACGTCAAACATCACCAAACGCCCTAACAGCACGTCTCCAATACCTGTAAGCATTTTAATGGCCTCAGCGGCCTGTAGGCTGCCTACAATGCCTACCAATGGTGCAAAGACACCCGTGGTGGCGCAGTTGAGTTCAGGTGCACCAGGCACCTCGGGAAATAGGCAATGGTAACAAGGGCTTTGGGGCATACGTGAATCGTAGACGCAGACTTGACCTTCGTAACCAATTGCTGCGCCAGATATCAACGGTTTTTTTGTGGCAACACAGGCACGATTAATGGCATGACGTGTGGCAAAGTTATCGCAGCAATCAATCACCAAATCAACAGACTGCATGGCTAACACCAAGGCCTTTTCATCTAAACGATGCGGTATTGTTGTCACGACCACTTGCGGGTTAATTTGTTGCATCGCTTGTTGCGCTGACTCTACTTTAAGTTGGCCCACTCGATCATCAGAATGCATAATTTGCCGCTGAAGATTGCTCAAATCAACTGTGTCTGCATCAGCGATAGTGATATGACCCACCCCTGCAGAGGCCAAATACAAACAAACAGGAGAACCCAGGCCACCCGCACCAACGATCAAAACCTTACTCGCCAGCAAACGATCTTGGCCTTCAATGCCAAGATCGTCAAGTAAAATATGTCGCGCATAGCGCAACAGTTGTTCGTCTTGCATTAGGGCTTAGCGGGCTTTTCTTTTGTTGATGGCATCTCGGGTTGAGCCGGTTTAACTGTCAAATCTGCTGGTGTTGCCGAAGCTGTTTTACGCGACCTAACCGGACCACGGTTGACTGTTTTACCAAGCAAGAAATTGACAGCCTGATCAAGTTGAAAATCATCAGCCTCGCCAAACTTGAAGGGTTTAGGTGCATCATCACCCTTCGCAGGTACCTCTTCAATAATCGTTATGTCTTCAGTTTTTGAATCAGCTTCTTTACCTTGACCGTTGACCAAATGTTTTTGCAGATCAGATTCACGAACAACAGTAAATAAATCGCCCTTTGCTGTATCAGTAACCATTAGATCAGGCGTTACACCTAATGCCTGAATCGAACGACCGCTTGGTGTGAAATAACGTGAGGTGGTGATTTTAATTGCAGTATCTTGAGAGATTGGCAAAATCACTTGTACAGAACCCTTACCAAATGTTTGATTGCCCATAACGGTGGCGCGCTTATGGTCTTGCAAAGCCCCAGCCACAATTTCAGAAGCAGAGGCTGAACCTGAGTTCACCAATACAACCATAGGCACTGTTTTTGCCCAAGCTGGCAAATTGTTCAGGTAGTCACTTTCACCACGCGCATAATCAACAGGGTTGGCTAAATATTTATGGCGCGCTTCAGGTACACGGCCATCAGTTGACACAACCAATACATCGGGCTTTAAAAAGGCTGCCGAGACACCGATTGCACCCGTTAATAAGCCACCCGGATCATTTCGCAAATCAAGTATCAAACCACGCGGTGATTTGGTCGCGCTCAACTCACGCAAGTGTTTAACTAAATCGGCGCCCGTGCGCTCTTGAAATTGAGCAATGCGCACATAAGCAATGTCGTTAGGCAACATTTTGCTGCGCACACTACGAACTTTAATCACGTCTCGAACTAAATTAACCACGATGGGCTGTTGCGCACCTTGGCGCATGACAGTTAACGTAATAGGCGTTTTAACGGGACCACGCATAAGACCAACAGCGTCAGTTAAAGACATACCTTTAGTTGATGCGTCATTAATTTTAATGATTAAGTCGCCTGCTTGCATGCCCGCACGCGTGGCTGGGGTGTCTTCAATTGGCGAAATCACTTTGACAAAACCGTCTTCAGTACCAATTTCTATGCCCAAGCCACCAAACTCACCCTGGGTAGCCGTTTGCATTTCTTTAAATGCTTCGGCATCTAGATAAGCAGAGTGGGGATCAAGATCGGCCAACATACCTGCGATGGCGCCGTTAATCAATTTTGAATCGGGGACGTCTTCAACGTAATTGTTTTTGATTGCTGCAAAGACGTTGGAAAACTGCCTGAGTTCATCTAAAGGAAGCGGCGATGTGGTGCGTTGGGCAACGGCTGAAATGCCAATACTCAACAGCACCCCGGCCACTAGGCCTGAGCAGATTAATCCGACATTACGAAGACGAGATACGCGCATGCAAATTCCATTTCGGAAGGGTTAAAACCCATATGTTGAGGTTAAATGCCTCATTTAATAACTAATATATAACAAAGGGTCAATGGGTGCCCCTTTATGTCTAATCTCAAAGTATAGGGCTGAATCAAGCTGGCCGCCTGTATTCCCCGCTAGCGCTATGGTTTCCCCTTTCTTAACGACATCGCCGACTTGTTTAAGCAGACTTTGGTTAAAAGCATAAATCGTTAAAAATTCGTCGCC
>DITR01000073.1 GCA_002422175.1 Alcaligenaceae bacterium UBA6179
GCATAATTTGGTCGTAACGGTACCGTGGAAAAGATGCTCTGAACCAAATAAACAGAGACACCACACAAAACGTTTTAAGACCGAGCCAAATCCAGCCAGGGATCCAGTTCAAAATGGCAATGTCAAATGGCGCAGCCCAGCCACCTAAGAACAATAGTGACGCGATACATGATAATAAAATCATGTTGGCGTATTCACCCAAGAAAAATAGTGCGAAGGCCATACCTGAGTATTCGACCATATGACCCGCCACAATTTCAGACTCACCCTCAACCACGTCGAACGGGTGACGATTTGTTTCCGCAACAGCTGAAATCACGTAAATCACAAAAAGAGGAAACAGTGGGATCCAGTTCCATGACAAGAATGTCAAACCGATATCAGCAAAAAAACCACGGTTTTGTACATTCACAATTTCAGACATGTTAAAGCTGCCTGAGACTAGCAAAACGGTGATCAGTACAAAGCTAATAGCGAGCTCATAAGAAATCATTTGCGCCGAGGCACGCATGGCGGCCAAAAACGCATATTTAGAGTTTGACGCCCAGCCCGCCACGATCACGCCATAAACACCGATTGAAGTGATGGCCATGATGTAGAGCAAACCGGCGTTGACATTTGCTAACACTGTTTCAGGACCTACTGGAATCACAGCCCAGGCAGCTAAAGCGGGCATCAGCGTCACCACCGGAGCCAACACAAATAAAATCTTGTTGGCTTGACTCGGAACGATCACTTCTTTTGTCAATAACTTAAGTGTGTCTGCAAACGGTTGCCCAAGGCCTTTAAGACCGACGCGATTGGGGCCCAAACGAATGTGCATAGCACCAATCATTTTGCGTTCCCACAAGGTCAAATAGGCCACACAAATAATAAGGGGTATGACATGCAGCACGATTTTTACTAAGGTCCAGAGCACCAACCAAGCCGATGCACCAATCAACCCAATACTAAAATTTTCTAGCGCGTTGAACCATTCCATGTTTAAGCGCGCTCCAGATGTAAGGGGTTCGAAATATGACCCAAACTAGCTGTTGATTCAAAACCGCCCGCAGTGCGTATCACGCCGTCAGGCAAGGTTTTCTCAACACCGATAGTGGTCAACCATTCACCTGAAGTCGTTATAACTTTAACGGCATCACCTGAAGCTAAGCCTAATGCTGTCAGGGTCGTCAAATTCGCTTGTGCCACCGGTGCTTTCGAAGCGTGTGTTTCTTGTAAGGGCGCAGAACGTCTCACTACGGCATCTGAGCGATAGATAGGGGTGTCAGCCACACGCTCAAGCGCGTGGGCAGCAGATTCATGAATGGACGCCAACGGCTCATGATTCAGCCCTTCAAATGAGCCTTTGATCACATTCGATAAACGGTCTTGAAAACTGCTTGCCAAAACAGTGTCTCGCACAGCCTCAGATGACTCTTCATCGAAGCCAGGCATATTCAGTAGATTACCCAGCACACGTAAAACCTTCCAACCCGGACGGCTTTGGGCATAACCTGGCACAGTTCCTTTGAAACTTTGAGCGGTGCCTTGTGCGTTCACAAAGGTACCCGACGTTTCAGTAAACGGAGCAATGGGTAACATCACACGGGCCCAGTCACGCGCAGCAGAGATATATGGCGTTAAAGCGACGGTGAACTGAGCGGCTTTGAGTGTTTCAACGGCCAGTTGCCCTGCTGCGGTATCAAGTGCGGGTTCAGCATGCAAAACGATGTAGGCGGCTAAAGGCTTTGACAACATATCTTGGGCAGTTTGACCATTACCGTTGGGTATGGCGCCCGCCAGATAGGCGCCTACAGTATTTGCACCTGCAGTCAAAAAGCCTAAAGTACCTTGGCAATGCTCAGCGAGCCACTGCGCATACAAAGCTAAGCGACTGGCATCTGCATCGTTGACAGCACCGTTTCCAAGCAAAATAGCGACGTGCTCGCCGCTACCTATGCTTTGGGCAATTTTAACGGCCGCTTCACAAGCCACAACAGTCGTCAAACCCACCGGTACAGGCACTGACTTAACCGCAGCCAGAGCCACCATCACTTGGGCCAGCGCATCGGCTTGCATAGAAGGCCGCACTGTCATGCGAGCGGTTAAGGGCAACAACATATCTTGCGCCATGACATCAATGCTACTGACTTGTGTGCCGTGTTTGGCCGCTTGGCGTAAACGTTGCGTCATGAGGGGGTGATCTTGGCGCATAAACGCACCAACCAATAAGACACGGTCACGCGTTTCTAGATCTGTAATCGGCATACCCAACCACGGCACGCCTGTTAAGGCTTCGTTCAAACGATTATCAGTTTGACGCAAACGCGCATCGATGTTGTCTGACCCCAAGCCTCGCATGATGCGCGCCAATAAGGTCATTTCTTCAAGGGTGGCATATTCGGTACTCAGTGCACCAATTTGCCCAGCACCTGAGGTCTCTTTTACGTTTAATAAACCTTTTGCGACCGCTTGCAGAGCGTCAGCCCAGCTTGACTCATGCCAAACGCCATCGTCACCCTTCATCATGGGTGTGGTTAAGCGATCGGTGTAAAGCCCTTCATAGGCGAACCGATCTCGATCAGAGATCCAGCATTCGTTGATGTCTTCATTTTCAAAGGGAACAACACGTAAAACCTCATCGTTTTTAACTTGTACAACCAAGTTTGCACCGAGGCTGTCATGCATAGATACTGTGCGACGACGCGCCAGTTCCCATGTGCGCGCTTGGTAGCGAAACGGCTTTGATGTTAAGGCACCCACAGGGCAAAT
>DITR01000180.1 GCA_002422175.1 Alcaligenaceae bacterium UBA6179
ATTTGCCAAATTACCTTAAATAATTTTTCTGATTTAGCAGTGTCTGTAGCGCCCGAGTTTATAAACTTACATACAAAGGAGTGCCTATTATGAAACCTATAAAGTTAGCAAAAACGGCTGTAACGGCTTTACTGTGTTTGACTGGGGTCTCGCTTGCAATCAGTGCGCAAGCAGCCACCACATTAAGACTTTCAACTTATGTCAACGAATCAGACATTCGTTTTGATGGATTTAAAAAATTTGCTGAATTGGCAGAACAAAAAACAGAAGGCCGTGTCAAGGTTCAGATTTATCCTTCTTCCACATTACATGGTTGGAGTGAAGGTATTGACGCCGTTCTAGGGGGTGTGTCTGATATTAGCTGGATGCCTGCAGATAAACGCTTGGCTTGCTATCGCGTCACATCGTTATACCCAGCACTGATTGATCTCAATAAACAAATCGAGCTCGATGCTAAATATTCAGATTTAATGCGCCCAGAGGCAGCCAAAGCGGGCTTAGTACCACTCATTAATTCTAACTACTCTTATGATCAAGAATGGTGGTTTAAAGGCCCAATCAGCGACATTTCAAAACTTGAAGGTAAGCTTGTTCGCTCTATTGGTCCCCTGGTATCAATGATGATTGAAGGCTGGGGTGGCAAGCCTGTCTTTATTGCACCTAAAGAGGTTTATCAGTCAGCTGAGCGTGGCGTTGTTGATGGTATTAACATGGGTGTGGCAACATACAGTTCCTGGAAGCTTTGGGACGTCATGCCTTACATGGTTAACGGAACCTTGTTTTATGGCAACATTGTTTACATGATCAACAAAAAGAAGCTTGAAACTTTATCACCTGCTGATCAAAAGGCTTTGATGGTTGCCGCTACTGAATCAGAAGTTTGGCTTAAGCCTCGTTATGAAAGCTGGGTGAATGAACAAGTTGGCAATGCCGTTATGAAGGGTGGCGGTTCAGCCGTTTCATTAACCAAACAAAAGCGTACGGCGCTGGTTACTGATGTACAGACCAAATGGAATGCCGTGGTCGATACAGACTGTGGCCCTGAGCTTGCAGGCCAAGTTAAAACACTCTTTAAAACGTACACCGAGTAAACCCAATAACGATTTGGATCATAAGGCTTGATTGATCAGGCGGCTCTTGCGAGCGGGTCTGATCAATCACCACACACCATGCTAAAAATACTGACACAACTAACAGAACGACTGACCCAGGCATTTGCATTGGTGGGCGGCGCCATTATTTTGGTTCAGATGACTTGGATCACCTATGGTGTGATTAAACGTTATTTTTTTTCAAGCCCTGATGGCATGGTGACTGAGGCCACGGCGTTACTGCTGTTCCCGGTCGCTTTTTTAGGATTGGCCTATACGCTACGTGAAAACGCATACCCAACCGTTACTTTTCTTGTTGATGGGCTTAAAGGGTCTGCTAAACGATGGCTACTCTCTTTAAATTATTTCATCATGTTTGTGGTTGGGTTTTTCTTTTCTTATGCAGCCGTTAATGCCGCATTTAAATCATTTGAGTCTGGTTCGGCCTCTGAAATTTTGTTGTGGCCTCGCTACCTTTTTTGGATACCCAGTGCCATGGCGCTGGTTTTATTTACCTGTTATGTTTTTCTACGCATGCTCCTACTATGGCAAGTCCAAGTTGGGTCTGATCACCCTAAGGATTCACGATCATGATGGAATGGTACGAGGTTGGGCTGGCACTGATGGGCCTTTTGATGCTGCTGATTTTTATCGGCTTACCCATACCCTTTGCAATGGCTGCAGCATCCTTGCCATTTTTACTTAACATTCAGGGGTTGTCGACTTCGATGGTCAGCACAGAGCTAAAGCTCTGGGGCGTCTGGATCGATTACATCTTATTGTCAGTGCCTTTGTTTGTTTTTTTAGGCGAACTGATTGGGCGATCTAATATTGGGCCTAATCTTTATCGATTTATGCACAATGGCATTCCCATTCGGGGCTCTGCTGCATATGGCAGCATAGGTGCTTGCGCAGGTTTTGGTGCGGTTTGCGGGTCATCAATGGTTGGATCTTTGACGATTGGCGGGGTGGCGTTGCCAGAGATGATTAAGCTGGGTTATGACCGTCGCCTGACGAGTGGTGTATTAGCCGCGGGTGGCACGCTGAGCGTTCTGCTACCGCCCAGTTTAATTTTATTGTTTTATGGCATTGTTACTGACCAATCAATTGGCCGCTTGTTTATGGCGGGTGTGATACCTGGTTTATTACTCGCATCGCTGTTTGTATTGGTTGTTGTGATTTGGGCGCGTTTGTACCCAACCCATGTGCCTGAAGCCGAGCATGTGCAACGTTGGTCAAAAAAAGCAATGCTCATGACAGTTGGTCCAGTCATTTTGATTGGTGCCATCATTACCATTTCTATTTACGCAGGTATTGCAACACCAACCGAAGCGGCGGCCGTGGCGGCAGCGGTGACTTTGTTGTTGGCATTCTGGGTGGGCGGGTTGACTAAGTCGGCATTTATTGATTCGATTATGGCCACCATGCGAACAATGGGTTACTTGGGTTTTCTGCTCTCTGCAGGGGTTTTATTTGGTTTTGTGATGAATTACTACCAAATACCACAGCAGTTCACCAGCTATTTTCTAGCATTTGATCTTTCACCCTTTGTGGTGTTGATGTGTGTGATTGCTTTCTACATCATTATTGGCATGTTTTTAGAGCCAGTGTCGATGACTTTCATAACCCTGCCAACGATTTATCCTTTAATTGCTGCATCAGGCTATGACTTAATTTGGTTTGGTGTGATCTACACCATCACGATGGAAATTGCAGTGCTGACGCCACCTGTGGGCTTAAACCTTTTTGTGATTCAAGGTATAGGACGAAAACACGTCAGCATTGGTGATGTAATTGTTGGTTCCTTGCCATTCATTGCAATGATGATAATTTTATTGATTGTCATGATTTCGTTACCCCAAACTGCACTGTGGTTGCCTGAATTAATGAAATAAGCTTCATAGTTAGGGTTGACAGGCTTAATTGAGCCGAAGATGCTATTGAGCACTATACTGTGACTCATTGTGTAACATGCAGGTTTACACTCGAGTAAATAGCGATTAATGATTCTTCATCACCCCCTCAAGACTTTCCCCTGCCAATAACTGATCAAGAGCCGGCCATCTTTCTTCGTCAACTTAAAGCTGACGCGGCACCTGAGGTTAAAAAGGTTGCGATTGCATCGANNCGACTGTGGGCGTAATCGGGCTGATCGGTTTTTCAGCCGCGGTGGCTGAATTGATCAGCTTAGCTATTACGCATCAAAGGCCCGCTGATTGGCTTTGGCTTGCAGCGATGGCAGCCATTATGTTGCGCTTTATGGCACATCTTTACCGCGATCGAGTGGGGCGAGGTGTTTCGGCTCGCTTGCGTCAGCACCTTCGGCAGCAATTGCTTGTGCACGCCAATCAAGCAGGCCCATTCAACCTTCAAGCCCAAGGTAACACGGCATGGTGGGCACAACGTCATATAGAGCAAGTTGATGCATTGCATGGTTATTTATCTAAGTACCTACCTGCACGCATCACAGCAATGATTGTTCCTTTGATTATTATTGCGGTTTGTTTGGGTGTTGATTGGGTTGCTGGCTTATTATTATTGTTGGCAACGCCGCTTATTCCATTCTTTATGGTGTTGATTGGGTGGGGTACAGAAGCGGTTCACAAATCGCAACAAGATCAGCAGGCAGCGCTTGCAAGTCAACTGTTAGACCGACTTGAAGCCTTGCCATGGTTGCGACGCCAGGGGGCGTTAAAGGCTTCTTCAGAAAGTGTTGAGCAAGCAGCAGAAACATATCGTAGCTTGTCGATGAAAGTGTTGCGAGTCGCTTTTTTGTCATCAGCAACGCTAGAGCTTGTCAGCGCGATGTCGATTGGTTTAATGGCTATCTATATTGGTTTTTCTTTGGTGGGTTTCTTAACCTTTGGCCCCGCCTCAGCACTCACTTTATTTT